>JAGVGD010000054.1 GCA_020057245.1 Thiobacillus sp. | reverse complement strand
TTCAGGGCGCGATCGACGTAGCTGAACGGCAAATCGGGCGGCAGGATTTCCGACAGCAACGCACGGCCGACCGTGGTCTCCACGCGCTTGATGGTTTCAACGCGGTTCTTGTTCTCATCCAGCGTCACTTCCTTGATGCGGACGGTTACGCGGGCATGCAGTTCGACTTCGCGGTTATCGTAGGCGCGGCGCGCTTCGACGACGTCGGAAAACATCATGCCTTCGCCCTTGGCGTTGACCTTTTCGCGGGTCATGTAGTACAGACCCAGCACGATGTCCTGCGACGGCACGATGATCGGCTCGCCGTTGGCGGGTGACAGCACGTTGTTCGATGCCAGCATCAGGGTGCGGGCTTCGGTCTGCGCTTCCAGCGACAGCGGCACGTGAACGGCCATCTGGTCGCCGTCGAAGTCGGCGTTGAACGCCGCACACACCAACGGGTGCAGCTGGATCGCCTTACCCTCAATCAGCACCGGCTCGAAGGCCTGAATGCCGAGGCGGTGCAGAGTCGGTGCGCGGTTCAGCATCACCGGATGCTGGTTGATGACCTCTTCGAGCAAGTCCCACACAACGGGCTCTTCGTCTTCCACCATCTTCTTGGCGGCCTTGATCGTGGTCGCCAGCCCCAGTACTTCCAGGCGGTTGAAGATAAAGGGCTTGAACAGTTCCAGCGCCATCTTTTTCGGCAGGCCGCACTGGTTCAGCTTCAGGGTCGGGCCCACTACGATGACGGAACGGCCGGAGTAGTCGACGCGTTTACCCAGCAAGTTCTGACGGAAGCGACCGCTCTTGCCCTTGATCATGTCGGCCAGCGACTTCAGCGGACGCTTGTTGGCGCCGGTCATCGCCTTGCCGCGACGGCCGTTGTCCAGCAGCGAGTCAACCGACTCCTGCAGCATGCGTTTCTCGTTGCGCACGATGATTTCCGGGGCCTTCAGCTCGAGCAGGCGCTTCAGACGATTGTTGCGGTTGATCACGCGGCGATACAGATCGTTCAGATCGGAGGTCGCGAAGCGGCCGCCGTCGAGCGGCACCAGTGGGCGCAGTTCGGGCGGCAGCACCGGCAGCACTTCGAGAATCATCCACTCGGGCTTGATCCCGGACTTCTGGAAACCCTCGAGAATTTTCAGGCGCTTCGACAGTTTTTTCAGCTTGGTTTCGGAACCGGTGCGTGCCATGTCGGCATGCAGGGTCTCAACCACATTCGGCAGGTCGAGCGAGCGCAGCAGTTCGCGCACGGCTTCCGCACCCATCAATGCCCTGAACTCGTCGCCATACTCTTCCAGCTTGGCGAGATAGTCGTCTTCGGTCAGCAACTGGCCGCGGTTGAGCGGCGTCATGCCGGGCTCGACCACCACGAAGCCTTCGAAGTAGAGCACGCGCTCGATGTCGCGCAGCGTCATGTCGAGCACCATGCCCAGACGGCTCGGCAGCGACTTCAGGAACCAGATGTGGGCAACCGGCGAGGCCAGCTCGATGTGGCCCATGCGCTCACGGCGCACCTTGGACAGCGTGACTTCAACGCCGCACTTTTCGCAGATCACGCCGCGGTGTTTCAGGCGCTTGTACTTGCCGCACAAACACTCGTAGTCCTTGACCGGGCCAAAAATCTTGGCGCAGAACAGGCCATCGCGTTCCGGCTTGAAGGTACGGTAGTTGATGGTCTCGGGTTTCTTTACTTCACCATACGACCAGGAACGGATTTTCTCCGGCGACGCCAGGCCAATCTTGATGGCGTCGAACTCTTCCTCGTGGGTGGCCTGCTTGAAAATATCTAACAGTGCTTTCATGGCTGTGTCCTCACCCTAAATTAATAACGTTCCAGATCGATGTCGATGCCCAGCGAGCGGATTTCCTTCACCAGCACGTTGAAGGACTCCGGCATCCCGGCTTCGATCTTGTGTTCGCCCTTGACGATGCTCTCGTACATCTTGGTACGACCGTTCACATCGTCCGACTTCACGGTCAGCATTTCCTGCAGCACGTAAGACGCACCGTAGGCCTCAAGTGCCCACACCTCCATCTCACCGAAGCGCTGGCCGCCGAACTGCGCCTTGCCGCCCAACGGTTGCTGGGTGACCAGCGAGTACGGACCGGTGGAGCGCGCGTGCATCTTGTCGTCGACCAGGTGGTGCAGTTTCAGCACATGCTTGTAGCCGACCGTCACCTGGCGATCGAACGCCTCGCCGGTGCGGCCGTCGTACAGCGTGACCTGGCCGCCTTCCGGCAGACCGGCCAGCGCCAGCATGCGGCGGATCTCGGCTTCGGAGGCGCCGTCGAACACCGGCGACGCGAACGGCACGCCTTTTTGCAGATTGCGGCCGAGCTCGATGATTTCGTCATCGGTGAAGCTGTCGATGTCCTCAACCTTGCCCGACTGGTTGTAGATTTCCTTGAGGAAACTGCGCAGCTCCTTCACCATCGTCTTGGTCTGTGCTGCGAGCATCTGGCCGATTTTCTCGCCCAGACCTTTGGCTGCCCAGCCGAGGTGGGTTTCCAGAATCTGCCCGACGTTCATCCGCGACGGCACGCCGAGCGGGTTGAGGACGACGTCGACTGGACGGCCATCGGCCATGAACGGCATGTCTTCCACCGGCGCGATTTTCGACACCACGCCCTTGTTGCCGTGACGGCCTGCCATCTTGTCGCCAGGCTGCAGACGGCGCTTGACCGCCAGATAGACCTTGACCATTTTCTGCACGCCGGGCGGCAGTTCGTCGCCAGCGGTCAGCTTCTTCTTCTTCTCTTCGAACATCGCATCGAATTCGATGCGTTTCTGGGTCAGGCTGTCTTTCAGGCCTTCCACTGCACGGCTCGCTTCATCGTCGGCCAGGCGGATGTCGAACCAGTCATGACGGTTGACCGACTCCAGGTAGTCGTTGGTGATCTTGCTGCCCTTGGCGAGTTTCTTCGGTCCGCCATTGGCCACCTTCAGGTGCAGCAATTTTTCCAGACGGGCAAACGTGTCGTCTTCAACGATGCGCATGCGGTCGGTCATGTCCTTGCGGTACTCGGCCAGTTGCGTGTCAACAATCGACTGCGCACGGACATCACGCTCAATGCCTTCACGGGTGAACACCTGCACATCGATCACCACGCCCGACATGCCGGACGGCACCTTGAGGCTAGTGTCTTTCACGTCGCTGGCCTTTTCGCCGAAGATGGCGCGCAGCAGTTTCTCTTCCGGCGTCAACTGGGTTTCGCCCTTGGGCGTGACCTTGCCGACCAGCACGTCGCCGGCTTCGACTTCAGCGCCGATGGCGATGATGCCGGACTCGTCCAGACGGCCCAGCTGGCGCTCGGCCAGATTGGAAATGTCGCGGGTGATCTCTTCCGCACCCAGCTTGGTGTCGCGCGCCACCACCGACAGTTCTTCGATGTGGATCGAGGTGTAGCGGTCTTCCGCCACAACCTTCTCGTTGATCAGAATCGAGTCTTCGAAGTTGTAGCCGTTCCACGGCATGAAGGCGACCAGCATGTTCTGCCCCAGCGCCAGTTCGCCCATATCGGTCGAAGCGCCATCGGCAATCACATCGCCGCGCGCAATCATGTCGCCTACCTTCACCAGCGGACGCTGGTTGATGTTGGTGTTCTGGTTGGAACGGGTGTATTTGATCAGCGAGTAGATGTCCACGCCGACTTCACCGGCGCGCGCCTCATCGTCATGCACGCGAATCACGATGCGGCTCGCATCAATGTAATCGACGCGACCGCCACGATGCGCGGTCACCACCGTGCCGGAGTCGACTGCCGCAGTACGCTCGATGCCGGTGCCGACCAGCGATTTCTCCGGGCGCAGGCAAGGCACAGCCTGACGTTGCATGTTCGAGCCCATCAGCGCGCGGTTGGCGTCGTCGTGCTCGAGGAACGGAATCAGCGAAGCTGCAACCGACACGATCTGCGCCGGCGCCACGTCCATGTATTCGATGCGGTCGGGAGTCGACAGCGTGAATTCGTTCTTGTAGCGGCACGATATCAGGTCGTCCTTGAACTGGCTCTTCGCATCGAGATCGGCGTTGGCCTGCGCGATCACGTATTTGCTTTCCTCAATCGCCGACAGGTACTCGATTTCATCGGTCACCTTGTTGTCGATCACCTTGCGGTACGGCGTTTCAATGAAGCCATACCAGTTGGTGCGGGCATACAGCGCCAGCGAATTGATCAGGCCGATGTTCGGGCCTTCCGGCGTTTCAATCGGGCAAACGCGACCGTAGTGGGTCGGATGCACGTCGCGCACTTCGAAACCAGCGCGTTCGCGCGTCAGACCGCCCGGTCCAAGGGCCGACACGCGGCGCTTGTGGGTGATCTCCGACAGCGGATTGGTCTGGTCCATGAACTGCGACAGCTGGCTGGAACCGAAAAACTCCTTGATCGCCGCCGACACCGGCTTGGCATTGATCAGGTCATGCGGCATCAGGTTGTCCGACTCGGCCTGCCCCAAACGCTCGCGCACGGCGCGCTCGACCCGCACCAGGCCGGCGCGGAACTGGTTTTCAGCCAGCTCGCCCACCGAACGCACGCGACGGTTGCCGAGGTGATCGATATCGTCGACTTCGCCGCGGCCATTGCGCAGGTCCACCAGAATCTTGATGACAGCAACGATGTCTTCAGTCGACAGCGTACCTATGCCCGTCAACGCATCGCTACCGATGCGGCGGTTG
Source organism: Thiobacillus sp. (assembly GCA_020057245.1). GTDB lineage: Bacteria > Pseudomonadota > Gammaproteobacteria > Burkholderiales > Thiobacillaceae > Thiobacillus. Next base: position 5,177 of record JAGVGD010000054.1, on the reverse strand, counting down.
AACTTCATGCGGCCCACGGCCGACAGGTCGTAACGTTCGTCGTTGAAGAACAGGTTGGTGAACAGCGTGTTGACGGCATCCTCGGTAGGCGGCTCGCCCGGACGCATCATGCGGTAGATCGCCACCTTGGCGACGTATGCGTCGGCCGCATCGTCGCTACGCAGGGTCTGCGAAATGAATGCACCCTGGTCGAGTTCATTGGTATACAGCGTGTTGAATTTCTCGACGCGTGCAACGGCCAGGGCACTCAACAGTTCTTCGGTGATTTCGTCGTTGGCGCGCGCCACCAACTCGCCGGTGGACTTGTCGACCACGTCGTGTGCCAGCACACGGCCGACGACGAATTCGGCGGGAACCGCCCATTTCTTGACGCCTGCAGCTTCCAGCTCGCGGATGTGCTTGGCAGTGATGCGCTTGTCCTTGGCCACGATGACATGGTCATCCTTGCCGCAGATGTCGAAACGCGCGAGTTCGCCGCGCAGGCGCTCAGGGACCAGTTCGAACTGGATGCCCTGGGTATTGATATAGAAGGTGTCCTTGTTGAAGAACGTATCCAGAATCGTTTCCGGGGTATAGCCCAGCGATTTCAGCAGGATGGTGACCGGCATCTTGCGGCGACGGTCGACCCGGAAGAACAGAATGTCCTTGGCGTCGAATTCGAAATCCAGCCACGAGCCGCGGTAGGGAATCACGCGGGCCGAGAACAGCAACTTGCCCGAACTGTGCGTCTTGCCGCGGTCATGCTCGAAGAACACGCCCGGCGAACGGTGCAGCTGCGACACGATCACGCGCTCGGTACCGTTGATGACGAACGAGCCGGTCGGCGTCATGAGCGGAATCTCGCCCATGTAGACTTCCTGCTCCTTGACTTCCTTGATCGTCGGCTTGGACGCTTCCTTGTCCATGATCACCAGGCGCACCTTGGCACGCAGCGGCGCGCAGTAGGTCAGGCCGCGCTGCTGGCATTCCTTGATGTCGAACACCGGCTCGCCGAGAAAATAGCTGACGTATTCCAGACGCGCATTCTTGGAATGACTTTCGATCGGAAAAATCGATGTGAACGCGGCCTGCAGGCCTTCGTTCAAACGCTCTTCGCGCGAACGGCCCTCCTGCAAGAAGGCACGATAAGACTCAAGCTGGGTCGCCAGAAGAAAAGGCACCGGTAGGGTGTTGGTCCGGCTGGCAAAGCTCTTGCGCAGACGTTTTTTCTCGGTAAAGGTATAAGCCATGGAGTCTCCTTGACGATCAGGGGCAGGCCGGCACGTGGGTTACGCGCCGCGCGTTGTGAGGCATACGGCTTTCAACAGGCTTCATCCCGTTGAAAACCGGAGTCCCTTTTATGGGGCACACGCAAAAAGCAAACGACCCGGAAGCCGATTCCGGGTTCCGGGTATTTGCTGCTTGCGTCTGCTGCGGGTTTCCCCGCAACACACCACGAATACAAAAGTGGCGAAATAAATGCGTCTCCGGAAGCGGGCGATGCGCTTGCGCGCACCGCCCAGGTCGCGGTTGACTTATTTGACGTCGACGTTTGCGCCAGCTTCTTCCAGCTGTTTTTTCAGCGCTTCGGCATCAGCCTTGGACACGCCTTCTTTAACAGCCTTGGGAGCGCCGTCAACCAGGTCCTTGGCTTCTTTCAGGCCCAGGCCGGTGGCAGCACGCACAACCTTGATGACTTCAACTTTCTTGTCGCCGCAGGAATTCAGCATCACGGTGAACTCGGTCTGCTCTTCAGCAGCAGCAGCGCCGCCGCCAGCAGCGGGAGCAGCAACAGCAACAGCTGCAGCAGCGGCAGAAACGCCAAATTTCTCTTCCATTTCCTTGATCAGCTCGGACAGATCCAGAACGGTCATGCCAGCGATTGCGTCAAGAATTTCAGCTTTAGAAACAGCCATGTGTATTACTCCTGTCAATTGTGCTTCAGATTAAAAACAATATCGTCGTACGGGTTGCCGGCAAGCTGCTTCAAGCAGCCTGCTTGTCGCGCACAGCAGCGAGTCCGCGAACGAATTTGGTCGGCACTTCATTGAGCGTGCGAACAAATTGCGTTATCGGAGCCTGCATCGTGCCCAAGAGCTTGGACAACAGTTCGTCACGGCTGGGCATGCTGGCCAGATTCCCCACATCCTTGGCGGACATGATGAAATTGGGCATGGCACCGGCCTTGACGACAAACTTGTCGTTGGTCTTGGCAAATTCGTGCATCACTTTCGCGGCGGCAACCGGATCTTTGGACATGCCGTAGGCAAGCGGCCCGACCATCTGGTCGGACAAACCTGCGAACGGAGTGCCCTCGATTGCGCGGCGCACCAGCGTGTTTTTCAACACGCGCAGATAGACGCCTTCCTTGCGTGCGATTGCGCGCAGCTTGGTCAGGTCTTCCACCTTGATGCCACGATATTCGGCAACTACAACCGTCTGGGCCACTGCAACCTGCGCAGTCACTTCAGCAACGACGGCTTTCTTTTCTTCAAGATTAAGACTCAAGGTCTACCCTCCTTCTCAGTTACGAAGCGCTTCCCGCTTGTGTCCACGGGATGCCTCGGCTGGCGGCCTTGACAGGAAAATCCTGCGCGGGAACACCATCTGCGTAGGTTCTGCTTGATGCAAACAGAGGACAGACTGTCTGTCACCCATTCACACTCGGCCCGACTTAACTCCTTGCGGAGGCCTACGGTCTTTGACAACTCGTCGACCCCAACAACTGGTCAACGACCCAAAGTTCTTTGCGGGCACCCGATCAGGGATGCCCCTTATTCATTAAGCAGTCACGCTTGCCTGATCGACACGCACACCCACGCCCATGGTGGACGACACCGACAGGCGCTTGAAGTACACGCCTTTGGAGCTGGCAGGCTTGGCACGCTGAAGCGCATCCATCAGCGCCGCCAGGTTTTCCTTCAGGTCTTCCACGGCGAACGAAGCGCGGCCGATGGTGCAATGCACGATGCCACCCTTGTCGGTGCGGTACTGCACCTGACCGGCCTTGGCGTTTTTAACCGCACCCGCCACATCAGGAGAAACCGTGCCCACTTTCGGATTCGGCATCAAACCACGCGGGCCGAGGATCTGACCGAGCTGGCCGACCACGCGCATGGCGTCAGGGGTCGCGATCAGCACGTCGAAATCCATCTTGCCCGCCTTGATCTCGGCAGCCAGATCGTCGAAACCCACGATGTCCGCGCCGGCATCTTTGGCCTTTTGCACGTTGTCGCCCTGGGCAAACACTGCGACGCGAACCGTTTTACCGATTCCCTTGGGCAGCACCACCGCACCCCGAACCATCTGGTCGGATTTACGTGCATCGACGCCGAGGTTGATCGCAATGTCGATGGACTCGTCGAATTTGGCGGTGGCCGCTTCCTTGACCAGCCCGAGCGCGTCAGCGACCGGGTAGTTGCGGTTACGGTCGATTTTTTCTTTCAGCGCACGCAGGCGCTTGGATGCGTTAGCCATGTCAGATTCCCTCCACGACGATGCCCATGGAACGGGCTGTGCCAGCAATGGTGCGAACGGCTGCGTCCATGTTGGCCGCAGTCAGATCGGGCTCTTTTGCCTTGGCGATTTCTTCCAGCTGGGCGCGCGTGATGGTGCCCACCTTGTCGAGATGCGGTTTGGCGCTGCCCTTGTCGAGCTTGATCGCCTTCTTGATCAAGACCGTCGCAGGCGGCGTCTTCATGATGAAGGTGAAGCTCTTGTCCGCAAATGCGGTAATCACCACCGGAATCGGCAGACCGGGCTCCATGCCCTGGGTCTTGGCGTTGAACGCCTTACAAAATTCCATGATGTTGAGGCCGCGCTGACCGAGCGCGGGACCGATGGGGGGCGAAGGATTGGCCTTGCCCGCCGGAACTTGCAGCTTGACATAGCCGACAATTTTCTTTGCCATGATGGCTCCTGATAAATGAGTACCAACGCGCTTTGGGTTGCCCTACTCGCGCTCCTCTCCGGTCTTACCGGACACCGCCCCGGCCTGACGCCAAAGCGGTCTTGCAGCCGGACTTTCGTCCGGACTAGCTTTTCTCGACCTGACCGAAACCCAGTTCGACGGGCGTCGCCCGGCCAAAAATCATCACCGACACGCGCAACTTGCTCTTGTCGTAATTCACTTCCTCGACGTTGCCATTGAAGTCCGTGAACGGACCATCAATCACGCGCACCGTCTCGCCCACCTCGAACAGAATCTTGGGCTTGGGCTTTTCGACGCCCTCACGCATCTGATCCATGATGGACTGCACTTCCTTCTCGGAAATCGGCGCCGGCTTGGTCGCCGTCCCCCCCACGAAGCCTGTCACCTTGGGCGTGCTTTTCACCAAGTGCCAGGTATCGTCATCCATTTCCATCTGCACCAGCACGTAGCCGGGGAAGAATTTGCGCTCGGCGGTCTTTTTCTGACCCCCCTTCATTTCCACAACCTCTTCCACCGGCACCAGGATCTCGCCGAAGCGATCCTTCATGCCCGCACGCTCAATACGCTCAATCAGATTGCGCGCAACGCTTTTCTCGAAGCCAGAGTAGGCATGAACCACATACCACCGCATACTCAACTCCCTTGTCCCAATGCCAGCTTGACCAGCCACATCAATGTGCTGTCAACCGCCCACAAAAAGAGCGCCATCACGACCACAAAAGCCATGACCACACCCGTCATCTGTATGGTTTCCTTGCGCGTCGGCCAGACAACCTTCTTCGCCTCATCGCGCGCATCCAGCGCGAAACGGAAAAACTGCTTGCCCGGCGCCGACATGCCGGCAACCACACCCGCCAGCACCAGACCCGCGATCACCGACAACACCCGCACAACGGCGGGCGCATCCGCAAAAAAATAAAAGCCGGCCAATCCTGCGATGACCAGCAATACCGCTACCAGCAGCTTGATTTTGTCAGCCATGAATGCTGTATGCCTTGCGGCTTATCCTGTGGCAGGCCAAGAGGGTCTCGAACCCCCAACCTTCGGTTTTGGAGACCGACGCTCTACCAATTGAGCTATTGGCCTGTATTACTCAAGGGCGAAACAGGCTTTCACCCATTCCGCCCCGCCGGCTGGAACAGCCCGGTTAACAAACAATCACTCTTCTATTTTCGCCACGACGCCCGCACCGACGGTACGGCCGCCTTCGCGAATCGCGAAACGCAGACCTTCGTCCATTGCGATCGGCTGGATCAGCGAGACTTTG
>JAGVGD010000187.1 GCA_020057245.1 Thiobacillus sp. | reverse complement strand
GGAGAGGCCGCCGGCCTCGCCCGCATTCGGCAGCCCGGCCACCGCATCGCGCGCAATCGTGGTGTTGGTGGCGATCACCGCGTCGATGCGATGCATCATCAACAGCGCGGCGATCGCGGCGATCTGCGCGTCGTCGAGGTCGGGCGCGATTTTCAGCGTGATCGGCACGTAGCGGCCGTGACGCTGCGCGAGTTCGGACTGGCGCAGCTTGATCGCAGACAGCAGCGCATCGAGCGCCTCGTCCTTCTGCAGTTCGCGCAGGTTCTGGGTGTTGGGCGACGAGATATTCACTGTCACATAGCTGGCGTGCGCATACACCTTGTCGAGGCAGGTCAGGTAGTCGTCCACTGCGTGCTCGTTGGGCGTGTCCTTGTTCTTGCCGATGTTGATGCCGAGCACGCCCTTGTACCCGGCGGCGTCGACGTTGCGCACCAGATTGTCGACGCCGAGGTTGTTGAAGCCCATGCGGTTAATGATGGCCTCGGCCGCCGGCAGGCGGAACAGGCGCGGCGTCGGGTTGCCGGTTTGCGGGCGCGGCGTCACCGTGCCGATCTCGAGGAAGCCGAAACCCAGTTCCGCCAGCGCATTGATATGGGCGCCGTCCTTGTCGAGTCCGGCGGCGAGGCCCACCGCGTTGGGGAAATCGATGCCCATCACGCTTACCGGTTTGCCGGTTGCGCGGGGCTGCAGTTTGAGCAGGCCAAGGAAGCGGGCGGCATCGAGGCTCGCCAGCGTGAAGCGGTGCGCGTCTTCCGGGTCGAGCGAAAAAAGCGCGGGTCGGAGCAGGGAATAAAGCATGGTCAGGGGGCGGGAGAAGGGGAATGGAGACGTTGCGTGGCGGCTTCGACCGAGCCGGCGGCGGGGTCATCGTAGACCGATTGATCGAACGCCTGTTCGCTTTTGGCGACGATGCAGCTCACGGCGCAATCGCCAGTGACGTTGACGGCGGTGCGCATCATGTCGAGCAGGCGGTCGACGCCGATGATGAGCGCGATGCCCTCGACCGGCAGGCCGACCTGGTCCAGCACCATGGTGAGCGTGACCAGGCCGACGGCAGGTATGGCTGCGGTGCCGACCGAGGCCAGGGTGGCGGTCAGCACCACCAGCAGGTAATCGGTGAGCGACAGGTCGACGCCATAGACGTTGGCAATGAAGACCGTGGCCACGCCCTGCATCATCGCCGTGCCGTCCATGTTGATGGTGGCGCCCAGCGGCACGGTGAACGAAGCCGCGCTGTTCTTCACGCCCAGTCGGTATTCCACCGTGCGCAGGGTCACCGGGATGGTGGCGCCCGAGCTGGCGGTGGAAAACGCGAACGCCACCGGGTCGCGCATTTTCTTCAGGAAGGTGAGCGGGTTGAGCCCGCCCAGCCCGCGCAGCAGCAGCGGATAAACGCCGAACATCTGGATCGCCAGCGCTGCCGTAAGCGTCAGGAAATACGCCGCCAGCGGCAGCAGGATATCCAGCCCCTGGCTGGCGAAGGTGCGGGTGATCAGGGCGAACACGCCGTAGGGCGCCAGCCGCATGATCCACTCGACCATATGCATGATGACCACGTTGAGGTCGTTGAACAGGTTGAGCACATGGGTGCCGCGCTGCCCCGACATCGTCACCGCCATGCCGAACAGCAGCGCGAACACGATGATCTGCAGCATGTTGCCTTCGGCCATTGCCGCCACCGGGTTGGTCGGCACCAGATCCGTCAGCACCTGAGTGAGCGGCGGTGCCTCCTTGCCCGTGAAGCTGGCGGTGGACGTGCCGGCGTCGAAGCCCTGTCCCGGGTCGACGACCCCGGCCACGCCGAGGGCGATCGTCACCGCAATCGCCGTGGTCGCAAGGTAGAGCGCCAGCGCGCGCGCGCCCATGCGACCGAGCGTGCGAAGGTCGGACAGCGCAGCGACGCCGGTCACCAGCGAGACGAACACCAGCGGCACCACCATCATTTTCAGCGCCGACACGAACAGGGTGCCGACCACGCCGAGCACGCCGTCGAGCAGATAAAGCTGCGCCCAGGCCGGCGGACCGGACAGCTTGAGCACGCTGCCGAGGACGATGCCCGCGATCATCGCCAGCATGATCTGGCGGGTCAGCGTATGCATGCTTTTCATGGATAAGGCTTCCTGGGGAAGGAGGGGTGAGCGAAACGTGAAGATTGTAGCGCTGCCGGCAGGTGATCTGCGGGTCTTTGGCGGTGTTGCGCCGGCCCTTTTGATCCCGGCATGCAGCCACGCGTGAATAAGGTACGGCTGAGGCTGACAAGCGGGTAAAATTCCGGGCTGGATTCACTTCACCCATGACCCACAACCGATTACGAGTGCCCATGTCCCTGCTTGCCCGCTGTGCCTGTGTTTCCCTGCTGCTGCTTTCGTCCCTGTCCGCCCTGGCCACCGTGCCGCCGCCGCCCGCGCTCGCCGCCAAATCCTATGTGCTGATGGATGCAGCCAGCGGAACCGTGCTGGTCAACCAGCTGGGCGACGAGCGCCTGCCGCCCGCCAGCCTGACCAAGCTGATGACGGCCTACATCGCCACCCTGAAAATCCAGCGCGGCGAACTGAAGGAAAGCGACCAGGTCACCATCAGCGAAAAAGCCTGGCGCATGGCCGGCTCGAAAATGTTCATCGACGTCGGCAAGCAGGTGTCGGTCAACGACCTGTTCCACGGCATCATCATCCAGTCGGGCAACGATGCCAGCGTGGCGCTGGCCGAACACATCGCCGGCAGCGAAGAGGCCTTTGCCTCACTGATGAACAGCGAAGCCAAGCGCCTGGGCATGAGCAACAGCCATTTTTCGAACGCCACCGGCTGGCCCGCCCCCGACCATTATTCGACGGCTCGCGACATGGCCATACTGGCGCGCGCCATCATCAACGCCGACCCGGCGCACTACGCGATCTACGCGCAGAAATATTTCCTCTGGAATGGCATCCAGCAGCCCAACCGCAACCTGCTGCTGTGGCGCAACGACGGCGTCGACGGCCTGAAAACAGGACATACCGAAGAAGCGGGTTATTGCCTGGTGGCGTCGGCCAAAAAGAACGACCAGCGCCTGATCGCCGCCGTGTTCGGCACCGACAGCGAAGCCGCACGCGCCACCGAAACCGCCAAGCTGCTGGGCTACGGTTTCCTGTTTTTTGAAACAAAAACCTTTTACAAAAAGGGCGCGGCGCTGACCGAGGCGGAGGTCTGGAAAGGCGCCGCTCGCACGGTCAAGGCCGGGGTGAATGCCGATGTCTCGATGAGCATGCCGCGTGGCGAAGCCGCTCAATTCACGACGCAGACAGTGTTGAATCCGACCCTGATCGCGCCGCTGAAGCAGGGCGACGTGATCGGCAAGGTGGAGATCCGCCGCGGCGACAAAGTGGTGAAGTCGGTTGACCTGGTCGCGCTGGAAGCGGTGGAACAGGGCGGATTTTTCCGCCGCGTCTGGGACAGCATCCGCCTGTTCTTCAGCGGTCTGTTCGGCTGATCGCCAGCCCGGCTGCGTAGCGGTCAGGCCGGGTGAAACACCGCCTGCCAGAGCGCGCGTACCGCGGCCGGATGGCCGTCCACGCTGATTGCGTCGACGCGCGCATGCTCGGCGCCGGCGAGCTTGATCTGGTGCTGCAGGCGGCGCAACTCACGGTAGGCATCGGCGGCGGGCAGGGCGACGCCGTCGGGCAGCAGGCCGAGCGCGGCGACGCATCTGAGCAGGGCGATGTTGCCGACGTTATCACTGAGTTCAGGATGGGCATGGGCGTGCATCAGCAGCAGATACTGCACGCTGAACTCGACATCGACGATGCCGCCGGCATCGTGTTTCAGATCGAATAATCCACTGTCATTGGGATGGCCCGCGTGCATTTTTTCGCGCATGGCCAGCACCTCGTCGCGCAGCTTGGCGGCATCGCGCGGGGCGCACAGGATTTCGCGGCGCAAGGCCTCGAAGTGGGTGCCGATGGCTGCATCGCCGCAGACAAAACGCGCCCGCGTCAATGCCTGATGCTCCCAGGTCCAGGCGTGATGCAGCTGATAGTCGCGGAAAGCGGCCGTCGAACTGACCAGCAGGCCCGATGCGCCATCCGGGCGCAGCCGCAAATCCGTTTCGTAGAGCATGCCGGCCGAAGTGAGCGTGCCGAGCCATGTGTTGATGCGCTGGGCCAGGCGCGCATAGATTTCCTGCGCGCGCGCGTCGTCATCGTCGTACAGAAAAACCAGATCGAGGTCGGAGGCGTAGCCGAGCTCCTTGCCGCCCAGCTTGCCGTAGCCGACGATAGCAAAAAGCGGGCTGTCGCGATGGCGGATCGTCAGTCCGTCCCAGCAGCGCGCGAGGGTCTCGGCGAGCAGCGTGGCGGCCAGATACGACAGGTGATCCGACAGCGCTTCCAGTGTCAGCCGCCCTGCCACGTCCTGCGCCAGCAGGCGCAGCGTTTGCACCTGTTTGAAGCGCCGCAGCGCGTCCATCTGGGCTTCGGTGTCGCCGGGGCGGGCGTCGAGTTCGGCGTGTAGTTGCGCGCTGAGCTGGGCCCAGTCGGGCAGTTGCATCAGATGCTGCGGGGCGATCAGTTCGTCCAATAGCTGCGGCTGCCGCGTGATCATCTGCGC
>JAGVGD010000188.1 GCA_020057245.1 Thiobacillus sp. | reverse complement strand
CGGCTTTTTGGCGGCCGCTGGCGCCACCCGGACGGGGGGCGGTTTCAGCGGCAGCAGGTCTTCGTAAAAAATGAACTCGTCGCAGTTGCCGATCAGCAGCGACGACGCCGAACCGCGCACCCCGATACCGATCACGCTCTTGCCGTTTTCCTTCAGCTTGGAAATCAGCGGCGAAAAATCGGAATCCCCGCTGATGATCACGAAGGCGTCGATATGCGTCTTGGTGTAGCAGAGGTCAAGCGCATCCACCACCATGCGGATGTCCGCCGAGTTCTTGCCCGACTGCCGCACGTGCGGAATCTCGATCAGCTCGAACGCCGCCTCGTGCAGGTCGCGTTTGTATTCCTTGTAACGGTCCCAATCGCAGTAGGCTTTCTTGACCACGATGCTGCCCTTGAGCAGCAGCCGCTCGAGCACGGGACGAATCTTGAATTCCGGGTGCTTGCCCTCCTTCAGGCCGATGGCCACGTTTTCAAAATCGCAAAACACGGCAAAGTTGCGGGTGTCGGATATAGCCATGAGTCCCTCCTGGTTGATCTGTTGTTTGCGGAGCCGTTGTCGTCAAAGCCCGGTATCAAGGCCTTGTACGGCTTGCGGCGTGCGCACGAAGGCCTGACGGTCAAACCCCAGCGCCGCGGCACGCGCCAGCAATTGTTCCAGCGTGGCCGCGTCGAGCGTTTTGTCGCGTGCCAGAATCCAGGCGTAATCGCGCCCTGGCTCACCTACCAGCGCCCAGCGGTAGTCCGGATCGAGGTCGAGAATCCAGTAGTCACCGTAAAACGGACGGAAAAAGCTCACCCGCAGCTTTGCGCCCTGGCTGCCCGCCACCACCTTGGCCACGCCTTCGGCCTGCTCGATCGAGCCGTCGGCGGTGCGGCACTGGTTCAGCACCGAGACCGCCTCGCCGTCCAGGCGATAGGTCGCCTGGGTATCGGCCACGCACATCGACTGGAAGCGGTTGGGCAGCATGGCGATCTCGTACCAGTCGCCGGCATAGCGCGCCAGATCCACGCGCTGCACGGTCGGCAGCGGCGCAGGGGGACTGGCACAGGCGGACAGCAGGGCTGCTACGAACAGAACGCAAGCGCGGGAAGTGCGTTTCATCGACATGGGAAATCGTGCCTCGTCGGGGAGCCGGCTTCAGCGGCCGTACTGCTGCTGCATCTGCTGCATTTTCTTCATCGTCTCGGGGTCCATCTTGAACGTCCCGCCCGCCCCCATGCCCGACAGCGTCATCGAACCGTGGGTCTGCCCCGGCTTGCACGGGCCCAGCCATTTGCCGGTCATGGTCGCGTCCATCGTGGCCATCCCGTTCATCGGCGGCGTAAAGCGCGACTGGCTTTCCATCCGGTAGGCGTTGTTCATGTCGCCGCTGATGACGGTATGGCTGCTTACCGTATGGCCTTCGTGCATGCAGACCGAATCGACCGTCATTTTGTTGCCGCTTTGCTTGACGTCCATTTTCGAGCAGCGCTTCTTCATCTCGCGCATGTCGCCGGGCTCAGCGGTCATGTCGTCCTTGCTCTGGTCGATACACATCTGCATCACCATCGGGCCGGGCATTTTCTGGCCGCCCGCGCGGGTGTCGGTTTTGATTTCCCACAGGCCGGACTTGCGCAAGGGCATGTCGGCGGCATGGGCGGCAGGCAGGGTCAGGGTTGCCGCTATCAGGGGCAACAGAAAAAGGCTGCGGGCGGGTGTGGCCATGATCGTATCTCCGTCACAGGTCAAAGCCGCATGCTGCCATAAATCCGTGCCCGCTCCGTACTGGATGCGGCCTATTGCGTGGGCGCAGCCAGCACGCTTGCCGCAGGCTGCTTGTCTATGAAGAACGGGCAGTGCGTCGTGCGGTCCGGCTGGTGGATCAACTCCTCGCTGAAATCCGCATAAGTGCGGTTCAGCAGATGCTTGCCGGCATCGTCCTCATAGCGCGCGCAGGCCGCGGCCAGTTCGCAGTGAGAGGTCATGCAGTAAGTGTGGGTCATGCCGTGCCTTTCGTGGGTTGAACACGCTGCGGCGCAGTCGCGGTCCTTACAACAGCGGGTTTTCCTGGTGCTCGCCGCGCTCGTAGACGACGTGCGCGCGGCCGACCAGCAGCAGGTCGAGCGAGCCGATGCGGGAGACGTCCTTGTTGGTGTAGGGCAAACGATGCAGGACGTAGCGCATGGCGTTGAGGCGCGCGCGCTTCTTGTCGTCCGACTTGATCACGGTCCACGGCGAGTCGGCGGTATCGGTGTAAAAGAACATCGACTCCTTGGCCTTGGTGTAGTCGTCCCACTTGTCGAGCGAGGCGAGGTCGATCGGCGACAGCTTCCACTGCTTGAGCGGATGCACCTTGCGCTCCTTGAAGCGGCGGCGCTGTTCGTCGCGACTGACTGAAAACCAGAACTTGATCAGGTGCACGCCGCTGCGCACCAGGTTGCGCTCGAACTCCGGCGCCTGGCGCATGAATTCCAGATATTCATCCTGATTGCAGAAGCCCATCACCCGCTCAACGCCAGCGCGGTTGTACCAGGAGCGGTCGAACAGCGCGATCTCGCCCGCGGTCGGCAAATGCTGGACGTAGCGCTGGAAATACCACTGCCCGCGTTCCATCTCGCTGGGCTTTTCCAGCGCCACCACGTGCGCGCCGCGCGGATTGAGATGCTCCATGAAGCGCTTGATCGCGCCGCCCTTGCCCGCCGCATCGCGTCCCTCGAACAGGATCACCACCTTCTGCCCGGATTCCTTCACCCAGGCCTGCAGTTTGAGCAGTTCCACCTGCAGCTGGTATTTCTGCCGCTCGTAGCTCTTGCGCGACAGCAGGTTCTTGTAGGGATAGCCGCCCTCGCGCCAGTCGTCGGCCAGTTCGCCATCCGGATCGAAGGGCACGCCGGGACGGCCGAGCGGCGGCTTGGCGAGCAGCGCGCTACGCAGCACCTCGGCGTCCTCCGGCGACGCCCCGGCGAGAATCGCCGTCAGCGACTCGATCAACTCAGGGCTGCCGTTGCCGGCGCGGTTGAGGATGTCCTTCACCGCCTCGATCTTGGATTCCTGCGCGGCGCTCACTGCCTCGTTCACGGTGAAGGTTTCAATGCCTGTCTTGCTGCGGACGGGCGAAATATCGCCGCCAGCGGCGATGCGGGGCACCGCCTTGCGGCTGCGTGCGGCGGAAACTTGGGCGGTGACGCGGGCGGGTCGTTTGGTCGTCAAAGGCATTCCTGTCGAGAAAAAGGGTCATGGAGAAAAGCGGGCGGCAGGTTTGCCAGCCACCCCGCGACCTGCCTCAATAAAGAGACAAGATAATCTTATTAAAGACCAAAATCAGGAATTGTGAACGGCAAAATCAGACAGGATTGTTGCAGCAACCGAAACGGGTGCCGGGCCCGTTCAAAGCAGGCGCGCCAGCACGAACACGCCCAGCATGGCAAACCCCAGGGCGATTTTCAGCAAGGTGCCGAACAGCAGGCCCAGCGTCGCCCCCACCCCGGCATGCGTCGCCGCCTTGAGCGTGGATTTGCCGCTGAATTCGCCGATCACCGCGCCGAGAAAAGGCCCCAGCAGCAGACCCGGCAGGCCGAAAAACAGCCCGACCAGCGCGCCGATCGCCGCGCCCCAGATCGCCCGCGACGACGCGCCAAATTTTTTCGCGCCCAGCGCCGTCGCCAGAAAATCCACCCCGAAGCTCAGCAGCGCCAGCACTCCCAGCAGCGTCAGCGTGCCCCAGCCGACATAGACAAAGTTCTCCGCCCAGGCCAGCAGCACCAGCCCGGCAAACACCAGCGGAATACCCGGCAGCGCAGGCAGGATCAGACCGGCGAAACCGGCCACGATCAACAGGGCGGCCAGCAGCCAGAGCAGGATTTGCAAGGAGGGATCGATCATGGCGGATTAAAGTCCGGGCAGTTCGCTGCTTGCCCAGGCCACAGCGCCACGCGCCTGCCCTGCCGGCGAGCTTGAGCACGCGTCGGGTATTCGAGGGGGACACAAGGGCCGGGTATACAAATCCAGGCGCAACACGGAACGGCATTTGCGGCCGCGGGCTTTGCGCGCAATGGCGGCGATGCGACGGCTCCGGAAAGGCGTTCAATGAACCACCCCGTCTCTCGGACTGGCGAATCAAGCATCCTGCCGTTCCCGTTCACCGCGGACTGCTGCCATGCGCTCGCTCAAGAAGGCTTTGAGCGCGGGCGGCGCCACCGGCCGGCTGAACAGGTAGCCCTGCACTTCCAGACACCCCTCCTCGCGCAGGAAATCCAGTTGCTCCTCCGTTTCCACGCCCTCGGCAATGATGCCCAGGCGCAGGCTGCGCGCCAGCTGTATCACCGCTCGCACGATGGCTGCATCGTCCGGATCGGTGCCGATGTCACGCACGAAGGAACGGTCGATCTTCAGCTTGTCGACCGCAAACCGCTTCAGGTAACTAAGCGACGAATAGCCCGTACCGAAATCGTCGATCGACAGGCGCACACCCAGCGCCTTCAGCCGCCGGACGGTATCCAGGTTGCCTTCCGCGTCCTGCAACAGGATGGACTCGGTCAGTTCCAGTTCCAGCAGGTGCGGCGGCAGGCCCGTTCTTTCCAGTGCGCCCGCCACCATCTCGATCAAACCCGGACGACGGAACTGCAGGGCCGACAGATTGACCGACACGGTAAGCTCGGGCCAGCCGGACTGTTGCCAGCTCAGCGCCTGACGACAGGCTTCTTCCATCACCCAGGCGCCGATCGGCACGATGAGGCCGCAGTCTTCCGCCACCGGGATGAAGCGCGACGGCGTGACTTCGCCCAGTTCAGGATTGTTCCAGCGCAGCAGGGCTTCCGCCCCGATCACCCGGCCGCTCTCGATTTCCAGCTGGGGCTGGTATTGCAGGTAGAACTCGGCGCGGAACAGCGCCTGGTGCAGCCGGTTTTGCAGCAGCAAATGCTCATGTGCCTGCAGGTTCATCTGCTCATCGAAGAAGCGATAGGTATTGCGGCCGGCATCCTTGGCGTTGTACATCGCCGTATCCGCCTTCTGCAGCAGACTGTCGAAATCGGCGCCATCCTCGGGATAGATCGCAACGCCGATGCTGCAGGATGCATTCAGCGCATGGCCGTTGATGTCCACCGGCTCGGCCAGAAGGGCCAGAATTTCGCTGGCGATCCGTTCCACGGTTTCCTGGTCGGGAATATCGTTCAGCAGCAGAATGAATTCATCGCCGCCCTGACGGCTGATGGTGTCGCTCTCGCGGGTGCAGCGCGACAGGCGTGTCACCACCTCCAGCAGCAAGCGGTCACCCGAGGCGTGGCCCAACGTGTCGTTCACCACCTTGAAGTTGTCCAGGTCGAGGAACAGCATCGCTACCCGGGCGCGCGATCGCTCCGCCATCGCGATGGCATGCTCGAAGCGATCACGCAGCAACACCCGGTTGGGCAATCCGGTCAGGGCATCGTGGTGCGCCAGAAACTCGATGCGTGCCTCTGCCTGCTTGCGCTCGGTAATATCGCGATCCACCCCCTGGAACCCGACCAGCTGCCCTGCCTCGTCGAACAGCGGGGAGGCATTGGATTCCAGCGTGCGATAGCTGCCGTTGCGATGGCGCCAACGCAGCACGACGTTGCTCCAGCCTTGTCGCGAAGCCGCCGCTTTTTCGAATGTTTCATGCTGCAGCGGAAAATCGTCCGGGTGCAACAACCGGGCGTAATCCATGTCAAGGAACTCATCCAGCGAATAACCCAGATTGGCCACGCCTCGCTGGTTGCTGTAGTTATGTCGCCCGTGCATGTCGATTGACCAGATCCAGTCCGCTGAATGCTCCGCCATCGCCCTAAAGCGCGCCTCGCTCTCGCGCAAGGCTTCTTCTGCACGGCGGCGGTCGGTGATGTCCTGGCAGGCGCCATACAGCCGGTGCGTACCATCCGGTGAATCCACGACCATGGAGTAGGCCTGGATATAGCGGGTGGAACCCTCCTTGGTGAGGATGCGCATTTCACATTCGCTGTGCTGGCCAGGTTGCAAGTGCGTGATGTTGCGATCGAACACGGGCAAGTCGTCCGGATGCACGAAACACCGCCAGCAGCCTTGCGCCATGATCTCGTCCAGCGAATATCCGAAGACCCGATCCACCGAAGCCGTTGCCCAGTCGACAGTGAAAAAACCGTTCTCCGATTGCAGGCAGGAATACAGCAGATCGGTGGAGACACTGGAAATCAGCCGGTAGCGCTCCTCACTGCCGCGCAGCGCCTGCTCCATGCGCTTGCGTTCGCTGATATCGATGAAATTGACCACCGCCCCCACCAGCTCTCCATTGCGGTAGATCGGGTGCGACCAGTATTCCACCGGGAAACTGGTGCCGTCCTTGCGCCAGTGCACTTCGGTGTCGACATGGGTCGGCTTGCCCTCGAGGGTGGAGCAGCGGATATGGCAATGCTCCTTGGGATAGGGGCGTCCATCCGGGTAGGTGTGGTGGATCAGGTAATGCATGCCCTTGCCGAGCAGTTCTTCCTGCGTATAGCCCAGCATGTCGAGGCAGGCCGGGTTCACAAAGGTGCAGTTCCCCCGGGTATCCACGCCGAAGATGGCCTCGGGCGCGGCATCCAGCAACAGCCGGAACCGTTCCTCGCTCTCGCGCAGGGTCAACAGCGATGCACGATGCCTGATCGCCATGCCCAGATCGGTGGCCAGTTTTTCCAGCAGCATCACCTTGTCCGGTCCGAACGCATGCGGTTCGGCTGCATAGACGTTGAGCGTTCCAATCACCCGGCCTTGCACACGCAATGGTGTCGCTGCCGATGAGCGGTAGCCCTGGTCGCGCGCACGCGCGCGCCATGGAGAAAATTGCTGGTTGGTCTCGCTGTCATCGTTGATGATGGTTTGCCCCGTGCGGATCGCCATGCCGGTGGGGCCCTGCCCCTGCGGCGAATCATCGCAACGGATATCGAGCTGGCTCAGGTAGTCCTGGGAGAATCCCGCCTCGGCAGCAGGCCGCACGCTCACTTCATCTTCATTTATCAGGCCGACCCAGGCCATGCGAAACAGATTGTTCCGGGTCAGTTCATTGCAGATTCGCCCCATCAAGTCCTGCTCGGACAAATCCGCCATGAGCATTTCGTTGACCGAGGCAATCGTCTGCAGGATCAGATTGCGCCGCTGCATCCGCAGGAATTCGTGCTTCTGTTCGGTCACTTCCCGCAGGCTGCCCACCATGCGTAAAGGCTTGCCCGCGGCATCGCGGCCGACCACATCACCACGATTCTCCAGCAATGCCACCCGGCCATCCGCATGCTGGATGCTATGTTCGAAGGCGAAATCCGCCTTGCCGTCCAGGCAAGCCTGGATCGCTGCCTTGACTTCGGCCCGCTCCCGCTCATCCAGACAGGCGAGCGCATCCTGCCAGGTGTGCTCAAGCTGACTGGCCTCCAGACCCATCAGCCGCGACCACTGCGCGTTGTGCCGAACCCGATCACTCCAAGGCTCCCAGTCCCACACCCCCTCGGCCAGACGCGCCAGCGTGGGGGCCGCTTCGTCACCGCCGGTTTGTGGTTTTTGGACTGCCTTCATGGCCTTCCTTACTGCGGCGGGATCCTGCCCTGCTGCCAGCAATGCCCGGGCAGCGCGACGCCGCTTTCTGGCCTCGCCCAGCGAAATCTCGGGGTACACCCCCAATGCCAGCGTCTTGCGCTTGCCGTCAAAACGGTAATCCAGTCGCCAATAGCGTGAACCATCCGGACGCAGTAGCAAATACATACCGTCACCGTCCGCCAGCTTGAGCGGCTTGTCTGCCGCCGGCGATTGGCGGATGCGGATCTCGGTGAGCGGGGGAACGGAACGGGCCATAACACCTTGCCTGGGAAATGGATCTGGCCATCCTATCCATTAGATGCCGTCACGTATACCGTCAAAACAGGCCCATCAAGTAGTACAAAAGGCTCACTGTGACGCCCGGGGCTTCTCGGACGACGGGATCAGCTCGAGCCTGCACGGCAGGTCGCTTTGATTTGGGTTTGAAACGGGTTCGCACCTCCCAATTAGCCGTTTGTGCGTGTGCCGTCCACCTTTGTGCAACCTCTTCAAATGAAAGGCATTACGATTCGTAGTGTTTCGTTAACCTGAGCATGCAATGAACCTCGAAAAAGTCATCTTCGGTTTTTTCATCATCCTGGCCATGACGCTCAATTTCGGCTTCGTGATCGGCGACCTCGACAACCCCGTCCACCACGACGTGTATGAGTTGTTCTTCGCCATCGTGGTCAACCTCATCGCCACCGTGCTCAAGTTCGGCGAGCGCACCCAGATCGGCGCCATCCACCTCGCCAGCAGCTTCGTCGCCGACCTCCAGCTGATTGCCGCCGCCGGGGTCTGGGCCACGGCCGTCTACCTGACGGGCACCGGCCTGACGCCGGGTGTGACCGCCAGCATCGTCTCGCTGGCCGCCGGCGCGCTCGCGGCCAACGTCCTCTCGGTCATCATGTTGCTGGTGGAAACGGTGATGTTCCGCCGCTGACATGCACAGCACCCTGTTCCTGATCCTGCGGCGCATGCGTACGCCGCTGATCTGTCTGATCGCCAGCTACGCCGTATCCATCCTCGGCATGACGCTGATCCCGGGCGTGGACGCCGACGGCCGGCCGGCGCCGCCGCTGGATTTCTTCCATGCTTTCTATTTCGTCAGCTACACCGCCACCACCATCGGCTTCGGCGAAATTCCCGTGGCGTTCAGCGATGCCCAGCGGGCGTGGACCATCGTCACCATCTACCTCACCGTCATCGTCTGGCTCTACAGCATCGGCACCATCCTCGGCCTGTTGCAGGACCCCGCCCTGCAGCGGGCGATCCGGGCCAACCGCTTCGAAGCCGCAGTCAGGCGCCTGCGCCAGCCGTTCCACCTGATCGCCGGCTGCGGCGAAACCGGCGTCCTGCTGCTGCATGCGCTGGACAGCCGCAACCAGCAGGCCGTCGTGCTCGACATCGATGCGGCGCGGATCAGCGAACTGGAACTCGGCCAGTACCACCTCGACGTGCCGGCGCTCACGGCGGATGCCCGCCTGCCGGAAAACCTGATCGCGGCCGGCCTGCACCACCCGCAGTGCGCCGGCGTGATCGCGCTGACAAACGATGACCCGGCCAACCTCAGCGTGGCGGTGACGACCAAGCTGCTGCGCCCCGAACTGCCGATCCTGTGCCGCGCGGACCTGCTGGATACGGCGGCCAACATGGCTTCGTTCGGGGTCGAGGACGTGGTGAACGCCTTCGAATTATTCGGCGAGCACCTCGGCATCGCGATCAACAATCCGGGCCATCACCTGCTCTACCAGTGGCTCACCGGCGTGCCCGGCGAACCGCTGGCGATGCCGATGGAGCCGCCGCGCGGAACGTGGCTGGTGTGCGGCTACGGCCGTTTCGGCAAGGCGGTCGCGCGCCAGCTCGACAAGCAAGGCATCCAGCTGGTAGTGGTGGACGAACATCCGCCCGCCGACCACGAACACGCCGTCACCGGCCGCGGCACCGAAGCGCACACCCTGCTGGAGGCCGGGATCGAACAGGCCGTCGGCATCGTCGCCGGCACTCACGACGACATCAACAATCTGTCCATCGCCATGACGGCGCGCCAGCTCAAGCCCGGGCTGTTCGTGGTGCTGCGGCAGAACCGCCACGCCAACGCCGCCCTGTTCGAGCGCTTTGCTGCCCAGGCCACCATGCAGCCGTCCAGCATCGTGGCCCACGCCTTCCTCTCCCTGCTCACCACCCCGCTGCTGCCGCGTTTTTTCAACCTGGCGCTGCGGGAGGGCGATGCCTGGGCCGACGTCACGCTGAGCCGCATCGCCGCCGTGGTGGGCGACACCGTGCCCGAGGTATGGGACCGCGAACTGTCGAAAACCGAAACCCTGGCGGTCTGGCAAATGCTCGGGGAAGGCGCAACCCTCCGCCTCGGCGACCTGCTGCGCAGCCCGGCTCACCGCGAAGAGACGCTGGCCTGCGTTCCCCTGCTGATCAAGCGCGGCAGCACGGAAATCCTGGTGCCGGACAGCGACACCGCGCTGCAGGCGGGCGACCGCATCCTGTTCTGCGGCGAAGCCCACACGCGCCACCAGCAAGCGCTGGGGCTGCACGACTACAACACGCTGAACTATCTGCTCACCGGAAACCAGGCGCCCGGTGGCCTGGTCTGGCGCAAGCTGGCGGAACGCGGCAAGGCTAAGCGGACGGCGACGCACCCGCACGGGTGACGCATGCGGGCCCCGGCTGCTCAAGGCCGAGCCTGGGTTTTTTTCCACGTCTCCATGAAGCGGCTGGCGTTAAAGCCCGTCATCTTTTCCGAGCCGACGGTGATCAGCGGCACCGCCGTACCGCCCAGCTGCCTGAATTTGGCCGCGCCATGATCGGTTTTCTCCACGTCCCATTCGCTGAAAGCCACCCCGTTCTGCCTGAAGTAGTCCTTGGCGCGCTTGCACACCCCGCACCATTCGGTGGTGTAGATCGTCACCCCGCTGCCCGCCCCCGCCACCTGGCCGACCTGAACCGGGCCGGCATAGCTTTGCAGCTTGAGCTGCGTGCTCGCGGCCGTCGGCGGCGGCGTATCGCTGTACTGGATACGGCCCTGCGCGTCCGTCCATTTGTAGACGCCGGCGACTGCCGGACAGGCCAGCAGCAGCGACAGCAGAAGCAGCCAGGGTTTTGCACTGCGATTGAAACGGTTTGATCCCATCATCAGTCTTCCTGTTTGAACGAAACTAAAGCGCGCCCGGCAGCCCGGCCGAACGCGGCAAGCCTCAGCCCGCCGCGCCGGCCCGATAGACGGCCAGCAAGGCCGCCTTCAGCGCCGGGTCTGCATCCAGAT
>JAGVGD010000094.1 GCA_020057245.1 Thiobacillus sp. | reverse complement strand
CCACCAGCGCGGCATTCAAGCCGCCCGCCTGGACAAGCGTGCCGTCGAGCGCGGCCGGCTTCACCCACATCGCCACGCTCATCCCGCTAGCCGCGTTGATGGCCGGCAGGGCCAGGCTTTGCGTGCCATTGAATTTCACCCCGCCGTTGGCGAACGAGGCGGCCACGCGCTCGCCGCTGAACGCGCTGGCGTTGAGGCCGTTCGGACCGCTGTCGGCCGGATTGCCCGCGGCTTCGGCAAAGTGGTAAGCGGCGCTGGCGGCGTCGTAGCTGCCCTTGGCATCCGACGCCGGCGCGGCGGTTTCGTTGCCGTAATACAGCCAGGCTTCGGTCGCTGCGCCCAGCTTGGGCAACTTCACCCACACCAGCGCGAGCTGGTTGATGGCGTCCCATTTTTCGACGTGGAACTTGAGCTCGGTCTTGTCGTCGCCCGCCACCACGCGCAGATCGCTGCCGTTTTCGTTGGCCGACAGGAAATCGAAATTGCCGGTATGCAGACGGATCAGCACCGGCGCATCGGCGACCTCGCCTGCGGGATTCGTCAAGGTGATTTTCTTGCGCCCCGCCCAGTCCTCGTTCCACCAGGCATGGCTGGTAGCGGAAAACAGGGACAACACGAGAGCAATCGCAAAAGCTGTAACACGCATGGGAATTCAACCAGTCATCAGGCAGGGCAAACCAAGCGGCGCATTATCCGTAGCAGCGATGACAGCTTGTGGTGTGGGAGATGAGCCGAACGGCTCATGTCTGATGGCGGATAGAAGATGGTAGATAAGCACAAACAAAAACCCCGCCTTGCGGCGGGGTTCGGGTAACGCGTCAAGTCAAGGTTTACGCCTGCTGCGCCTTGCGACGCCTGGCCATGAAGCCCACCAGACCCAGACCCGCCAGCAGCATGGCCCAGGTTTCCGGCTCGGGCACCGCAGCCGTCAGCTGGTACAGCGAGGTGGTGCTGGTTACTTCGTTGGCGATCACCAGATAGCTGATGCCACCGATGGTGAAGGCTTTCAGGCCTTCGGGCGCGACATCGCCGTCGGTCACGATCATGTCGACGAAGCTGGCGTTGGCCGGATCGGTGATGTTATAGATCGCCACGGCCGCCTTGGTGGTGCGCTCCAGGCCGATGAAGGCGTACATCTCGCCGCCGATTTCCATCAGCTCTACGCCTTCCGGTTCCACGCCCTTGTCGTCGCTGCGGCCGTCGTCGTAAATGCCGCGCGCCATGGCTTCGGTATCGAGCTGGTTGCCGCTGTCGAATACGATGTTGCCGTCGGTGTCGCGGATGGTGAACGAGCGCGCGCCGAAGGTGTACAGATCGCCGGACGTCGAGTCGGCCGTCGAGATGTTCAGCTGATTCAGATCAGACGGGCCGGTCAGGCCGGATTCCTTCAGCCGCGCCTTGTCGCCGTCGTCTTCGCGCGTATCGCCTTCGTTCGCCATCACCAGATAGGTCTGGCCGTCCACTTCGTACGCGGCAATCGCGTCGGGCTGGTAGAAGCCTTGAACATCGGCGCTGCGCAGATCAACTATTCCGTCCTTGTGGCTGGGATCGATCTCGTTGCCCGGCAGCGAGAAATCCTTGGTGCCCAGACCGATCACGCTGGTGAACTGCTGCGTGCCCAGATCCAGCACGCCCATCGCGTTGGCTTCCTGCAGCGTCACATAAGCCTGCGTGCCGGCGGCGTTGATGGCAATGTACTCGGGCTCGTAATCCATGCCCGGCGAGCGGATGGCGCTGCCGGCGGTTGCCACGCCGCTCAAACCGGCGGTGGTCGCGGTGCGGGTGTCCATGTTGATGATGGACACGCTGCCGGCCGGGTCAAATGCACCGTACGTGGTGGGCGTGGCCTCGTTGGCGACCAGCAGCATGCTGCCGTCGGCAGAGAAAGTCAGCATGTCGGGCAGTGCGCCGACAGTGATCTGATTGACCCCGGAAGCCAGGCTGAGGCTGGCGGTGTCAAACAACACCACCTGACCCGGCAGGGTGCGGTCGGTCGACGACTCCATGGCGAATGCCGCCAGGCCATTGTTGATCGCCACGCTGTTGATCGAACCGAAGGCCGTGGTGTCGATGTGTTGCACCAGGCTGCCGTTCAAGGCGTTCAGCACATCCACGCCCGTCACGCCGGCCACCCACACTGTGTTGGTCGACGCATCGAACGCGGGAATTTCGGCCAGAAAACCGGCAGACACACTGGGCGTGGTCCACAGCTTGTTGAAGGTGATCGGTTCAGCTGCCTGCGCCGCGCCGGAAAACACGAGACCCAGCAACAGGGCCGGGATGGGTTTGAGATGCATGGTGACTCCGCTTGTAGTTGATTGAATAAAGTCGCACGCTTGTCGCGTATCGAAGCCATCGTAGCAAGTCACCGTTTAAACAAATGTGTCATCAAACCGCCCACCTATGAGCCGAACAGCTCATGCCAATTCACTGCTTCGCGCTCCGGCCCCGATTGCAGATCCCCGGTTGTCATACGCCTGTTACGCATGCCTTTTACAGTGAATGACCAAACTGGATATTCGATCCGCAGGCTTGCCTGCTTCCCTTACCCCCTATTGAAAGACAAACCATGAAACGCATCGCTACCCTGCTGTGTCTTGCGCTGGCCAGCGCGGCTCAAGCCGACGACGCCACTATTAAAAAAGTTCTGACCGAACGCTTCCCGGGCGCCGACATCCATGCGATCAACCCCACGCCCATCCCGGGTCTGTTCGAGGTTTACGCCAACAACTCGATCATTTATGTCGATGCGCAGGCCAATTACATGCTGTCGGGGCCGCTGAAAGACACCCAAACCAAAACCAATCTCACGCAAAAAAGTCTCGAAGCCATGCAGACCATCGACATCGCCAGTCTGCCCATGGACCAGGCCATCCTGACGCGACGCGGCAACGGCGAGCGCAAGCTGATGGTGTTTTCCGATCCCGACTGCCCTTACTGCCAGGCGCTGGAAAAGGAACTGGCGCAGCTCGACAACGTTTCGATCTACACCTTTCTTTACCCGCTGGAGGAACTGCACCCCGGTGCATCGGCGAAAGCGGACGCCATCTGGTGCGCGCCGGACCAGGCGCAAGCCTGGTCCGACTACATGCTCCAGGGCAAACTGGCCGCGCCTGCCAGCGCGTGCGCAACGCCGGTGCAGGACATCGGCAAGCTGGCCACCCGGCTGGGCATGATGGGCACCCCCGCCATCGTGTTCAGCAATGGCAAACGTGTCGATGGCAGCATGCCCGCAGCCGAGATTGAATCGCGGTTGGCTGCGCTTTCCACACAGACCACGTCAATCCAGCAATAAAAATGAAAAAGAAGCAGGCTTGAACACCTGCTTCCGTTTCCTGCGGCACATTTCGCAGCTGCCCGCCCCGCAGGATGGGCACAAACGCCCACCCTGCCTCACCTTACTCGCCGTGCCCCACCACCTCCGCAGTAATGAAGGTCGGCTTGAATGCGTTCTTCATGTCTTCCGCCGCGCGCACGGAATCGGCCAGGCTCTGCGACAGTCCGGCGGTCGCCGATGTCGCCTCGCTGCCCACATTACCCGCGCTGGTTGCCGCCGCCGCTGCCGCGCCGCTGTTGGATACCGGTACGCCTGCTGATACGCCGCCCACCTGAATGTTGTCCGCACCGATCACCCGGTTGGCTCCGAGAGTCAGGTTGCCGCCGGCGCGGATACCCGCATCGCCCGCATTGATATCGCCGCTGGGCGCGATCAGCACCACATTGCTGTCGCCGCTCAGTCCTCCGATACCGCTGCCGGCGATGGACTGGCTGACGTCCAGCACGAAATTGCCCTTGTCGTCGATGCGCAGTATCGGCGGCGGTGTGGCGCTGGCGGTTTTGGCGCCCTTGCCGGCGTCGATGTTGCCGAGCGCCGACCACAACAGGATATCGCCGCCGGAGACGGTGAACACGCGGCTGCTGTTGACCTGGAAATCGTCGCGCACGTAGGCCTGGATGTCGCCGCCCTTCACGGTGATGACGCCCAGATCGGCGGCGGCGCGCTCGAAACCGGTGACGCTGGCGAGGCCGGCATTCACCCCGCCGCCCGGCGTCAGCATCTGGATGTTGCCGCCCTGCTCGGTTTTCGCCTGGCTGAAGAACAGGCTGATGTCACCCTCGTAGCTCAGCGGCGCGGCGGCCGTTCCGGTGGGGAACAGCGCCTCGATGGCGGCCTCGCCCTGGCTGTAGTCCTTGTCGGTTTTGCTGGCCTCGGCCGACTCCAGCAGTTCGTCGAAGAAACCCTCCACCGCCTGCGGATCCAGCAGCGCCGCGCTGATCGCCTGCGTATTGCCGTCGGCATCGCGCGCCGCCGCCCCGGCCACGAACAACAGATCGGCGCCGCCTTCGGGCAGATAGGGATTCGCCAGATTGCCGCGCGTCACCACGCCGTTGGATGCACCCAGATCGATATCGCCGCCGGCGATGACTTCCACCCGGCCGGGGCCGCCGATGGCGATGCCCGCTGTCGGGTCCGTGTTCGTGGCGAGCGCACCGAAAATCGGGTCGCGTACGGTGGCAAACGCAATGTCGCCGCCAGCGATGAAACGCGTGACATCGTCGGCATCGAGGTTCTGCCCCACTACGGTGACATCCTGGATATCCGCGCCGGCCTGGAAAATGGCCGGTTTGGCCAGATTGATGAAAACGCTCGCATCGCCACTATCGCGGAAATCGACGATATCGCCGCTACGCGCCACGATATAGGCGGACTGCGTATCGTCCTGATGGATCAATTCCGGGCTGTGGTTATCGCTTTCCTTCGTCTTCGCAAGCTCCAGCAAATCGATATCCACTTTAGAAATGGTCGGATTGGCGAGCGTAGGCAAGCTGGAGGTCGATATATCTGACATCCAGATAAAATCAGTGCCGTGCTTTTCAATGGAACCCCCGGCAAGCAGGCGCACGTCGCCAACCGCCGATGGCATCAGGGTGAAACCTTCTTCGATGACGAGATCTCCCTGGAGCGCGACAGCTTCCAGCGTGCCGGGATAAAAGCCCGACCCAACAGCTCCATCAACAGGACTCTTCAATACCGTATCGCCCGCCACCGACGACAGACGCACCGCGCTGTCTTCGCCATAGGTGACGAAGTAGGTTTCGCGATAGCTTGCGGTATTTGCGGAAGATTGCGCTACAAGGGTGGGGTTGATCACGGACTCCAGTTCCACACCCTGCCGTGCCGTTATGCTCGTGCTGGCATCGGCCAGCGCCAGCACGGTAGCCGCGGTCAAATTGGCGCGTGCCAGCCCTTCGACGACCGCCCCGCCGGATTCGATGCTGCCGGTTCCTCTATCGACGAAAAACAGCCCGCCCTCGATATCGCCGCCCGCACGTACGACAAGGTCGCCGCCTCCCTGGATCACCTGCAGGCTGGGATCGACCGCTACCTTGAACACGGCAGGCTGGCGCGCATTGGTCACCGTAGCCGCCAGCAGGTTGGACACGTTGTCACCCGCCTCGATGCTCACGTCGCCCCCGCCCAAGGCCGCAACGCCGTTCTTGAACTGGCTGATCTGCGGCCACCAACCCGGTGAGTGATACTTAAAGAGTAGAGCTACAGTGGTATCACCGCCCTGTCGGTATAGCCAGTCGGTGATTTCACCGGGCAATGCCACTTCCGACACCACCGAGCCGCCGGCGCGTATCCGCACATCGCCGCCGTCGGTCGGGAAGGCGCTGCCGGTCAAGACTTTGCTGAAATCAGTCACTGCAGGCGAATTGGCGCCAGCCGTATACAGCGCCGCGCCGTCGGCGAGAATAACATCGCCTGCCGCCGCCACGTCGATGTCGCCAGTACCCGCGCGCACCAGCTTGCCTGCTGCCACAATCAGATCGGCGTCGGCGTCGGGTG
>JAGVGD010000171.1 GCA_020057245.1 Thiobacillus sp. | reverse complement strand
CGCGCGCGAGGTCTACCTGTGGGGCGCGCCGGTGGAACTGAACAAGACCGACCGCATCAAGACTGTGCGCGATCGGCTGGTCAACCAGCTGCTGCTGAATGCTTTCGAAATGTCGCCCGCGCGGATGGATGAATACTTGGGTGCGCTGCAGGCGTGGAACCCGATGGCCATTTACGGCTATGCCAGCAGCCTGGCCTTGCTGGCGGCGCACGCCGAGGCGCGTGGGGTCGCGCTCAGGTTGCCCGCGCTGCGGGTGGTCAGCGCCACCGGCGAGCCGCTGTTTCCCCACCAGCGCGAACTGATCGAGCGCGTGTTCGGGGCAGCCGTGTCGGTGGAATATGGCGCGCGCGATGCCGGGCTGATGGCGCTGGAGTCGCCCGACGGCGCGCTGCTGCAAATGAGCGAAACTCACCTGATCGAAGTGCTCGACGCTGCCGGACAGCTGGTGGCGGACGGCGAGGAAGGCGAAGCCGTGATCACCAGTCTGGTGTCCGAAGCGCAGCCCTTCATCCGCTATCGCACCGGCGACGTGGTGCGGCGCTCGACGCGCCGCGATCCGGGGGGGCGCGGGCTCGGCGTGCTCGATGCCGTGGTGGGACGGCAGACCGACTTCATCGTCGCTGCCGATGGCCGCATCATGCATGCACTGGCGCTGATCTACGTGCTGCGCGCGATTGCGGGCGTCGGCCAGTTCAAGCTGGTCCAGCATGCGCTGGACCGCCTGGAGGTGCAGGTGGTGCCGGATGCGCGCTGGAACGAGGCCGCGCGCGCCGCCGTGATCGAGGGCCTGCGCGCGCGGCTGGGGCCGGCGCTGGCGGTGGATTTGAAACTGCAGGATGCGATTGCCCCCGAAGCCTCGGGCAAACACCGTTATGTCGTCAGCCACGTGCCGTTACCCGGCGCGCTGGCGCAGAAAGCTGAAGCCGCATGAGAGATATATTCATTACCGCAGTCATCTTCGGCCTGCTGCCGTTTGTCTTCAAGCGACCCTGGCTGGGGATTCTGCTGTGGTCGTGGCTGGGCTACATGAACCCGCACCGGCTGGCGTGGGGCTTTGCCTACAGTCTGCCGTTCTCGATGATCGTCGGCCTGGTGACCATCGTTGCTTTCATGGCATCGAAGGAAAAAAAGGCGATGACGTGGACGCGGGAAACCATTGTCCTGCTGGTGTTTATCGGCTGGATGCTGTTCACCACCTTCTTCGCGTTCTACCCGGATCATGCCTGGGTGCAGTGGGACAAGATATGGAAAATCCAGTTGATGGTGATTCTCACCGTACTCATCATCAACGACCGTGAAAAACTGCACTGGCTGGTCTGGGTGATCGTGTTGTCGTTCGGGTTTTATGGCGTCAAGGGCGGGATATTTACCATTATCAATGGCGGCGCCTACCGCGTGCAGGGGCCCCCTGGCACCTTCATTGGGGGCAACAACGAAATGGCACTGGCGCTGGTAATGACGATTCCGCTGATCCGCTATCTGCATCTGCAAGCCACCCGCAAGTGGCTCAAACTTGGACTTGCCAGTGCCATGGTGCTGACCGGGGTGGCGGCGATCGGCAGCCAGTCGCGCGGCGGTCTGGTGGCAATGGTGGCAATGGGACTATTCCTGTGGCTGAAGAGCCGCAACAAGATCGTCACCGGGTTTTACATGGCGATTGCGGTGCTCATCATGGCGTCCGTGATGCCGCAGGCTTGGTACGACCGCATGAACACGATCAATACCTATGAGCAGGATCAGTCGACCCTGGGGCGATTCAATGCCTGGCATACCGCGTTCAATCTGGCGAAAGACCGCATTACCGGAGGCGGCTTCGAGACGTTTCAGGGACCTACGTTCCGTCAATATGCGCCCGACCCATGGAACGTGCGCGACGTGCATAGCATCTATTTCGAGCAGATGGGCGAGCATGGCTTCATCGGTTTGGCGCTATTCCTGCTGCTGGGCCTGCTGGCCTGGATACGCGCCCAGCAAATCATCAACCGCTGCAAGAAGGATCCGGACAGGAAATGGGCGGCTGATCTGGCGGCGATGATCCAGGTGAGCCTGGTTGGCTATGCAGCGGGCGGCATTTTCCTCGGCATGAGCTATTTTGATCTGCCCTATCACCTGATGGTCATTCTGGTGCTGACGGCCAAGTTTGCAGGGCTGTTGGAAAAGCAGCCTGCGCCGCTTGCGCAGTTTACCCGGCCGGCCAACGCCGCCCGACCAATCAACTGAACGTTTAGGTCTGATGCGGCTTTCGAGGCGTCTCTCTTGCTGCGATTGAGCCTGCCGCCCGGCCTGGGGCGAGCGTTCTGGTTCGCCGTGCTGATTCTGCTGGGCGTCGAACTGACGCTGCACAGCGATGCCGTCGTGCAACGCTACCGCTCGGTGTTTGCGGTGGGACGGGCGATGGACAAGCTGCAGTTCGTCGAAACCCGGCCGCCGCGCGTACTCTTCATCGGAAACAGCCGGACCGACAATGGCATCGACCCGCGCGCAGTCAGCCAGGCGCTGGGTCAGCCGGCGGCCTACAGCTTCAATCTGGGGCTGCCAGGCACCAACCTGCTGACCTGGCACGGCATGGTCGAGCGGCTGAACCGGCAGGGGCTGCTGGGCGCCGGGGGCATCCATACGGTGGTGCTGGGGCTGGATGAAAGCGCGCTGCAGGACGACAACTCGCTCGGCCATGTGGGTTTCTTCGCCGACCGCGCCACGCTATGGCAGAGCGGGCGCTATCTGGACTGGCTGGGCAGCGTGGTGCGCCTGTGGTCATACAGCGGCAACCTGCGGCAACTGCGCGAGCCGGAAAAAGCGTTGCGTTTTCTTGCTGCCAGCACCCGTCAGATTGACCCGGTGGGGGGCGCGGCGGCTGCGCATCTGGGCTACCGTGCCGGCTTCGGCGCGGCGCAGGACCAGGCGCAGGTCGCCCGGCAGGAGGAGGACGCGCACCAGCCGCCTTCACCGGTCACCCTCGATTTCTTGTGGCGCATGCTGGACCGGCTGCAGGTGCAAGGGGTGCGGGTTTTCGTCACCATTCCGCCCTTGCGCGACCGCGATTCGGCCTTTTACGACACGGCCGAGAGCGCCGCGCCCTATCGCGCCCTGCTCGCCCGGATGCAGCAGCGCGGCGTGAGGGTGCTGGCCGTCCCTCGCGGCTACGTGCCGGCCGATTTCATCAATGCGGGCCATTTGCGCGACGCGGGCGCGCAGCGCTACAGCGCCGATGTCGGGCGGCAGCTGCGGGCGCTGGGGGTGAAGTAGATCATGGTGTTCAGTTCGCCTTCCTTCCTGCTGTTCTTTGCGGTGCTGCTGCTTTTTTACGCCAGCGCACGCAGTTACCGTGAGCGCGCGGCTGTCATCCTGGCGGGTAGCCTGATCTTTTATGCGTCGTGGAAGCCGGTCTACCTCATCCTGCTGGCGGTGTCGGTCAGCCTCAATTACCTGATCTACTCGGGGCTGACGGCGACCCGCAGCAAGCGCCTTCTGACTTTTGGCCTGGTGTTGAACCTGGGCTTTCTGGGGGTCGTCAAATATCTCGGCATGGCACTGGAAAGCCTGCTCGGCCTGTCTGCCTGGCTCGACATGCCGCTGTTCGGCGCGCCGCCCGCCTGGAGCCACTGGGCGTTGCCGCTGGGCATCAGCTTCTACACCTTCCACATGCTGTCGGTCATGATCGACGTCTATCGCGGCGAGTGGACGCACCGTATTTCCTTCCGCGCCTGGTGGCTGTATGTGACCTTCTTCCCGCACATGATCGCCGGTCCGATCCTGCGCGCCTCCGAGCTGGTTGAGCAGCTGGAAAACCTGCAGCCGCTGAAGGCCGCCGGCCTCAAGCTGGGCGCGCTGGTTTTCATGGCGGGGCTGATCAAGAAAGTACTGTTCGCCGACAATCTGGCGCCGCTGGCGGACACGCTGTTCAGCCAGCCCGGGGCGCTGGACTTTTATACTGCGTGGCTGGCCGCCACCGTGTTCGCGCTGCAGATCTATTTCGACTTTTCCGGCTACAGCGAGATGGCCATCGGTCTCGCGCTGGTCTTCGGCGTGACGCTGCCGCGCAACTTCCTGTATCCCTACACCAGCCGCAGCGTGCGCGAATTCTGGCAGCGCTGGCACATCACCCTGTCGCGCTGGCTGCGCGACTACCTCTACATTTCACTGGGCGGCAACCGCCGCGGCATGCCGCGCAACCTGGGCAACCTGATGATCACCATGCTGCTGGGCGGGCTGTGGCATGGCGCGGCCTGGACCTTCGTGTTCTGGGGCTTTCTGCACGGCAGCTATCTGGTGCTGCACCGCATGCTGCTCGATGGCTACAAGCGGCTGGGCGTGGTGGACGGTTCGACCGTGTCGCGCGTTCTGTCCTGGCTCGGCTGGCCGCTGACGCTGGCGCTGGTGTGGGTGACCTGGGTGTTTTTCCGCGCGCCGTTGTTTCACGATGCCTGGATCATTACGGCGGCGATGCTGGGCCTGCGCGATGCGGGCGATGCCCCCGTCGTGCGCACCTATGTGCAGCTGCTGGTGTGGGGCAGCCTGCTGCTGGTGTTGCTGGAACCGCGGATCGAGCGTGCGCTGGCGCAGGGATTGCAGCGTTGGGGAAGGCTGCATTTCAGCGTGCGCGGCGGTGTCTATGCCGGGATCGTGCTGGCGGTGATCGTGCTGGGCGGCAGCAGCCAGAAGTTCATTTATTTCGATTTCTAGGTGAACGCAGGGTGTTCCGTTGATTGATTTATTCTAAGTGGCCCATCATCCGAGACGATCCTGGTGTTGGCTATAAAACACTCGGGGGAGGGAGGCTGGGAACGGCTGAAGTCGATATGGCAAAGAGTGCAGGTGAACCATCGACTCTCCCGTTTGCACGTTGGAATAGCCGGTCCATTTGGCAATGTAAACAAGAATAAAGTTACAGTATCCGTCCGTGTCTGAATGGAGCGCTCAAAGCTTGGTGAATTGTGCGTCGTATGAGTTACAAGTCATGTCCCATGGCGCGTGGTGTTTTTACCCCATGCAATAAATACTAACGCCATGCTTTTCAATTCATACGAGTTTTTGTTTGTCTACTTTCCGCTCACCTTTGCGGCCTTCTTCGCCATTTGCCGATATAGCCGTCCACTCGCTGCACTCACATTATTCGCTGCATCGTTGTTTTTTTATGGCTGGTGGAACCCGGCTTATGTCAGCCTGCTAATCGGTTCCATCCTGTTCAACTTTGCGATGGGCTCGGCTATTTCACAGGAGCATCATCAGGGCAGGATGATTCGGGCAAAGGGATTGCTCATTGCTGCCATCAGCTGCAATCTCGCGTTACTCGCCTACTTCAAGTATGCCAACTTCTTCCTGACCAATGCCAACCACTTCTTGGGTACTGGATGGCAATTGGAAGAGTTGATCTTGCCGCTCGGCATTTCCTTTTTTACCTTCACACAAATTGCATTTCTGGTCGATGCATACCGGGGTGAGGTGAAGGAACGCAACTTCATTCATTACGGACTTTTTGTTACCTATTTTCCGCACCTCATCGCGGGGCCGGTGCTGCATCACAAGGAAATGATGCCGCAGTTCGCATTGGCACAGACTTACCGGGTGCACTGGGAGAATGTTTCGGTTGGGGTGAGCATCTTCATCATCGGGCTTTTTAAAAAAACCGTACTCGCCGATGGAGTTTCAGAATTCTCAACTCCCGTGTTTGACGCGGCAGCTGTTGGGCAGCCCCTGACGTTTTTTGAGGCATGGGGTGGTGCGATTGCGTACACCTTTCAACTCTATTTTGACTTTTCGGGATATTCCGACATGGCAATCGGGCTTTCACGCATGTTCGGCGTCAAGTTGCCGCTTAATTTTCACTCCCCCTACAAAGCCACCAACATTGTTGAGTTCTGGCGCCGCTGGCACATGACCCTGTCCCGCTTTCTGCGGGATTATTTGTACTTTTCCCTGGGAGGCAACCGCAAAGGAACAGTTCGGCGATACATCAATCTGATGCTTACCATGTTGCTCGGTGGACTATGGCACGGAGCGGGCTGGACCTTCATTATTTGGGGGGGCTTACATGGACTCTATCTCTGCATCAATCATGCCTGGAGTCATTATGCAAAGAGGTTCTGGCCCCAATCCCCGCTACCCAATGGATTGGGTAAATTTCTCGCGTGGTTGTTGACATTCATGGCGGTGGTGGCGGGCTGGGTGTTCTTCCGTGCAGCCAGCCTGGACGCAGCGCTGGAAATGCTGAGAGGCATGTCGGGCTTGAACGGCATTGCTGTGCCGAATGCGATTGCAGCGAAATTGGGTGTTTCTTGGCAGATGTTGGCCGATCTGGGCGTCACGCGTTACTTGGGCGGTGGCAGTCAGTTTATTTTCACGTGGTTATGGATTTCCATTCTTCTTGTCGTTGTAATGGCAATGCCGAACACGCAACAGATCATGGCCCGATTCGAGCCAGTGCTGCAGATGCACAATACTGATGAACGGAACGAGATTCGCTTAATGACACGCGTTCATTCGGCGTTGTGTTGGAAACCTGGTATCAATTGGGCTGTATCAATCGGGGTGGTCGCCGCGCTAGGTGTATTCGCCATGAGCAGAGTTTCCGAGTTTCTGTATTTTCAGTTCTGAACGATGCAACGCGATAATTCGCACAAACGGTACGTTTGGCTCTTGGCAGCAGCATTCCTTTTCGTCTGCCTCCTGGGGGCCGTGTCCAATTACTTGATTGATCCGTACGGACTATTTGGCACCCATCGCATTTCAGGTTTCAATGAACTCAAGCCAGCAGCCTCCGAACGGGTTCGCGTGATCAAACCCTACATGGCATCGAGAGCCAAGCCGAAAGTAGTCATTGGAGGCAATTCCCGGCCCGAGATGGGATTGAATCCGCGAAGCGTATGTTGGGAAGATGCCGACTACCCCGTGTTCAACACGGGTATTCCGGGTGCCGATTTGTACATGCAAACACGTTACGTTCAGCATGCCGTGGAAAGTGGTCAGGCGCAGCAGGTTCTGTTTGGCGTCGATTTCCTGGACTTTCTGGTTGACTCAACAAAAGCAACGGGAGAAATCGACTGGAATCGTCTTGGAAAGAGTTTTGATGGGCGATTGAACGCGGGTTCAAAAACAGTACTCGGCAAATCCCTCAGCTTTCAAAAAGCAGCAGACATTTCTAGCGGACTTTTCTCGCTGGTTGCTTTGGGTGATTCGGTGATGACCATTGCGTCACAGCGGGATGAAGATGCCGCGACCCGGCGTGAAGATGGATTCAATCCAGGTCTCGATTACCGGCCGATTATTCGCAATGAAGGTCAATCAGTGCTGTTCAGGCAAAAAAATCTGGAGGTCAGGAAACGTCTGCAACAAAATGATATTGATGTTCTGGATGTCCATGGCAAGCGTTCCATGCCGCTGGATGCGTTGCGGCGTTTCCTGGAATGGGCGAATTCTCGGGGTCTTGATGTGGTGATATTCATTAATCCATACCATTCCGATTACCTGATTCAGATTGAACTGGCAGGGAAATGGTCCGTGTTCGAGGAGTGGAAGCGTCAATTGATTATTGTCGCAGAAGAGTTCGCAGTGCCGGTTTGGGACTTCAACACCCTTGATCGGTATTCGACTGAAAGCCCGCCATCACCCGGTGATAAACGTACCGAACTCCATTGGTTCTGGGAGCCCGCGCATTATCGGCATGAATTAGGCGATTTGATGCTTTCATCAATGCTGAATCGACGATGTGGCGACAGCGCCATGTCTGGCAAATTCGGGGTCAAGATTCATGAATCATCATTGCAGCACCATCTGGATGGGCTCAAGTCTGAACTGGACCGGTTCATTGATAAGAATCCGCAAGTGCTCAAGCGACTGAGCGGTGAGGCGCAATGACAAGAATTGAGTGACGACGACAGGGCCTAATGTTCGTTCGCTTCAAGCCACTGTTCCAGCATCATCACCACCCAGATCATCACGCCGTAGTAGCTGGCATGCTCGCCACGCTGCATCGCCAGCATGTGGTCGAGGTAGGCAGGCTGGATCCAGCCGCGCTGCTTGAAGCGGGCGAGGCTGTCGCCGACGATGTCGCCGAGCGGCGCGTATTGCATGCTCCATACGCCAAAGGGCAGTCCGAAGCCGTGCTTGCTCTTGTTGATGATTTTTTCCGGCAGCAGGTCGGACAGTGCTTCCTTGAAGAACCAGCGCAATTTCTGGCCCCGCACCTGATAGTCCACCGGCAGGTGATTGGCGAAGGCGACCATGCGGTCGTCCAGCAGCGGGTAGCGCACTTCGATGCCGGCGGCTTCGGTCATGCTGTTCACCTTGCGCAGGTCGTTGTCGGCCAGGGTGAATTTCAGGTCCAGATGCATCATGCGGTTGACGTACTGGTCCGATGCGGTGCGCGCGTAGACCTCGATCAGTGCGGCATCGGCGGCCGAGGGGTCGACCGCGCGGATGAAGTCTGCGGTCAGCAGCTGGTCGAGCGGGGTGCGGTGCAGGAAGTTGTAGCTTTCCAGCCGCAGCGGCAAGCCCATGTTGGCTTGCTGCACATAGCTTTTCAGTTTGGACAGCGGGAAGTGGTTGGACAGGCCGGGCAGGTGCGCGATCGGCTCGATCAGCTTGCGGCGTAGCGCTGCGGGCAGGCGGAAGTAGTTTTCGAACAGCTTCTGTTTGGCGTAACGCGCGTTGCCGCCGAATATTTCGTCGCCACCGTCGCCCGCCAGCATGCGTTCGAAGCCGGCTTCGCGTGCGGCCTGGGCGCAAAAATAGGTGGGCACGGCGGAGGCGTTGCCGAAGGGCTCGTCGTAGGCGTGGGCGATCACCGGAATCGCGGTGACAATGTCGGCGGGCTTCAGGTAGTACTCGTGCGGACGGCTGGCGTAGCGTTCTGCCGCGCAGCGCGCGTATTCCATCTCGTCGAAGCCGGCGGCGTCAAAGCCGATGGAAAAGGTATCGACCGGCGCGCCGCGCGCGGCGCTCAGCGCGCCGACGATGGTGGAGCTGTCGGTGCCGCCGGAGAGGAAGGCCGCGGTGGCCGGGCCGTCGGCATCGCGCACCGCCTGATCCAGCACGCTGCGGAATTGCGCGCGATGGTTGGCGAACGGCGCCTCGACCGGGGTGTAGTCTGCGTGCCAGTAGAAACGGGTCTGGATCTGGCCGTTCCTGAAGCTGACCAGCTGGCCCGGCAGCAGTTTGCGCACGCCCTGATAGAGGCTGCGCGGCGCAGGAACGGTATGGAAATACAGGTAATCGTAAATCGCCTGCGGGTCGATGATGCGGCCGACGGCGGGATGCGCGGCCACGCTCTGGATGCTGCTGCCGAACACCAGCTGGCCGCCGTGTTTGGCATAACACAGGCGCTCGGCGCCGACGCGGTCGAGCACCAGGCAGGCCTGGTGCTTGTGGGGCTCGAGCACGGCAAACGCGAAATTGCCGCGCATCAGGGTCGGCAGTTTTTCGCCGTGGCGCAGCCAGCCGTGGGCTACCGCCACGGCGGGGTGGCGCTCGCTGGCCAGCGCAGCGAGCTCGGCATCGAGGAAGACCGGCCGCCCGATCAGGCAGGCAGCGAGGCCATTCTCGACATGGATGTCCGCCTTGCCGAAGCGCGAGCAGGCGGCCACGCCGAATGCCGGGCTGCTATGTTCGTGCAGCGGAAGGCCGGGCGTCAGATGGGCGGCCTGCCCCATTTGTTTGATCAAGTCCTGGTGCGCGCCGTGGTCGCCGAGCCAGCCAAATATGCCATCCATGGTGTGTCGTGTCAGAGTGATGCGGGATAATTCGCCAATATATAACGAGCCGGTGATCAGGCACGAATTCTGCTCACTGGATTAGGGTTGAATCCAAGTGCAGCCGTGCCGGTTCGCAAAGAATGAAGGTCTATGCGTGTGAGTGAATTTTTCGACAAGGTGAGCAAAACGCTGACGCACCATGCGCGCCGAATGCAGCGTGGGATGCGGGGCATGCGCTGGGACCGTGCAGGCCAGCCGGCCAGCCGCCCCATCATCGTGGTGGGCTGTTCGCGTGCCGGCACCACGCTGGTCTACAAGGTCTTGTCCGAATCACAGGAAATCGGCAGCCTGCAGCGCGAAACCCACGATTACTGGACCGACCTGCATCCGCTGTCGGACAAGCACTGGGATACCCACGCGCTGGATGCGGCGGATGTCAGCCCGGCAGAGCGGGCGCGCGTCAGCCGCTATTTCTACAGCTGGACGGGTCACCATCGCTGGGTCGACAAGAACAACCAGAACGGCCTGTGCGTGCCTTATCTGCAGGCGCTGTTTCCCGATGCGGTGTTCGTGTTCGTCAAGCGCAGTCCGGGCGACAACCTCAATTCCCTGATCGAGGGCTGGCGCAAGCCGGACGAATTCGCGACCTGGTCGAACGGCTTGCCGGCGACGGTGGCGGTGGAAAACGGCCAGCTCAGCCAGTGGTGCTTTTTCCTCGCCGAAGGCTGGCGCGACTATGTGAATGCGCCGGTCGAAGACGTGGCCGCGTTCCAGTACAACGCGATCAACCAGGCGATTCTCGATGCCCGCGTCGCGCTGCCAGCCTCGCAGTGGGTCGAGGTGTTTTACGAGGATTTTCTGCGCGACCCCGACGCGACGTTCCGCCGGGTGTTCGAGGGCTGCGGCCTGCGCTTCGATGCGGCCCTGCAGGCGCGTTGCGCGGAGGTGCTCGATACGCCGTTCAACGCGTTTTCCGAGATCCGGCTCGACAAGTGGAAGGACGGCCGCAATCGCGAAAAAATCGAGCGTGTGCTGCCGCTGGTGGCAGACGTCGCCGGGCGGATGGGTTACTGATGGAAGTGTGGGCGTTGTTGCCGGCGCTGGTGGGGCTGCTGTGGTCGGGCGTGCTGCTGGCGTTCGCCGCACCGCTGGCGGCGCGCTGGCGCGAGCCGGTGCTGAAGCATCCGGTGCTGATCATTGAAAGCGACGACTGGGGCGCGGGTTCCGTGGCGCAGGCCACGGCGTTGCAGCGCTTGGCTG
>JAGVGD010000178.1 GCA_020057245.1 Thiobacillus sp. | reverse complement strand
TGGCGCGCTCATGCCGTCTTCCCGATTTCGCGCACAGCCTGTTCCAGCTTCATCTTGTCGAGCGAGGCAAACGGCAGGCTGACGAACATGCAGATGCGGCGCTGCAGCTGGTTCATCGCATCGACGAAGGCACGGCGCTTTGCCTCATCCGTGCCCGCAACCGCCGCCGGGTCGGGAATGCCCCAGTGCGCGGTCATTGGCTGTCCCGGCCACACCGGACACACTTCGCCCGCTGCGTTGTCGCATACGGTGATGACGAAATCGAGATGCGGCGCATCCGGCCGGGCATATTCGTCCCACGATTTGCTGCGCATCGCGCTGGTATCGAAATGGTTCTTTTCCAGCAGTTCCAGCGCGAACGGGTTGACCTGCCCCGCCGGATGGCTGCCGGCGCTGAAGGCACGAAAACGGCCCTTGCCCAGATTGGTGAGCAGGCCTTCGGCCAGGATCGAACGTGCCGAGTTTCCGGTACACAGGAACAGCACGTTGTAGACGGGTTCAGTCATGACAGGTCTCCGGGATGGCTGGAAAAATCAGGCTGCAGCCTGCAGGCCGAACTTTTCGCGCACTGCCGCAATCAGGCGGGTGCGGATGTCGTCGCGCACCGTGAGGAAGCTCTCCAGCGGTTCGCCGTGCGGGTCGTGGAACGGCAGGTGGATTGCCGGAATCGGCTTGGGGAAAATCGGGCAGGCTTCCTTGGCGTTGTCGCACACAGTCACCACCAAGTCGATGTTTTCGTTCATCACGGCGTCGATGTCCTTGGGGTGCAGACCGTCGGTGTTCAAACCGGCTTCTTTCAGCGCCGCGATGGCGCCATCGGCCACTTTCGGCTGCGGCTTGGTACCGGCAGACAGCGCGCGCACCTGACCGGCGAGATCATGGTTGAGCAACACTTCGGCCATTTGCGAGCGGCAGGAATTGCCGGTGCACAGCACCAGCACGGTATAAGGTTGAGTCACGGGATTTCCTCGAAGTTGAATGGAATAGAAGGTTTGGATGGAACGGATTTCAGCCGCAGCGAAGGCTCAACAACAGCCCGACGCCTGACCCTTGACCGGGATGCAGCCGGAAATTTTGGCCACGGCAGGTTCCGGCACGCAGCAACCGCCTGCGCGCGCTTCGCCTTCTTCGGCCGCGCCGAACACGGGAATGCTGTCGAGCGTGTGATAGGTTTCCCACGCGATGCCGGTGGGATCGGTCGCCCAGTACTTGTCCGATTTGGCATAACAGCAGGCGGTACCCATTTCCTCGATCACGTCTGCCTCCAGCTTTTGCAGGCGGCCACTCATCTCGGCCAGTTCCTCGGCGTTTTCCACCTGCACGCCCAGATGGTTGAGGCCCGGGGTAGCGCCGCGCGCCGAGATGGCGAAGTTGACGCGCGGATCGTCGAGCATCCATTTCGCGTAATCGGTTTTGGTGACGGTCGGCTCGCTGGCGAACATCGTGGAATAGAACTTGATGCTGGCGGCGAGATCGTCGACCGCGACGTGTACATGCAGGCGTTTCATGATGGCTCCTTTTCGGTGGAACAAACGGGTGAGCAAACCGGCGTGCAGGGATTGCCGCCGCAGCAGTTTTCGGTGAGGTAGGCCACCAGCGCGTTCATCGCCTCGAACTGCGCGGTGTAGATGACAAAGCGCCCGTCCTGGCGTGAAGCAGCCAGCCCGGCGTGGCTGAGTTCCTTAAGATGAAACGACAGCGACGAGGGCGGGATGGCCGTGAGTTCGCTGATTTTTCCTGCAGGCAAGCCGCTGGGCCCCGCCTGGACGAGGACACGAAACACCGCCAGGCGGGAAGCCTGGGCAAGTGCGGCGAGGGCGAGAACGGCGTCTTTTGTTTCCATGTTTCGATAATAATCGAAACATGGAAACAAAACAAACATTCCGCCAACAAATTATTGATTCGGCCAGATGAAGTTTGAAGTGGCCAGGAAATCCGATTCGATGATGAAAGGTCGGGAAGGCAAACAGGCTGAAGCAATAACCAATTGAAACAGCGTCTTATTGAGATGGCACAACGAACCTGACTGGCCCGAAAGCCTTTGCAAACCAAATCGGTTTCAAACTTCTGCGTGCCGTCTCAATAGATTAAGCCCGCACATCAACATTGATCGAATCAGAGTTGAGGCGGGCTACCTCTATGGACAAGCCTTGCTGTCAGTCGAGCTTGAAGGAAATCGGCTACGAATCCGGAAACTGCTAGGGCCTGTTAACACTATTTTCGCGCCTGCGGCGAGGCTGCTTCGGGATGCAGCCCGCGAAGCAGACCGCGTCGCTGTGCGGGCACAGCAAGTGGACTGCGACAAAGGGATGCGCCCGAAGCAGCCCGCCCCTCCGGGTTGCCGCGAGAAAATAGTGTTACAGGCCCTAGATTTCCGAGTCGGATCTACTGACGCTTGCGCATCGCGTCGCCAAGTTCAGATTCACTCGCCAAACCATCCCCATTGCTGTCGATACGATCAAAAAACTTGTCCATACCTGGGCGCAGTTTGGCCATTTCTTCTCGATTCAATTGCTTGTCACCATTACTGTCCACTGCGGAGAAACGAGCGCGGGTACGTTCAAACATAGCCTGGCGACGAGCCTCCAGATCACCGCCAGGCCGTCGCGCTTCAGCATCAACATCACGCCGGATGCGCCCCCAATCAGCATCTGCATCACCCTGACGATCCGGACTGGCGCCGGGACCACCTTGCGGACCCGGACGATTTTCCCAATTGGTACCTGGACCGCCTGCCTGACCGGGTGGATTGTTGTCGCGGTCATATTGGGCATGCCCCCGACGATCCGGACTGGCGCCAGGACCTCCTTGCGGACCTGGGGGATTTTCCCAGTTGGTACCGGGACCGCCTGCCTGACCGGGTGGATTGTTGTCGCGGTCATATTGGGCATGCCCCCGACGATCCAGACTGGCGCCAGGACCTCCTTGCGGACCTGGGGGATTTTCCCAGTTGGTACCGGGACCACCGGCTTGACCGGGTGGATTGTTGTCGCGGTCATATCGGGCATGCCCCCGACGATCTGGACTGGCGCCAGGACCACCTTGCGGACCCGGACGATTTTCCCAGTTGGTACCATGACCACCCGCACGTCCAGGTGGATTGTTGTCGCGATCCCTGGCCAAAGTAGGCAGACTTAAAGTAATGGCCAGAACCAGGAAAACAAAAGAGTTTCTTCGTTTCATTTTGAGTCTCCAAAAATCAAACAGGTATGAACCCAATGTCCATATGAGGCATTTTGAGCAGTCCATGTGAATGCCGCTTGTCCAGGCACGCTATTAATGTAAGGATTTGTTTCCGCCGCGCATTCAGAAACATTCGGAAACAATCCCCATGCGGTCGCCCCTTTTAATCTCTACCCATGACTAGCGACCCAACCAAAATCCTGCTGGTGGACGACGACCTGCGTTTACGTGACCTACTTGAGCGATATCTCGCCGAGCAGGGCATGAGCGTACGCGCAGTGGCCGATGGGCGCGCGATGGATGGCGCACTCGATCGCGAGCGTTTCGACGTGCTGATACTCGACTTGATGCTGCCGGGCGAGGACGGTTTGTCGATCTGCCGCCGCCTTCAGGTCAGCCACGCCGAGTTGCCGGTCGTGATGCTGACCGCCAAGGCTGACGAAATCGACCGCATCGTCGGCCTCGAAATGGGAGCCGACGACTATCTTCCCAAGCCCTTCAATCCGCGCGAACTGGTCGCGCGCATCAAAGCAGTGCTGCGCCGCCGTGTGGCTGCGCCGCCCGGCGCGCCCGCGTCCGACAACTCCGAACTCACATTTGGCGAATGCCGCATCAATCTCGGTACCCGAGAACTGTTCCGCGACGCCGACAAACTACCACTCACCAGCGGCGAATTCGCGGTACTGAAAGCACTGGTCGAGCACCCGCGCCAGCCGCTGTCGCGCGAGCGCCTGATGGTGCTGGCACGCGGACGCAACCACGAAGCCTACGACCGCAGCATCGACGTGCAGATTTCGCGGCTGCGCAAGCTGGTCGAAAGCGATCCCGCCGCGCCGCATCACATCCAGACCGTGCGCGGCTTCGGCTACGTGTTCGTGCCGGACTGAGCATGCTGCCGAAAACCCTGCTGGCGCGTACCGTGCTGCTGATCGGCGCTTTGCTGCTGATCAGCCTCGCCGCCTGGCTCACCCTGTTCAATCTGGCCGAGCGCGAACCGCGCGCGCACCAAATCGCCACCCGCGCGGCGGCCGTGGTCAAACTTACGCGCGCCGCTCTGCTCGCCTCCCAACCTGAACGGCGGCAGACACTACTGCAAGAGTTGTCGCAGCAGGAAGGCATCCGCATCGTACCGATGGATCCGGAGGAATACGTGCTGCCGCCACCCGAGCTATCGATGCAACGGCTGATCTGGCATGAATTGCAAGCCCGGCTCGGCAAGGGAACCCTCCTGATCGCCGACCCGAACGACGACGAAGCGCTGTGGATCAGCTTTCAGCTCGGGCCCGACGATTACTGGCTGGTATTGCCGCACGTCGCCCTGACACCTAGCCTGCCCTGGCAATGGATAGGCTGGGGCGCGCTGACGCTGCTGCTGGCATTTGCTGGCGGTTGGGCGCTGGTGGCACGCATCAACCGCCCGCTGCGCAATGCCGCGAATGTGGCTGCACGCGTCGGGCGCGGCGAATTCGACGCGCGCCTGGACGAGCAAGGGCCGGATGAAATTGCCGCGCTGGCACAGGCATTCAACCGCATGAGCGCCGACCTCGCCGAGCAGGAAATCCAGCGTGCACTGATGCTGGCCGGCCTGTCGCACGATCTGCGCACCCCGCTCACCCGCCTGCGTCTCGCGGTCGAAATGCAGGTGGACGACCCGAACGAACGGGCGGCGATGGTGCAGGACATGGACGACATGGATGCGCTGACACGCCAGTTCGCCGAGTTCGCGCGCACCGAGGCTGAAACGGCCAGCCCGGTCGATCTCGATGCGCTGTGCAATGAACTCGCCGAGTGCTTCGCGGCACGCGGCCTGCCAGTAACGGTGCACGGCACGGCAGGTACGGCGGGTGTGCCGGCGCGCGGCCTGCGCCGCAGCCTCGTCAACCTGCTGGAGAATGCCCACCGTTACGGCCAGCCACCGGTGACGCTCGAACTCGCACGCACGGCGGAGTCGCTCCGCTTCACCGTCGTCGATCACGGCGCAGGCTTGCCGGAAGCCGAACTCGAAACTGCCAAGCGCCCGTTCTGGCGCGGCAACGCCGCACGCACCGGC
>JAGVGD010000097.1 GCA_020057245.1 Thiobacillus sp. | reverse complement strand
GCAGCACCGCCTGACCGCCGCGTTCCTCGCCGCGCTGCCATTCGCCCTCACTGCCGCGCAGCAGCGCGCCTGGCAAGAAATCAGCCCCGACCTCGCGCAAACGCACCCGATGCGCCGCCTGCTGCAAGGCGACGTCGGCAGCGGCAAAACCGTCGTCGCAGCGCTGGCGTGTCTGCAGGCGGTGGAAAACGGCTTGCAGGCCGCGTTCATGGCGCCCACCGAAATCCTCGCCGAACAGCACGCGAAGAAACTCACGCCGCTGTTCGAATCGCTCGGCCTGCATTGCGCCTGGATCTCCGGCAGCCAGCGCAAATCGGCGCGTACTGCTGCCTGGCAGGCGGTGGCGGCAGGCGAAGCCGACGTCGTGTTCGGCACCCACGCGCTGTTTCAGGAAGCCGGCAGCTTCAACCAGCTGGGGCTGGTGGTGGTCGACGAACAGCACCGCTTCGGCGTCGGCCAGCGCCTGGCCCTGATGCAAAAAGGCAGCGAACCGCACCAGTTGATGATGAGCGCGACGCCGATTCCGCGCACTCTGGCGATGAGTTTCTTCGCTGATCTCGACGTCTCCACCATCGACGAACTGCCGCCCGGGCGCACCCCCATCGTTACCAAGCTGGTGAGTGCTGCACGGCGCGACGATGTGCTGGCGCGCGTCCGCGAAGCCTGCCTCGAAGGCGGGCAAACGTACTGGGTATGCCC
The DNA here is from genome assembly GCA_020057245.1 of Thiobacillus sp. GTDB lineage: Bacteria > Pseudomonadota > Gammaproteobacteria > Burkholderiales > Thiobacillaceae > Thiobacillus. The sequence goes on along the minus strand of JAGVGD010000097.1, from coordinate 8,220 downwards.
GCTGATCGAGGAGTCCGAAAAACTGCAACTGCAAACCGCCGAAGACACTCACGCCGCGCTGACCGCGCAATTGCCCGAACTCAACATCGGCCTGGTCCACGGCCGCCTCAAACCCGCCGACAAGCAGGCCGTGATGGCCGCGTTTCAGGCGGGTGACATCCACCTGCTGGTCGCCACCACCGTCATCGAAGTCGGCGTCGACGTCCCCAACGCCGCGTTGATGGTGATCGAACACGCCGAGCGCATGGGGCTGGCGCAGTTGCATCAACTGCGCGGCCGCGTCGGGCGCGGCAGCCGCGAATCGGTGTGCGTGCTGTTGTACGAAAGCCCGCTATCCGAACTGGCGCGGGCGCGCCTGAAAGTGATTTTTGAATCCACCGACGGCTTTGAGATCGCGCGCCAGGACTTGCAGTTGCGCGGGCCGGGCGAGTTGCTGGGGCATCGACAGAGCGGCCTGCCGATGTTGCGCTTTGCTGATCTGGAGCGGGATGTTGAGTTGCTCGAAGCTGCGCGCAATCTGGCCCAGCACTGCCTCAAGCATCACCCGGAAATCGCAGCGCAGCATGTCGAGCGGTGGCTGGGTAGCCGGCAGGTGCTGGCGGGGAGTTGAGGTTTTTTTTGCTTCGCTGCTGAGCGTTGGCCGGGGGTAGCCCGGCCAACGCTCAGCAGCCCCGCACAAGCCTCAACCCAACCCCCACAAACTCAACCCCGGCCAGTAAGTCAACAACATCAACCAAACCAGCAACACGAACAAGAACGGCAACGTAGCCCGAAACACCGCAAACACCGGTTTCTTGAACCGCTGGCTCGCAAGAAACAGGTTGATCCCCACCGGCGGGGTGAGGTAGCCGATTTCCAGATTGGCCAGGATCACGATCCCCAGATGCACCGGATGAATACCGAAGTGCGTCGCCAGGGGCAGTAGCAGCGGCGTGACGATGACGATGGCGGAAAAGATGTCCATCGTGCAGCCGACTGCCAGCAGGGCGAGGTTCATCCACATCAGGAATTCCATCGGACTGGTAACCTTGGCCTGCACCCATTCGAGCAGGTGCATCGGCACCTGCGCGTCGATCAGCAGATTGGTGAGGCCCAGGCTCAGGCCCAGAATGATGAACAGGCTGCCCACCAGCACGGCGGCTTCGTGCACCACCCACACCAGTTGATTCAGGTTGATCTCGCGATGGATCAGGGTTTCCAGCAACAGGGCATACAGCGCAGTGCAGGCGGCGATTTCGGCCACGGTGAGAAAGCCCCCCGCCAGCCCGCCGATGACGCCGACCGGCAGCAATAAGTCGGCCCAACCGGCACGCGCAGCGAGGGTAAGCTCACGCAGGCGAAAGTGATGGCGCGGCGTACCGCGCGCGCCGCGCAACAGCGCATAGCCGCCCACCATCACGAACAGCAGCGCGGTCGGCAGCAAACCAGCGACGAACAGATCACCGATATTGACCTGCGCCACCACGCCGTACAGCAGCACGGCCAGGCTTGGCGGCAGCAGCAGGCCCATCGAGCCACCGGCGGTGATGAGGCCGAGTGCGAACTTGTCCGGGTAATCCTCATGCTTGAGCATGGGGTACAGCAAGCCGCCCAGCGCGAGGATGGTGACGCCGGAGGCGCCGGAAAACGCGGTAAAGACCATGCAGGTCAGCACCGCCACCCAGGCGATGCCCGCGGGCATCCAGCCCAGCAAGGCATTGAAAAAGCGCACCAGCCGCTTTGGCGCGCCGCCCTGCCCCAGCACCGCTCCGGCCAGCACAAACAGCGGAATCGCCACCAGATTGGGCGAGGCGGCGAGGCGCGCAAATTCCACCATCAGCAGCGCGGGGTCGAGCTGCGCTTCGCGGGTGGCGGTGAGCGCCGCCGCGCCCAATACGACAAACAACGGCAGGCCGACCAGCGCCAGCAGAATGAACAGCAGCGTGCTCATGCGGCCTTGTCCGGGCCGGGCCGATCCGGCAGCGTCAGCACCGCGCGCAGCAGAAAATGCAGCGCCAGCAGGCCGAAGGCGATCGGCAGGATCAGGCTCAGCCAGGCCAGCCAGACGGCCTCGGCCGACTGGTATTGCCATTCATCCTGCCAGTAGGCCCACGCCGCCCGTGTGAGCAGCGCGCATACAAGCGCGGCCCCCAGATTGAAAGGAATTGCGGTGAGCTTTTGCCAGGCCGGGCGCATGGCGAGATTGGCGGGATCGAGGTGCAGATGGCGCTGCGCGGCAACCGCCAGCGCAGCGCCGGGCAAGGCCACCCACAACACCAGCTGGCGCAGCACCAGATCGCCGCCAGGCAGGGTGGCGTGAAACAGGTTGCGGCCGACGATGTCGGCCACCGACAGTCCCAGCATGGCCGCGAAAGCGAGCAGCGCGGCGCCGAGCTCAACCCGGGTCAGGGCTTGCTCCAGCCAGCGGCAGGCGCGCAGAAAAATCACTTGGCCTGGCTGCTCCGGTAGCGGGCGAGTGCGGCGTCCACCTGACGATCCAGATCGGCAGATAAATACGCCTTGGCTTCCAGTGCGGCGACGGCTTTACGCGAAAGCGCGGTCTGTTCGGCCAGATCGAGCGTGTTTTGCTGCATGCCCGCCAGCGGACGGGTGGCTTTGGCCAGAACTTCCAGCGACTTTTGGTCGTCGCGCCGGGTGTCGGCAATCAGCTTTTTCGACAGCGGCGCGCCGCTGCTTTTCAGCAAGGCCTGCAGGTCGGCAGGCAATCCGGCGTAGAACTTGTTCGATACCACCACCGCGCCGATGCCGGTCGCCATCGACTGATCGCTCATGTACGGCGTTTTGCTGGCCCACTGCAGGGCAATGCTGGCAAGCGGCGTGCTCACCACGGTGTCGATCATGCCGGTGGACAGCCCGGTGTACACCTCGGTGATCGGCAGCGCCACCGGCGACCAGCCGTTGGCGTTGAAGAAGGCATCCATGAAGCGGTCGCCCTGCCATTGCCAGATGCGGCGGCGCGCCAGTTCTTCGAGGTTGGCCAGCGGCTTGGTCGAAAAGAAGTGGATATTGCCGACTTCCATCCAGGCGAGCAGTTCGTATTGGTGCGCGCGAAAACCGGCATCGATGGCTGGCTGGATGGTGGCGCGCACGGCGTCGATCTCGGCATGACTGCGGAACAGGAAAGGCGTTTCGAGGATGCGCGCAGGCGGATAGATCTCGCCCACGCCATGCCCCGACAGGGCCGCGCCCTGCAACTGTCCGAAGCGGATTTTGCGCAGCATGTCGGGCTCGTCGCCCGAAATGCCGCCGGGATAAAACTTGACCGTCAGACGTCCCTGACTTTTAGCGGCGAGTTCCTTGCCCCAGGCGTCGAAAGCCTTCATCCAGGTGGAGCCTTGCGGCGCCAGCGTGGCGAATTTGAGCACGTAGGCGTCCGCCGCATGGGCAAGCGGCGTCCCCAGCAAGGCAAGGGCACACAGGGTTCGAAGCATGAGTCTGCGCATCAAAACAAATCCTTTTCCTGAGTCAGCAAGGCGGCGGCTTCCTGTTTGGCCACCGCGTTGGCGAGATTGAAGTCGGGGGCGTAGCTTTGCGTTTCGATCACGCGGGTGAGCGTGCTGTGGAACGCCTCGCGCTCGCCCATTTGTCGCAATAGATAGCGTGCCCGATAGACATCGACCAGCAGCAGCTGCTTGTGGTTGATCTCTGCTGCCCGGTCGAAATGCCTGGCCGCGCGTGCGAAATCACCGCCGAACATCGGCGCGCGGCCGCCATAGTAGGCACCGAAAAACAGGTGCGCGCCGCCATAATAATAGGCCTCGTCCAGTGCCAGTACGCGCTGCATCATCGCTTCGACACGCGGCAATTCGGCCAGCCGCGCCGGGTCGTCGAGCTGGAGCTCGATCCATTTCCCCCAGGTCGACGCGGTCCAGAACAGCGCCGGCACCGCATCGGGGCCGAGCGATGCCAAAGTCTTTTCGAACTGAGCCATATCACCATTGAGTATCGCCTCGGACATCCCGGCGTGATCGAGCGCGACCATCGCATGCACGCGCGCGCGCTGGTACAGGCTGGCAGCACGATCCGGCTCGGCGGGTTCGACGAAGGCCATCGAATAGCCGTAAAACCCCATCGCTGCCTGCAGCTGAAACGCTGTATTGCCGGGGTCGGCAACCAGCAGTGCCTCGAGCATTTTAAGGTTGGCCGGCATGCTGGCGAGCGCCAGCCCGAGGTCGGTCTCGCGGTTCATCGCCGTCACCCCGTTGTCGATCAGGGGGGCGGCGCCACGCGCGACCAACTGTCCGGTCGAACAGGCGGACAAAAACAGCAGGCTCATGACGGCGCTGAGTCGTAACAGCATTCGGTCTCCTCGTTTGATGTCGTTGGAATGCGGCCGTCATGCTAGCACTGTCCGCAACCGGCCGCTGGCATAATGCGTCTTTCATCTGGACTCCGCAGTGACTGCTTCCCGGCACCCTCCACTCCGACACACACCGCTGCGGCACGGCTGGCTGTCACACGCCTTTCGCGCACCGCGTACCTTGCGCTGCGAGTTGTCGGATCGGGGTTCGCTCACCCAGCGCCTGCAGACGCAACATGCTGACTTCAAAGTTCAACTGTTGGCACACGGGCTCACTCGGCCAAACCGCGACGAATCCCAGGCCTTGCACCTGCGTCCGGCATCCCGGGCCTATGGGCGCGACGTCCTGCTGCTGGGGGATGGGATCGCCCGCGTTTTCGCCCACAGCGTGCTGCCGCACGCGAGCCTGCGCGGCGGCTGGAATGGCATCACCCGGCTAGGCAACAAACCGCTGGGCGAAGCCCTGTTTACCAACCCGCGCATCCGGCGGCTCGGCCTGACCTTGCGCCGCCTCGATGCGCGCCACCCGCTGTATCGCGCAGCGCGCCGCCACGCCGGGTTCACTGCACGCCATGTGTGGGCGCGCCGCTCGGTGTTTTGTCTCAACGGCCACCCGCTGCTGGTCACCGAGGTATTTCTTCCTGCGCATAACGCTTTATGAAACTGACCGAACGCCTGAGTCATTACGAAAAACTGATGCGGCTCGACAAGCCGATCGGCATCCTGCTGCTGCTGTGGCCGACCCTGTGGGCACAGTGGCTGGCCAGTCATGGCCAGCCTGACTGGCTGATCCTGTGGATCTTCACCATGGGCGTGGTGCTGATGCGTTCAGCGGGCTGCGTGATCAACGACTACGCTGACCGCGACATCGATCCGCATGTGGCACGCACCCGCGAGCGACCGCTCGCTGCGGGAAATGTCTCCCCCAGGGAAGCCTTGCTGCTGGCAGCCGGGCTGGCGCTGCTGGCTTTTTTGCTGGTGTTGCCGCTGGGCAAACTGGTGATCGGACTGTCGTTCGTCGCGCTTTTTCTGGCCGCCAGTTATCCGTTCACCAAGCGCTTTTTTGCCATTCCGCAAGCGTATCTCGGCATCGCATTCGGTTTTGGCATCCCCATGACTTATGCCGCGCTGTGGGGCGAGGTGCCGCTGGAAGCCTGGTTGCTGCTGACTGCCAATGTATTCTGGGCCGTCGCTTACGATACCGAGTACGCCATGGTCGACCGGGCGGACGATCTCAAGCTTGGCATCAGGACCTCAGCCATCACCTTCGGTCGCTACGATCTCGCCGCGATTGCGATCTGCTACGCCGCCACACTGGGGCTTCTTGCCTGGGTTGGCTGGCAACGCCAGATGGGGATGGCTTTCTACGGCGGGCTGCTGGTGGCCGCAGCGATTGCGCTCTACCACATGAAACTGATCCGCCACCGCGAACCCCAGCGCTGCTTTCAGGCATTCCTGCACAACAGCTGGCTGGGGGCGGCGGTATTCGGCGGCATTGTGCTGAACTACCTGCTGCCCGGCTTATGAGCGACAGGCCACGCGCGATTGCTGGCTGTTGGGGTAGGCCTGCTTGATGGCATCCAGGCTTTTCAGAGCATCCGCATCTTCACTGCGGATAACGAAGTAGAAATCGGTTCCCTTGCGGGGCAGCACTTCAACCCGCGTACCCAGCACGCCCTTGCCTTCCACTTCGCGCTCCCGGCGTTCCGCTGCCTCGGCATTGGCATACAGACCCAGTGAAATCGCGTTGCGCCAGGCGGCGTCCTTCACCACAAACGCGTCCTGCACGCCCGCTGCCGCCAGTTCGTTCAGTTTCGCTGCCGCTGCCTGCGCCGTGGGCAGGGGCGGAAATATCACCCAGAGGCGTGTATTCAGGGGCACTTCGGTGAACGACATCACCCGCTCCCCTGCCAAAACCTTGAGTTGCTCGCGCACCAGCGAAAACTCGTCCCGGTTCAAGCCACGCCATTCCAGGCACAAGGATTTCGTTTCCAGCCTGACCACGCGCGTGGGCGGGATTTTTTCAATGGCCGCCGACGCACTCTGGCTGCGCAAGCTCAAGCGGTCGACATTGAGCGGTGCGTTCTGCTCCGGTTCGGTCTGCGGCCAATAATCACGTCCGACAAAAAAACCTGCCACACCAATATTGGCCAGCAGCAGAATCCAGGTCATCCATCTCATCCTGCAACATCCTCTCTGACCACGCGGTCGATCCCTTCCAGTACCAGATAGGGCGCGTGCTCCGCCGTTAAATCCAGGTACGGCTGCAGCATGAGTGCATCCCCGCCTGTCAGCACACAGTGGGGTTCGCATCCGCACTGACGCGCAAGCTGTTCATACTGCTGGCGAACGGCGCCGCTCAAGGCGGCGATGATGCCGCTGTGCACGGCATCGGCTGTCGAGCGAGGGAACGGCTGCCAATCACCGATCTCAACCCAAATCCGGGCGGTGCCCTGCAGTAGCGATTGCTGCATCATGCTGTGCCCCGGGACAATCAACCCGCCTAAAAAGCGTCCCTCCGCCGACAAGGCATCCACCGTCATCGCCGTTCCTGCCGACACCACCAGCGTGGCGGAATGCGAGCGCAAGCGTGCTGCCAGCATGCCCATCCAGCGATCCACGCCCAGCTGCGCAGGATTCACATAGGTGTTGATGACGTCGTGAAACTGCGTCGCGGAGACCAGCCATCGCGGCTCGATGTCGTATCGGGTCAGCAGCGTTTTGAGCAGGTGCTCATGATCGGCACGCGTTACGCTGGCAATCGTGCATTTCATTCCGGCAGACAGCACCGATGCCAGCGCAGACAGGTCACTGTAATCCGAGCTGCCGTGGTCTTGCCATTGGCTATCGACCACGAGGACCCATTTCAAACGCGTGTTACCCGCATCGATCAACACATGCCGCGTAGTCATGAACGCTGCCTCAATCGCAGGCTGATCTCACCGCCGTTATAGGCGGTCAGCTTGTTGTCAGCGTCGCGCAGCAGAAACGCACCCGTTTCATCAATGCCCGCCGCCACGCCGTGAACGGCCTGCGTATTGGGCAACAACAAACTCACGTCCTTGCCCGCATAGGCATCCAGTTCCATCCAGGACGCACGCAGCGCCGCAAACCCGTGCTCCCTGAACAGCCGCAATGCCGAATGCAGTTCCCGCAGGCAATCCGCCAATAATTGGTTGCGGCCTGCCGTCACCCCCATTTCAGCCAGATCGATGACTGCCTGATCGATATTTTCGCGTTGCGCCTCACGCAGATGAACATTCAAACCGATGCCCACCACAGCGAACGCCGCCCCATGCATGTCGCCCTGTACCTCGACCAGAATCCCGCCCAGCTTGCGGTGTCCGACCAGCACATCGTTGGGCCACTTCAACTGTGCGGGATGGTGGCTATGCCGATTGATTGCGCGTGCCAGCGCCAGGCCTGCCATCAGGCTCAACCCCGCCATCGACTGCAGACCACGCTCAAACCGGCATAGAACCGAGAAGGTCAAGCCGCCCCCGAGCCCGGCCTGCCAGCGACGACCACGCCGTCCCTTGCCGGCGTACTGATGCTCAACACAGAGCACAGCGCCGTCCGGCGCACCCGCCAGTGCCGCGGCCATCAGTACCGAGTTCGTCGAATCAGCGCTGTCATCGATACGTAGGCTGAAGTCATCCGCGATCGACCCTAACTCACGCAGCACCTCGCCCTCGGCCAGCCATTCGACCTTGTCCGGCAGTTTGTATCCCTTGCCGCGAACCGCATGAATGGTGACACCCAGCGACTCAGCCTGATTGATCACATTGAAGACGCTTGCACGGGAAAGTCCGAACTCGTCGGCCAGTTTTTGCCCTGAATGGAACATTCCATTGTTCATGCGTCGCAGGATGGGAAGGAGTTTTCGGTGCAATGGTGGGCTCACGGCTGGATTTTACCCT
>JAGVGD010000039.1 GCA_020057245.1 Thiobacillus sp. | reverse complement strand
CGGCCGCCACCGGCACTGACACCGGCGGCTCGATCCGCCAGCCGGCTGCCTTGTGCGGCATCACCGGCCTCAAGCCCACCTACGGCCTGGTGTCCCGCTACGGCATGATCGCGTTCGCCTCCAGCCTCGACCAGGCCGGGCCGATGGCGCCCTCAGCCGAGGACTGCGCGCACCTGCTGAACGTGATGACCGGCTTCGATGCCCGTGACTCGACCTGTCTCGATCGCGCCAAGGAAGACTACGCGCGCGATCTGGACAAGCCGCTGGCCGGCCTGCGCGTCGGACTGCCGAAGGAATTCTTCGCCGAGGGCTTGAACAACGAAGTGGCAGCTGCGGTGGAAGCGGCGATCAGCGAATTGAAGAAACTCGGCGCAATCCCGGTCGAGATATCACTCGCGAACTCGAAGCTCGCGATCCCCGTTTATTACGTGCTCGCCCCCGCAGAAGCCTCCAGCAACCTGTCGCGCTTCGACGGCGTGCGCTACGGCTATCGCGCGCCCGAATACGGCAACCTCGACGACATGTATTGCAAGACCCGCGCGCAGGGCTTTGGCGCAGAGGTCAAACGCCGCATCCTGATCGGCGCCTACGTACTCTCGCACGGCTACTACGACGCCTATTACCTGCAGGCGCAGAAAATCCGCCGCCTGATCGCAGAAGACTTCAACGCAGCCTTCAAGACCTGCGACGTCATCCTCGGCCCCACCGCACCCGGCACCGCCTTCAAGCTGGGCGAAAAATCCGACGACCCGGTGGAGATGTACCTGAACGACCTCTACACCATCCCTGCCAACCTCGCCGGCCTGCCCGGCATGTCGCTGCCGTGCGGTTTTGACGCCAAGGGGCTGCCGATCGGCCTGCAGCTCGTCGGTGACTACTTCAGCGAGGCGAAAATGCTCAACGTCGCCCATCAATACCAGCAGGTCACCGACTGGCACACTCGCCAACCGGAGGGTTTGAAATGAAGTGGGAGACCGTTATCGGGCTGGAAGTCCACACCCAGCTCGCCACCCGTTCCAAAATCTTCTCGGGCAGCAGCACGGCCTTCGGCGCCGCGCCCAACACGCAGGCGAGCGCGGTCGACATCGCACTGCCCGGCGTGCTGCCGGTATTGAACAAGGGCGCGGTCGAATGCGCGATCAAGTTTGCGCTGGCCATCGGCGCGAAGCTCAACCGCATCAACGTGTTCGACCGCAAGAACTACTTCTACCCCGACCTGCCCAAGGGCTACCAGATCAGCCAGCTGGCCAAGCCCATCGTCGAGGGCGGCGCGCTCACGATCCAGGTGGGCGACAGCGAGCGCACCATCAACCTCACCCGCGCCCACATGGAAGAGGACGCCGGCAAGTCGCTGCACGAAGACTTCCACGGCATGAGCGGCATCGACCTCAACCGCGCCGGCACGCCGCTACTGGAAATCGTCTCCGAGCCCGAGATGCGTTCCAGCGCCGAGGCTGTCGCCTATGCCCGCGCGCTGCACACGCTGGTGACCTGGATTGGCATCTGCGACGGCAACATGCAGGAAGGCAGCTTCCGCGTCGACGCCAATGTGTCGGTGCGCCCGGTCGGCCAGGCCGAGTTCGGCACCCGCCGCGAAATCAAGAACCTCAACTCGTTCAAGTTCCTGCAGCAGGCGATCGATTACGAAGTGCGCTGGCAGATCGAAACGCTGGAAGACGGCGGCCGCATCGAACAGGCGACCGTGCTGTTCGACCCCGACACCGGCGAGACGCGCATGATGCGCAGCAAGGAAGACGCGCACGATTACCGCTACTTCCCCGACCCCGACCTGCTGCCGGTGAAGCTCGACGAAGACTGGATTGAGCAGGTGCGCGCCACGCTGCCCGAACTGCCCGCCGCGATGCAGGTGCGCTTTCAGGCCGAATACGGCGTGTCGCCTTACGACGCCGCCGTGCTGACCGGATCGCGCGCGCTCGCCGACTACTTCGAGGCAGCAGCCCAAGCCTGCGGCCAGGGCAAGCTCGCCGCCAACTGGGTGATGGGCGAACTCTCAGCCGCGCTCAACAAGGCCGATCTGGGCATCGAACAGAGCCCGGTCTCCGCCGCCCATCTGGGCGCGCTGATTGCACGCATCCACGACGGCACCCTGTCCGGCAAGCTGGCCAAGCAGGTGTTCGAGGGGCTGTGGGAAGGCGCGGGCGAGGTCGACGCCATCATCGAGGCGCGCGGCCTCAAGCAGATGTCCGATTCCGGCGAACTGGAAAGAATCATCGACGAAGTCATGGCCGCCAACGCCAAATCGGTCGAGGAATTCCGCGCGGGCAAGGAAAAGGCCTTCAACGCGCTGGTCGGCCAGATCATGAAAGCCAGCAAGGGCAAGGCCAATCCGGCGCAGGTCAACGAGCTGCTGAAATCCAAGCTGCAGGGGTAAAAAAACTGGCCGGATCACTCCGGCCAGTTTTTAAAATGCACGTCCGCGCCATCAGGCGGCGGGGCGACCCCCCGGTTCATTTGCCCGTCAATTCGCGAAAACGCGCCTTGTCCGCCGCATATTTCTCGCGCACTTTCTGCATCGCTTCTTCGTTGACGAGGATGGTGCGCTTCAGCTCCAGACTTTCCCGGGTCGCCTGATCGAGCTGGCCCTGCAAGCCCGGGCTCACCTTGCGCCCGGATTTCTCGATATTGGCAATCCGCGCATTCAGCTCGGCCAGATTGGCATCCACCGCCACACTGCGGATTTTCGCGCCATTGATTGCCAGCTTGTGGTGTTCCAGCGCGCGGTCGCGTGACAGATCGATTTCCGCTTCGGTGGTGTAGGTGGAAGTCAGCGCGCGATCGGACTGCGCCTGCTTTTGCTGTTCCTTCTGAATCCGCGCCTGTTCGGCATTGCGCTCGGCCTCGGCCTTGCGCTCGGCCTCGGACTGCGTGCGTTTGATGATCTGCCCCTGCTTGTTCATCTCGGCCGCGCCGCTTTGCTGGTAGGTCGGCGGCAGGGTGTCGCCGTACTGCACGCGGCCGTTGCTGTCGACCCAGCGGTACATTGCAGCCTGTGCGGCGCCCGCCGTCAGCAGCAAGGCCGCCAGCAGCGCTCTACACGCCATACGTTGAGCGGTATCCGGCCACGGCTTGCAAAACTTGTTGTCTGTTCGCATCTCGTTCCAAAAACTCCACCAGATTATCCAGGGTGATCACCGCCACCACCGGCATGCCATATTGCTCGCGCACTTCCTGCACGGCGGACTGGTCGCCCGCGCCGCGCTCCATCCGGTCCAGCGCGATCACCACCCCGGCCGGTTCGGCGCCGCACTGGCGGATCAGGTTCACCGATTCGCGCACCGAAGTGCCCGCCGAAATCACATCGTCGACGATCAGCACCCGGCCTTTCAGCTCCGCGCCCACCACCGTGCCGCCTTCGCCGTGATCCTTGGCTTCCTTGCGGTTGAACGCAAACGGCACATTCCTGCCCATGCCCGCCAACGCAATCACAATGCTCGCCGCCAGCGGAATGCCCTTGTACGCCGGGCCGAACAGCACATCGAAGACGATCCCCGAATCGACAATCGCCTTGGCGTAAAATTCGCCCAGCCGACGCAGCTTGTCGCCGTCGTTGAACAGACCCGCATTAAAAAAATAGGGGCTCATCCGCCCCGCTTTGGTCTTGAACTCGCCAAAACACAGCACGTTCGATGCGATGGCGAATTCCACAAACTCGGCTTTGTAATCGGACATATCCCTTAACTTCTTGAATCAATCTAGATGCGAATTATATCGGCCAACCTCAACGGCATCCGTTCCGCCTCCACCAAGGGCTTCTTCGACTGGCTGCCCACGCAACACGCCGATGTCGTCTGCGTGCAGGAGCTGAAGGCGCAGGCGGCCGACCTCAAACCCGAGTTCATCCGGTGCGACGGCCTGAGCGGCGCCTTTCACTACGCCGAGAAAAAAGGCTACAGCGGCGTCGGCGTCTACACCCGCCAGGCACCGCAGCGCATTGTCGAAGGCCTGAACGTGCCCGAATTCGACGCCGAGGGCCGCTATATCGAGGCCGATTACGGAAACCTGGCCGTCATTTCGCTTTATCAGCCCTCCGGCTCCAGCGGCGACGAGCGCCAGCAGGCCAAATTCCGCTTCATGGACGCCTTCTTCCCGCATCTCGAAGCCCTGATCAAGTCGGGCCGCGAAATCGTCATCTGCGGCGACTGGAACATCGCCCACAAAGAGGTTGACCTGAAGAACTGGAAATCCAACCAGAAGAACTCCGGTTTCCTGCCCGAAGAACGCGCCTGGATGACCCGCCTGTTCGAAGAACTCGGCTGGGTCGACGTCTACCGCAGCCTCTACCCGGAGCACACCGGCGAGGCCTACACCTGGTGGAGCAACCGCGGCCAGGCGTATGCCAAGAACGTCGGCTGGCGCATCGACTATCAGATCGCCACCCCCGGCATCGCCAAAAGCGCAAAAGCTGGAAGCGTCTACAAAGACCAGCGCTTTTCCGACCATGCGCCGCTGATCGTCGATTACAACTACACTCCGTAGCCATGCCGCTTTCCTGGAACGAGATCAAATCCCGCGCGCTATCGTTCTCGCGCGAATGGGTCGACGCCGCCAACGAAGACAGCGAGGCCAAGCCGTTCTGGATCGCCTTCTTCGAAATCTTCGGCATCACCAACAAGCGCGTCGCCACCTTCGAGCACGCGGTCAAGAAATTTGGCGGCGACCAGGGCTACGTCGATCTGTTCTGGCCTGGCGTATTGCTGGTGGAGCAGAAATCGCGCGGCAAGAACCTCGACCGCGCCTTTAATCAGGCGCTGGACTACTTCCCCGGCATCAAGGAACGCGACCTGCCGCGCCACATTGTCGTCTGCGACTTTGCGCGCTTCCGACTCCACGACCTGGAAACCGGCGACACCCGCGAATTCGCGCTAAAGGATCTGCACAAACACATCCGCCACTTCGGCTTCATCGCCGGCTACGAAACGCAGGACATCAAGCCGCAGAACCCGGTCAACATCCAGGCAGCCGAACGCATGGGTCGGCTGCACGACGCGCTGAAATCCGCTGGATTCGAGGGCCACGCGCTCGAAGTGCTGCTGGTGCGCCTGCTGTTCTGCCTGTTCGCCGACGACACCGGCATCTTCCAGCCCGCTCAGGCGCTGCGCACCTACATCGAGGAACGCACACGCGAGGACGGCTCCGACCTCGGCCCCCTGCTCGCCCAACTGTTCCAGGTGCTGAACACCCCGGAAGCCAAACGCGGCAAGGCGCTGGACGACCAGCTCGCCGCCTTCCCCTACATCAACGGCCGGCTGTTCGAAGAGCCGATTCCGATTGCCGATTTCGATTCGGCCATGCGCGAAGCGCTGCTCGACGCCTGTGCGCTCGACTGGAGCGCCATCTCGCCGGCCATCTTCGGCGCGCTGTTCCAGTCGATCATGGACAAGACGGCGCGGCGCAACCTCGGCGCGCACTACACCAGCGAGGAAAATATCCTCAAGCTCATCAAGCCGCTGTTCCTCGATGCGCTGTGGGCCGAATTCGACAAGGTCAAACGGCAGCGCAACAAGCTGTTCGAGTTCCACAAAAAGCTGCGCGGACTCACCTTCTTCGACCCCGCCTGCGGCTGCGGCAATTTCCTCGTCATCGCCTACCGCGAGCTGCGTTTGCTGGAACTTGAAATCCTGCGCGCCTCGCTCGCGCTGGAACGCGAATTCAAGCAATCGCTGATCGACATCTTCCAGCTGCTCTCCATCGACGTCGACCAGTTCCACGGCATCGAGATCGAGGAATTCCCAGCGCAGATCGCCCAGGTTGCGCTGTGGCTGGCGGACCATCAGATGAACCTCAAGGTAAGCGAGGAATTCGGCATGTATTTCGCCCGCATTCCGCTCAAGACCAGCCCGCACATCGTCCACGGCAATGCACTCACACTCGACTGGAACACCGTGCTACCCGCGGAACGGTGCAGCTACATCATGGGCAACCCGCCCTTCGTCGGCGCCAAATTCATGGACGACGCCCAGCGCGCCGATGCGCGCGCGGTGTTCGCGGGCATCGACAATGCCGGGCTGCTCGACTTTGTCGCCGCGTGGTATGTAAAGGCGGCACGCTACATCGCGGGACAGCCGACACGCTGCGCCTTCGTCTCCACCAACTCCATCACCCAGGGCGAACAGGTCGGCGTGCTGTGGGGCTGGCTGCTGAATCAGGGCGTGAAAATCCACTTTGCCCACCGCACGTTTTCGTGGAACAACGAGGCGCGCGGCAAGGCCGCCGTGCACTGCGTCATCGTCGGCTTCGGGCTGAGCGACGTTGCGGAGAAGACGATTTACGAATACGCCGACATCAAGGGCGAGCCGCACGCCCTACCCGCCGCCAACATCAACCCGTATCTGGTGGATGCGCCGGACGTGGTGCTACATAAACGCGGCAAGCCGATTATCGACATCCCAGAAATGAAATTCGGTAACCAGCCGATCGATGGCGGCAACCTAATCCTTACGCCGGAAGAACGCGAAACCCTAGTACGGGCAGAACCAGACACCGTGCCTTTTGTACGTTTGTTTTTAGGCGCAGACGAGTTCATCAACGGAGCAGAACGCTATTGCCTCTGGCTAAAGGATGCGCCACCAACACTATTGCGTAACTCCCCGTTTATTCGGCAACGCTTGGAAGCGGTACGCAATTTCCGGCTTGAAAGTAAGCGCGACGCTACGCGTGAACTTGCCACTACGCCTGCACAATTCGCCTTCATCTCTCATCCCGACACGCCATATTTGCTATTCCCGAGCGTCTCGTCCGAACGCCGGGATTACATACCCCTTGGTTTCATGCCTGCCGAGACTATCGCCAGCAACCTGTGTCTGATCGTTCCCCACGCCACCTTTTACCATTTCGGCGTGCTGACCTCGGCCATGCACATGGCCTGGGTGCGCTCGGTATGCGGTCGCCTGAAAAGCGACTACCGCTACTCCGCCGGCATTGTCTACAACAACTTTCCCTGGCCGGATGGTTCACCCTCTCCCCAACCCTCCCCCCTCAAGGGGGAGGGAGCGAAGGCTGGGCCCAACCCGATTGAGGCCGCTGCCCAGGCCGTGCTCGACGCCCGCGCGCAATTCCCCGGAGCCACCCTCGCCGACCTCTACGACCCGCTGACCATGCCGCCCGCGCTGCTGAAGGCGCACCAGAAGCTCGACGCCGCGGTCGACAAGGGCTACGGAAAATCCGGCTTCAAATCCGACGCCGAGCGGGTGGCGTTCCTGTTCGCGCGCTATCAGGAATTGACCTCGCTGCTGCCGATCGCCGCCGTGAAGCGCAGCCGGAACAAGCCGGCCGCTACTTGAACTTGATGGGTTTGCTGATCCCCGACCGGGTCACGCTGTACATGACGGGCGGTTTGGCCTGGTCGGCGAGACGCTGGATTTTGTCGTAAAGCCGGGTCACGAGGTCGGCCGTTTCGGCTGCCGAGGCATTGCCGGCTGCCAGAACAAAAACGGTGACTTTGTGCGCCTGAAAGGCTTCGAGTTCAGACGGGCGTCTGCGGATGTGCTTATCGCGAGTCAGCACGACCCAGCTTTCCCGTCCGGCGACTTCGAGCCATTCTTCGTCCGGCGCAGCGGGCGCGAAATGCTGATGGTGAGCTATGTAGTGCGCGCCGATTGCGTCGAGCGCCTCGCCTAGCAAGCGGCTCCAAGCGCAACGATCGACAAACAGCGTGATCGGTTCAGGCGGCGCGACGCTGTTCGAAGCGGAGCGCTTCTTCGATTTCTTTTTCGTCAACGTTGTAGTCGAGCGCCATGTCTTCCAGCGAATCGCCCGCCTGGAAGCGGTCGTAAATTACTTCGGTGGGTACAGCCGAGTGCGTCAGAACGGGACGCCCAAAGGACAGGCGCGGATCGATGACCACGGATTTCGGCTGTGTGGCCGCACGGTCCGAAGTACGACTGTAAGGAAACAGCTTGATCGGGTTGCCCTGGTTATCACGTTCAATGCGCGCCAGCGCAAGCTCGAATTCGCCGCGCAGTGCTTCTTGTCCCTGACGCGACACGTTCAGCAGTTTGCTGGCGTGTTCGACGAAGAGGTCGATGCCGTTGGTTTTGAACTGACGATCAATGAGCGGCCTATCCACGCCAAGCTCGCTCCGCAGATATTCGACGCTATCGCGAACTTTAGGCAGGCTGACCCGATGCACGCGCCGGGTCACGGCCAAGACATGCAATTCACACAGATTGGCAAACGACAGCAATTTTTTTCGTGTATCGGCCGCTCGAATAACCGCTTTGAAACTCACCCGGCCATCGTCCCGGCGCGTCTGCCCAAAGCTCCAGGCTTTGACCGTGGCTGGGGGAAGATTCAGGATGTATGCGGCTTCGCTTGCCGGGTATGCGGGCTTATTGAAAATGGCGGCCTTTTCTACGTGCTGGGTCATGGCGGCATCTTATCCTAATGGTTCTTTTGAATCGACCATGGCGCCATCCCACGCATACAAGTGGTGGAATAGCTCGTTCTCGGCAATCCCAATCGGATAAAGTAGCGGCTTGCGGCCATTTGTGAAGGAAAGCTTTCGGCTTGGGGAAACCAGCTGTAAAGATGGGCTCAGAATAAAAGCCTTCCCCTGGAAAGTCGAAGGGCCTCCGGATAGTCCCAGAAGCCCAACGCCGACCGGGTAGTCCCAATCCACTTGCTGCCAATTTACACAACTTATATACCGAGTGCCACCGCAGCTTCATGACTGATTCGTCTGCTCCACACCCTTGGCTCAACGCCCTCAAGGTCTACACCCATCCCCGCGTCGTCGGCATGCTGTTCCTCGGCTTTTCCGCCGGGCTGCCACTGCTGCTGGTGCTGGGCACGCTGTCGTTCTGGCTCTCCGAGGCGGGCATTGCGCGCGCGACCATCGGGCATTTGAGCTGGGTGGGGCTGGCCTACGGCTTCAAGTTTTTGTGGTCGCCGCTGGTGGACCGGTTGCCGCTGCCTTTCCTCACCGCCTGGCTGGGCAAGCGACGGGCCTGGCTGCTGCTGTCGCAAATTTGCATCGCCGCTGCGCTCCTGGGGATGGCGAATACCGACCCGGTGCTGGACCTGACGCACATGGTGTTCTTTGCGCTGGCGGTGGCCTTCGCCTCGGCGACGCAGGACATCGCGCTCGACGCCTACCGCATCGAGGCAGTGGAAGCCGAGAAGCAGGGCGCGATGGCGGCGACCTACCAGGCAGGCTACCGCATTGCGATGATCACGGCGGGCGCGGGCGCGCTTTGGATCGCGGCGGCGTTCGACCCGAGCGAAGCGACCTACGATTTCCGCCCCTGGCAGGTGGCGTACACGGTGATGGCAGGACTGATGGCGGTCGGCATCCTCACCACGCTGATCATCCGCGAACCGGAAAAGAAGATTTCCATTTCGACCGTCGAGCGCGAGGCGCACACCCGCGAACGCTTCGCCGCCGCTGGGCTGTCCGGCTGGCTGCTGACTGCCACCGCCTGGTTCTACAGCGCAGTGCTGTCGCCCTTTATCGATTTCATCCAGCGCTACAAGTGGCAGGCGCTGCTGATGCTGGCGCTGATCGCAACCTACCGCATCTCGGACGTGGTGATGGGCGTGATGAGCAATCCCTTCTATCAGGAACTGGGCTTCACCAAGGACGAGGTGGCCACCGTGTCGAAAGTCTACGGTGTGATCATGACCATCGTCGGCGCAGCGCTCGGCGGCCTGCTGACCCTGCGCCTCGGCGTGATGCGCACGCTGTTTCTCGGCGCGGTGCTGTCGGCCGCGACCAACCTGCTGTTCGTCTGGCTGGCCGGGCGCGGCCACGATGTCTCCGCACTGGTGTTCACGGTGTCGGCGGATAACCTGTCGGCGGGTATCGCCTCGTCGGCCTTCGTCGCGTATCTGTCCAGCCTGGTCAACCAGGCGTACTCCGCCACGCAGTACGCGCTGTTCACCTCGGTGATGCTGCTGCTGCCCAAGTTCATCGCCGGCTTTTCCGGCGAGTTCGTCGATGCCTGGGGCTGGGCCAATTTCTTTACCGGCACAGCGGCAATCGGGGTGCCGGTGCTGCTGCTGGTGTGGCTGGTATCCCGAAACCATAAACGAACATGATTGAACTCTCCCTCCTCACCGCGCTGCTCGCCGGTCTGCTCGGCGGCGTGCATTGCGTCGGCATGTGCGGCGGCATCGTCGCGGCGTTTTCCTTCCGCGCCGACGGCAGCTCACCGCCGTTTCGCCTGCATCTGGCCTACAACCTGGGGCGGATCTCGTCCTACGTGATGTTCGGCGCGCTAGCCGGGACGCTCGGCGCGTCGTTGAAGCTGGCGGAATTCATGCCGGTGCAAACGCTGCTGTTCGTGCTGGCGCAGCTCGTGATGATTCTGCTCGGCCTGTATCTGGCCGGATTCAATCAGTGGGTGCTGGTGTTCGAGCGCGCCGGCGGGGCAGTGTGGAGCCGGATCAAGCCGCTGTTCCAGAAACTGCTGCCGGTGAAATCGGCGCCGCAGGCGCTGCTGGCGGGCATGGCCTGGGGCTGGCTGCCGTGCGGGCTGGTGTATTCGGTGCTGGTGTCGGCGCTGGCGGCGGGCAGTGCCACCTCGGGCGCGGCGTTGATGCTGGCATTCGGCCTCGGCACGCTGCCGAACCTTCTGGGCATGGGACTGTTCGCGCGGCAGATCCAGCCGTTCATGCAGCAGCTATGGGTACGCCGCGCGGCGGGGCTGACGGTAGCAGGCTTCGGCGTGTGGGGGCTGGCAAATCTGGCCTACTCGGCGTTTTCGAACACCTGAAAACGGGTTTTTCCGATATGCAATGTGTCCCAGCGCGACGGCTGGACGGCATATCCGCCGGTCGCCAGTTCAGCGCGCACACTCTCGGAGGAATAATTGGCTCGTCCTTTTTCCAGGTACCCGACACGCCGCCAGGCTCCCTGGCCAAGCGCATAGACCAAGGGACGGTTTTCGTACGACATTTTCCACAGCACCATTTCGTTCATGCCGTCATGATCGAGATCGGTCTGCAGCAGTACGCAGCGCTGGCGCGTTTTCTGGCCTGAGAAGCAGCTTTGACGGCGCTCCCAGACTTCCCACCTCGCGACTTCTTGCTTGAGAAACTCAGCGAAGCCGGCAGGAAGCGGCTGTTTGGGCGGGTAGCTGTCAATACGTCCAATCAGGGTGGCCAGGGATTCATCTGTCTGTTCGGGCTCGTCTTCGCCCAGAAAGTCATCGTAACGAGCGGCTTCGTTCACCGCATCTTCCGCGCGCAGCGCCAACTTGCTGGGCCGGCCATCCTCACCGCGCTGGCGTCGCAACTCCACCAGCGCGTCGTAGCCCGCGCGCTGTTGCCGGGTCAGTTCCTGCACATCGAAATCGTCTGCCGCCACCTGCCCTGATTGCAGTCGCGCCATCTGGCTGGTGGTGGCGAGGCGATTGGCGTCGAGCAGCGGCGACAGCAGGAGCACGATGCCTGCGCTCATGACCAGCGACGCCACGATGTTGGCGGGTGCGATGCCATGCATCCAGCGCGATCCCGCTTCCGTTCGCAGCGACCCGGCGTAGCCAGCACCGTAGGTCAGCGCGACCGCCGCCGCCAGTGCGCCCCAGATGCGATCCGGGGTGAGGCCGTATTGCTGAATCCGCAGCATCAGCGCCCATGTCGCCAAGCCCACCACAGCCAGCAGGGCCAGCGCGGCGAACGGCAACAGGCGGCGCAGGACAGGATGCAATGCAGGCTCGCTCTGCCCATCCTGAAACGCGGAGTTGAAAAAGGTGATCCAGAACGCCGCGAACCACAACAGGAAAAACGCCGACAGGCCGCGCTCGAACAAGCTGCCCACGCCGGCCAGGCTGGTCAGCACGAACGCCACGCCGATCAGGCTGGCCAGGGGCAGCAGCCATACCGTGAGCGTCAGCCAGTGGTTGCGGAGGGTGACGGTGAAGGCCGCGCGCCGCAATCCGGTACGCAATCCCAGCGCGATGGACAGCGTAGTCACAGGGATGGCGAACCAGGCTTCTTCGATGGTCTCTTTCGGCCAGTCCACACCGATCAGATGAAACAGCTGCGCGCCCAGAGTCAGCACCATCCAGAACAGGCCGGTCAGCGCGCCCGCCTGGATCGTCACGACGGCATTGCGCCAAGCGTGTTCGAACAGGCGCGGATAGTCCCAGGCGCCGAGAGTGGCATCCGGTGTACCCCGCGCCCAGCCTGACGTCAGCGGCACCAGCATGAAGACCAGCAAAGCCAGTCCCAGGAATGTCGACCCTGGCGCCAGTTGCAGCCGGGTCGCATCCGGCAGCGGAAACGTCATTGCGCCCTGATACGCCCCCAGTCCAAAGACCAGTACGGCCGCGACCAGCAGCAACCGGGGCAGCGCGCGGCGGCTCAATACATCCTGCCCCCAGTACGCCACGAAAGGCAGCAGCAGCGCACTCAGTAACACCGCGTTGAACAGCCCGCCCCATTCCGGCGGCCATAGCGAGTCCTGATGGCTTTTGTACAAGGCGTAGAGCACAACGCCTTGTACCAGCCCCAGCCAGGTGGGAAAACGCGTCGTGCGAGATGTAGTCATGATGTCAGACATGAAAAAGCCCCGAAGCCGGGGCTGTATGCGCAGGCAATCAGCGCGGGAAAACCAAGGAAAATACGCGTAGTTCAGCCAAAACGAACCGGCTCCGTGCCATGGCGCTTCGATCTCACGACCACGGTGCCGGCCAGTTTGTCGTGCCAGCCCTGCTTCTTCTTGTCGAACGCCACCCAGATGATCCCGAGAAACAGGGGCAACATCGAAACGTAATAAGCAAGGTAGCGTCCGATACTCTGGCCGGCCGTCAGGGTGTTGCCAGTGGCAGCATCCACGACCCGCAGCGACAAGGCCATTTTTCCGGGGGTGGCCTGCCGGGTCATCCAGAACGCAATCACGGCAACCGCCGGCAGCACCCAGCTGATCAGGAAATCGGCCGGACCCGCGATCAGCGCCGTTTGCTCGGCGCCGAAGTATTCCCAGCCATAGAGCGCAACCAGCAGGGGAAAGGTGATCGCCATGACCAGCAGCGTGTCGATCAATGCGGCGCCCACGCGCACCCAGAAACCTGCATATTCCATGTCGTGTGCCTGCATCAATCGCTCCGGGATGGGGTCGGACAGGTGCGTCCGGATGACGACGGCGGCAAGTACGCTTGCCGCCGTTCGCGTTTACTTGAAGAACTTCTGGTCGAAGCTCATTTCGTATTTGGGTTCGCCGGCCACTTCGACGGTGGCGTTGAACTTCAGGGTGTCCGGCGGGGCGACGCGGAATTCGCCGATGTAGTAAATCGCCGAGCCTTCCTTGATTTCACGCATGCTGATGTTGGACAGCTGCTGGGTGAGGTTGGTGGCGTAGATCGTGAGTTTGGCGGGCACCGGCGTGGGCACACCGACCTTGTTTTTCTTCAGCACCGACGGGGTGACCATGCCGCGCGTCTTGCTGCGCTCGATTTTGTAGGCGCGGGCGACTTCGGGTTGCAGCTCGTCGGTCGGCAGGGCGTTGTAGTGGATTTCGAGGTTGCCGAATTTTTGCGAGATTTCGGCGTGGGCGACGGCAGCAACGGAACACAGGCACAGGGCGGCAAGCAGGCGTTTCATGGTCTCTCTCCTTTTGTTGTGAGGCGCAGGCAGCAAGGATGCTGCCTGAATTGTAGGCACTTATTTGAGCGTGGCGAGCCAGCCGGTCAAATCGTCGAGCACGCGGCCAACCGCTTGGCTGGAGGCCTGTGCGGCGGCGGCCGCGTCGTAGTTCGCCAGCGGCACCTGCTGTTCGAATACGCGCTGGCCCAGCAGCTTGCGCTGTTTGATATCGATCAGGTTGGCGCGCAGCACCAGTCTCACCTGGCCCGGGTCACTGGCGGCGTCGTGGTAGAACTCGACCAGTTCGGTGTCCAGCAGCCAGTCGGCGCGCACATAGCTGCCCGAGGCGACATTCCAGCCACCCTGGCGTTCAAGGCGGGTGCGCATCAGTTCGGCGAAGCGCTTGCCCGGACGCTCGGTCCAGCGCGCGAACTGGTACAGGCCGCGGGTATCTGCGCTGCGGCTGAAAACCAGCTGGTCGGTGTCGTAGAAACTGCCGGTGGTGGTGTCGAGCACGCGCAGGCTGGGCGCCGTGTCTACAGCCGGCGGCAGCGGCGCGGCGGCCGGCGCGACGTCGTTCAGCACGTAATACACCGCAGCCGGGGTGTCGGACGAATTGCCGAGGCTGACGCAGCCGCCGAGCAGGACGCTGGCGGACAGCCCGAGCAGCGCCAAACGGAAACAGGCGGTTTTCATGGCAGTTTTTCTCCGGGGCCGAGCTGCGGTTGCGCCGGCCCGAACAGGATGGCGCGCGGGTCGGACAGGCGCTGTCCGGTGGTGGTGAGCGCTTCGGTGCTGTTGCGCACCTCGCTGCTGAGACGGGCCATTTCCAGCGTGCCGGTATCGCTCAGCTGCTGGATGCTGGCCGAAATCACGCTGGCGTCCTGCTGCAGTTTTTCCATCGCGACGACCGCTTCCTTGATGGCGACATCAGCGTTGCCGGCAACCTTGACCAGACTGCTTTCGACCCGGCCGGTGGCCTGCCGGATGCTGGCGCTGGCGATGCGGAACTCGTCCGCCGAGGCACGCACGCCAGCCAGCGTGACTTTCAAACCCTCTTTGTTGTCCGCGAGCTGGGCCGACAGCGTTTTCAGGTTGGCCAGCGACTGGCTGAGCGCGCGCTGGTTTTCTTCCGACAGCACCTTGTTCAGCTTGTCCAGAATCTCGCCGCCGTTGTCCGCCAGTTTGGTGACCGTGACGGCGACCTTGTCGATATCGGAACGCCCCTCGGCGATGACCGGATATTCTTCGTCTCCGGCGGTCGTGAGCACGGGTTCGGTATTCGGGCCGTTGACGATTTCGATTGCGGCAATGCCGGTCACCAGATTGCGCTTGATATAGGCCACGGCGCCGCGATGCACAGTGAGGTCGGCATCGACCCGCGCGATCACGGAGACGGCCTCTTCCCGGGTATTGGCAAACTCGTAGCCATCGACCGTGCCGACCTTGATGCCGCGCATCTTGACCGGGCTACCGACCGCCAGCCCGTCAAGCGACTGGTCCTCGAAATAAACGATGTAGTTGCGGTAGGCGATGTTGTCGGCGGCGCCCGCCAGCCACACAATGGCCAGCGACATCAGCGCGATCACCGCCAGCACCAGCGCACCGACCAGGGTGTAGCGACCTTCAGTTTCCATTTACGGTTTCTCCATTCGACGCGCGCGCAGCGAAATAATCGTTCAGCCACGGGTCGTCGAACTGTTTCAGTTCGGCCACGCTGCCACTGCCCAGCACGCGGCCATTCGATAGCACGATGACGCGGTCGATAATTGAAAAGAGTGTATCCAAGTCGTGGGTGACGAGGAATACGGTGAGTCCCAGGCTGTCGGCCAGCAGGCGGATCAGCTTGTCGAAGGCGCGCGCCGATATCGGGTCGAGGCCGGAGGTCGGCTCGTCGAGAAACAGCAACTCGGGGTCGAGCACCAGCGCGCGCGCCAGCGCCACGCGCTTGCGCATGCCGCCGGACAGTTCGCTCGGTCGCTTGGCAGACACGTCTGCAGGTAGCCCGGCCAGCGCCAGTTTCAGGCGCGCCAATTGGCGGCACAGCGGATGCGGCAGTTCGGTGTGTTCGAACAGCGGGGTGGCGACGTTGTCTTCCACCGACAGCGAAGAAAACAGCGCGCCGTCCTGGAACAGCACGCCGAAGCGCCGCCGCAGCAGGTTCATCTGTTCGGGCGTGCTATCCCACACCGAATGGCCGAACAGCCGGATGTGCCCCGCCTGCGGTTTGAGCAGGCCGATGATTTCACGCAGCAGAACGGATTTTCCGGTGCCGCTGCCGCCAATCAGCGCAATGACTTCGCCGCGCGCGACCGACAGGTTGAGGTCGCGATGAATGGATTTGCCGCCCAGGGTGGTGCTGACGCCCTGCACCTCGATCACGTTGTGGCTGCTCATATGTTCAGCTGCACGAACATCACGGCAAAAATGGCGTTGAGCACGATGATGGCCACCAGGCTCTGCACCACGGTGGAGGTGGTGTGGGCGCCGACGCTGCGGGCGTCGCGGCTGACCGACAAGCCCATGCGGCAGGCGATCAGCGCGATGAAAATCGCAAACACCGGGCCCTTCAAAATGCCGACCAGCAGGGTTTTCAGCTCCAGCACGCTGCTGGTCCGCTCCAGAAACAGGTGCGGCGAAATATCCAGCTGCAGGTGCGCGACCAGCATGCCGCCGACGATGCCGGCAATGTCGCCGATGAAAACCAGCAGCGGCAACGCGATCAGCAGGGCGATCATGCGCGGAATCACCAGCACCGCCAGCGGCGACAGGCCGAGCGTGGTGATGGCGTCGATTTCTTCGTTGACCTTCATGGTGCCGATCTGCGCGGTGATGGCCGCGCCGCTGCGTCCGGCGATCAGCACGGCCACGATCACCGGCGATATCTCGCGCAGGATCGCCATCAGCAGGCCGTCGACGACGAAGATGCTGGCGCCGTACTGCTGCGCCTGGTCGCCCAGCAGGTAGGCGAACACCACGCCGAGCAGGAACATCATGCCGATCACGATGGGGATCGCGCCGACGAACACCGCGTTCACCTGCGCCCCCAGCTCGCGCCAGCGCCAGTTGCCGGGGCGGCCGATCAGTTGCGCCAGTTCGAGACTCAGCTGACCGATGAAATTGACCAGCCCGCTGAAATTCCGCCACAAGCCCATCGCGCCCAGCCCGGTGGCCTCGAGCACGCCGGGCTGCGACACCTCGACCGCCGCAGCGGTGACGGCAGCGTGCTGCGCCACCAGGTTCAGCAGGGACAGATGCTGCGGCTGGAAGCCGCGCAGCTCCGGCAGCGGGTCGCTGGCGCGCGGCCGCACGGCATTGAGCAGCAGCCATGCGCCATTGGTATCGAGCTGGGTGAT
>JAGVGD010000106.1 GCA_020057245.1 Thiobacillus sp. | reverse complement strand
GGGGGTTTTTTATGGGTTACGGGTTGCCGGCGCTTAAAAAAACGAAGCGACCAACACAGACAGTACGCTGATCCAGGCCCAAACGATCAAGCCCACCACCAGCACCATCGGAAAACCCTGGAAAGTCATCAGTTGTTTCATATCGCGTACTCCAATTAATTTATTGAATTTTAATAGACTTGTCTTCGCCGCTCAAGCGGCGCGTCGGTAACAGGGGGTCGTCGTCGTCCATCAGGATACGTTCGGCGGGGCCTTCCATATCGTCGAACTGGCCGCTTTTGATCGACCAGAACACACCCACGATGATCAGCACCACGAACAAGCCGGACAGCACAAACAGGAATCCCATGATGCCGCTCATGATGCGGCGAGCTCCTGTATGGAGCGGTAATTCAGCTTGCCATCCCGCATCAAACGCATTTCCAGCAGCCAGCGCCCTTTGGCCGGCAGCGTCAGCACGCCGGTATACACGCCAGCTTCGGCTGCGGACAGCGGCAGGCTCAGGGAAGCCTCGGTCACCCCGGGGCGCAACAGGCGTACCTCTGCGTCCACTCGCTCAACCGGCAAGCCGGTGCGATCCTTGATGCGAACCTCGATCGGGCCGCCCGGCCCGATGTTATCCAAGCCGAAGACTTCCACCTGCCAGCCGAGTTGCGATTCGCGATGCGCCTCGCTCAATTCGGACGACTCCGCCTTGGCTGCATTTTCGCCATGCGGCACCACCCCGGAAAATCCGCTGTAAACCGCGCCGCCATCGCTGCCCATCCACCAGCGCGCCATCGGCTCGGGCAATCCCTTGGTCGCGATCTGCAGCAGCGCGGCGTTGAGAAAAACCAGTCCGATAAAGAAAGCAATCAGCAATTTGGGCGCCCAGTGCATTCGTTCGCCGCCCCGTCGGCGGAACTGCGACATCGCAAACAACACCAGTGCCGCGGCCGAGAACACCGAGATATGCATCGCCACGACATCCAGTCCTGGCCAGCGACCGACGATGAGGATGAAATACCCCATCAGCGGAATCACCGCGGCCAGTACCGCGCGCAACACCGCCGGCAAGCGGTGGAACAATCCGCCGATAGCGTACAGCGCAAGCACGGCGACCAGGCCGCCAAACAGGGTGCTCATTGTCGTCATGGGCGCAGACTCGGAGTATCGAAGCGGATTTCTTCGGCACGCACTTCAGCGGGCTTGCCTTTCGGCGTGATCAGCAGTTCGAAGTGCTTGGTTTGCGCGGCCAGCTCGGGCGACAGCCGCACACTGGCTTGCACCAGTCCGCTGTGACCCGGCTTGATGGTGATTTCGCGGAAGTGTCCGACATCCAGTGCAGCGTCGGGAATACCGCGTACGGAAATCACGTAAACCTGATCCTCAGCCGCCTTGTTGGTGATGCGGATCTGGTAGCGGTTGCGGATGTCGCCATTCGACAGCACGACATACAAAGGCTGCCGGATCTGGTTGACCGCACGATCGAAACTGCCGCGCGTGCTGATGCTGTAAACCAGATAAGCGCTCATCAGCACCAGCGCCACGCCATAGCCAATGATTTTCAGGCGTTTCCACGCCAGCTTGGGCGCGCTGGGCGTGGCTGACGCCAGGTTTTTCTCCGAATCGTAGCGAATGAGTCCGCGCGGAAAATTGAACGAATCCATGATGGTGTTGCAGGCGTCAATGCACAGGCCGCACGAAATGCACTTGTATTGCAGACCATCCCGGATATCGATGCCGACCGGGCACACCTGCACGCACAGGCCGCAATCGATGCAATCGCCCAGGCCCTGCTCGTGACGCTCGGCCAGTGCACGTTCGCCCGAGTTGCGGTTAATGCGGCGGCGCTCCTGTGCAACCGTCGACTCGGCACGCTCGCGCGAACGGCGTTCCACCACGATCCCGCGGCCGGAGCGCACGCTGGCACGCCCATGCGTGCCTTCGCCGCGCTGGGCGTCGTAATGCACGGCGAGGGTTTCGGGTTCATACATCACGCTCTGAAAACGGCCATATGGGCAGATGTAGGTACAGATCTGTTCCCGCATCAAGCCAGCCGCCGCATAAGTTGCCAGCGTGAGCACAGTGACCGTGATGTAGGCTGCAGTGGCGGCCTGAGCCGTAAAGAAATCCACCAGCAACTGCGGGGCGTAGGCGAAATAGGCGGCAAAAGTCAGTCCGGTCCAGAACGACGCCAGAATCCACAGGGCATGAGTCCCGCCGATCTTGAGCAGCTTTTCGCGATTCCATGGCTGACGAAACAGGCGCACCCGGGCCGGACGCTCGCCCTGTATTTTGGACTCGATCCAGATAAAGAAATCGGTCCACAGGGTCTGGAAACAGAAGTAGCCGCAAAAGGCCCGCCCCACCAGACCGGTGACAAAGAACAGCAGGATGGCCGCGATGAACAGAAGCAACGCCAGCCAGATCACATCCTGCGGATACACCGTCAAGCCGAAAATCAGGAAACGACGCCCCAGCACATCGAACAAAACGGCTTGCGACGGCGCATCCAGTCGCGACCAGGGAAGCCAGGGCAGCAGAAAAAATATCGCATATGCCAATACCAGCACGGCCGTCTTGAAACGCCTGAAATTACCTTTCACCGAGCGGGTGAATATGGGGATGCGCTTCTGGTAAAGCCCTAGCTGGTCTTCTAAACCTGTTTGCATGGTGTGATCACTGCTGGATAAGTGGGAAGCAAAAGCCCCCGATAACGGGGGCTTTTGCTTAATTCAGTCTGACTGGCTTACAGCCCACCACCCAGATCATGAACATAGACCGTCAACACTTTGATTTGTTCCGGGGACAAACGTCCGCCCCATGCCGGCATCACCCCCTTGGCGAGGCCGGTGGAAATCACGTTGCGGATTGCTGCAACCTTGCCTTCGCTCGAGGGTGCTGCCGCCACACCCGCCCACAGCCAGATGCCGTCGGTCAGGTTGGGGGCACCCACTTCCTTGCGGCCCTTTGCGTCCGCGCCATGGCAGTAATAGCAGGCTGCGGTTTCGCTGTGGAAGAGCACATCGCCTGCCTTGGCCTTGGCTGCATCATGCGGGATGCCCGACAAGCCGGCGACGTAGTTGGCCAGATCGCCGATCTGCTCGGCCGACAAGACCTCGCTGAAACTCGGCATGTAGCCGCGGCGACCATCGACCAGCGTCTGGTGGATCTTTTCGTAAGAACCGCCGTAGAGCCAGTCGTCATCGGTCAGGTTGGGGAAGAATCCCACCACCCCTTGACCACCGGCCTGGTGACAGGCCGCGCAGTTGTCTGCAAACAAGGCCTTGCCTGAAGACAGGATGAACGCGGTGATTTCCGGGTCACGCGAAATCTGTTCGTAGCTCATCGACTGGACCTTGTCGAAATAAGGCTTCTGCGCTGCCGCTGCCTGGTTCATGTCTTCCAGATACAGGGCCCGCGTATTCCAGCTGTGCGTTTTGGTTTCGCCAGCGCTATTCACATAGGAAATATCCGACAAGCCGCCGATCCAGCCCTTGCCGAACGGCCACGACGGGTAGATGACCCAGTACACGATGGCAAAAACAAATGTGGCGTAGAAAGTGTAGACCCACCACACCGGCAACGGATTGTTGTACTCCTGCAGATCGCCGTCCCAGGCATGGCCTGTGGTCTGCACGGTTTGAGATTGTAGTTTTTGCTCGCTCATTGCTTGTCCTTCGTGTCTTTTTGATCGCCCAGACGCTCACCCTGCTGTTCGTCCAGAAACGGTATGTCGCGGTAGGTTTCGAGCCGCTTGCTGCGGTTTTTACTGCCGTAAACGTAGAGCACGATGCCGACAAACGTGACGAAGAAAATGATCAACGCCACGGGCTTGGTGTTTTCGGGTTTCGAGAACCACATCAGCCATTCCATGTTCAGCGCCCTTGCCAGCTACGATCAGCGGTTATCGACGAACGCATCGTCGTTGTATTTGCTGAAATCAACCATGGTGCCCAGCACCTGCAAATACGCCACCAGCGCATCCATTTCGGAAATGCCGGAACGGTCGCCGTCATAGTTGCCGAAGTTGGCCTGCTCGAGCAGGTTCTTCTGCGCATCAGGGATATGCAGCAGCGGCGCCACCGTCTCGCCGAACTTGACCACGTTGGCCTTGTACTCTTCTTGCGTCAGCGAGTACGGCACACCGACTTTGCGCAAGGCCTTCATGCGGTCGGCCGTATCGGAAATATCCAGCGGCGTGGACAACAGCCAAGGGTAATTCGGCATCACCGACTCCGGTACCATCGAGCGCGGCGCCACCATGTGCTGCACGTGCCACTCGTTCGAGTACTTGCCGCCGACGCGAGCCAGATCCGGGCCGGTTCGCTTGGAGCCCCACTGGAACGGGTGGTCGTATTGCGATTCCGCCGCCAGTGAATAATGACCATAACGCAGTTTCTCGTCGCGGAACGGACGAATCATCTGCGAATGGCAAAGATAGCAACCCTCGCGGACGTAGATGTCACGGCCACGCTGTTCCAGCGGCGTGTAGGGACGCACACCCTCGACTTTTTCGATGGTCTTGTCGATAAAGAACAGCGGTGCGATTTCCACCAAGCCGCCGACGCTGATCGCCAGCATGGTCAACACGGCCATCAGGCCTATGTTGGTTTCAATCCATTCGTGTTTGAAGTTGAAGTTCATTATTTATTTCCCTGATCAGGCACGCGCCAACTTTGCGGCCAGCTTGGCTTCCAGAACTGCGTTCTCCTGCTTGGCCTGGCGAATGGTCATGAGCGAATTGAACAGCATCAGAACCGCGCCGGAGAGGAAGAACATGCCTCCGATGGCACGCATCGCGTAGAACGGCATCATTGCAGCAACCGACTCGGCGAACGAGTACTGCAAGTTGCCGAATTCGTCGAACGAACGCCACATCAAACCCTGGGTAATGCCGGAAATCCACATGGCAACGATGTACAGCACGATACCGATGGTGGCCAGCCAGAAGTGCCATTCAATCAGTTTCTGGCTATACATTTTGGTGTCCCACAGCTTCGGGATCATGTGATACAGCGAGCCGAACGAAATCATCGCCACCCAGCCCAGCGCACCGGAGTGAACGTGACCCACGGTCCAGTCGGTGTAGTGGCTCAAGGCATTGACTTCTTTCAGCGACATCATCGGGCCTTCGAAGGTCGACATGCCGTAGAACGACAGCGCAACGATCATGAAACGCATGATCGGGTCGGTACGCATCTTGTCCCACGCACCCGACAGCGTCATGATGCCGTTGATCATGCCACCCCACGAGGGCATCAGCAGCAGGATCGAGAATGCGGCGGCCAGCGACGAAGTCCAGTCCGGCAGCGCGGTCCAGTGCAGGTGGTGCGCGCCGACCCACATGTACATGAAGCCCAGCGCCCAGAAGTGAACGATGGACAGACGATACGAGTAAATCGGACGCCCAGCCTGCTTGGGCACGAAGTAATACATCATGCCGAGAAAGGCTGCGGTGAGGAAGAAGCCGACCGCGTTGTGGCCATACCACCACTGGGTCATCGCGTCCTGCGTGCCGGCGAACAGGCTGTAGGACTTCATCGAGAACAGGTCGACGGGCATCGCCAGGTTGTTGAAGGTGTGCAACAACGCCGTCGCCAGAATGAACGCGAGGTAGAACCAGTTGGCGACGTAGATGTGCGGCTGCTTGCGGCGCATGATGGTGCCAACGAACAGGATCAGATAGGTCACCCACACCACTTCGATCAACAGATCGATCGGCCACTCCATCTCTGCGTATTCACGACCTTGCGAATAGCCCATGACATAAGACAGTGCTGCCGTGACAATGATGGTTTGCCAACCCCAGAAGGT
Source organism: Thiobacillus sp. (assembly GCA_020057245.1). GTDB lineage: Bacteria > Pseudomonadota > Gammaproteobacteria > Burkholderiales > Thiobacillaceae > Thiobacillus. The sequence continues at coordinate 10,365 of JAGVGD010000106.1, read as the reverse complement.
GAAGCTGGCCATGCCGTCCGAAATCAGGCGGGTCTGGCAGGTACGCTGAACCACATAGTAGGAGGTGGCAAACAAGGCCGAACCGCCGAAGCCGAAAATCACCGCGCTGGTGTGAACCGGGCGGAAACGGCCGAACGAGAAATAAGGGCTGTCGAAGTTCAGGAACGGCCATGCCAGCTCGGAGGCGATATACACGCCAACGAACATGCCAACAACCGCCCAAATCAGCGACATTACGGCGAATTTCTTAACAATATCAAAATTGTATTGTTCCGCCCCGGAATAGGTTGTTACCGCCATCGACCGCTCCTGTTAAACCAAAATTGCGCATACCACCGCGCTTAAACAGCAAATGCTTATATAAAAACTGCGGCATTATATCGCAGCCCCAACATCCGCCGCAAGGAACCAAACCCGCTCAGGAAGAGCCCAGCAAGGTTTTAAGATCATGGGCAATCAGATCCGGACTGCTGCCGTAGGGGATCAGCAGGCGCAAACGGCCTTCAGCATCATAGACATAGGATCCGGCGCTGTGATCGATCAGGTAGTTGTCTGCATCTTTCACGGAAGTCTTTTGATAGACGATTTTGTACTCTTTTGCGATGGCGGCCAGGTTGGCTGGATCGGTATACATCCCTAAAAACCGGGGGTCGAAGGCGGGCACGAACAGTTTCAACAACGCGGGCGTATCACGCTGCGGGTCGACGGTCACGAACAACACCTGCACCCGATCGCCCAACGGCCCCAACTGCTTGAGCGCAGCGGCAAAATCCGACAGCGTGGTCGGGCAGACGTCCGGGCAATGCGTATAGCCAAAAAAAATGGCCACCACCTTGCCCTTGAAGCTCGCCAGCGTACGCGGCTGACCATTGTGGTCCGTCAGTTTGAAGTCACGGGCAAAAGCCGCCCCCGTAATATCCGTCGCCTGGAACACCGGCGCCTGCGGCGCAGGCTGACAGGCAGTCAGAGCCAGCGCCAGCAACGCGCATGCCGCGGCAAGCCCGTGTTTCATGGCTTCAGTTGCTCGAACAGCATCCCCGGCACATCCGCCAACCGGTATTTTCCGGTTTCAACGGCTTTCGCCAGCTTGTCCAGGGTCGTATCCAGCAGCAGGTCGATGATTTTTTTCTTCACCGGGACCCAGCGAAAATGCAGCGGGCATGCCGTTTCATCGCTGCACTTTTTCAGTCCGAGCAGGCAACTCTCGGTAAACGCCGGCCCTTCGGTCAGCAGCAGGATCTGCATCAGGGTAATCTTGTCGCCGCCGTCGCGCAGGCAAAACCCGCCCAGCCGACCGCGGAATGAAAACAGCAAGTTACCCTTGGCCAGGCTTTGCAGGATTTTGGCGAGGTAGGGTGCAGGCACGCCAAGCTGGCTGGCGATGTCCTTGTTGAGTACTGGCGTGGTTGCAGGCTGAGTGGCCATATAGATCAGTGCCTGCACGGCATACTGACTGGTTCGAGAGAGAATCATCTCGTGCCCCTAGGGATTGAGTGGGCACAATATAAAACAATCCTGTCTGAATATCTACAAACAAGATTAATTCGCCTTATTAATCAAACGGGTATTGGCCAATAATGATCGACCAGCATGATTGCAAACAGTGCACTCAAATACCAGATTGAAAATCGGAAAGTTTCTTTGGCCAGCGCATCGCTATAGCGACGGTACAGCCGCCAGCTGTAAAGCAGGAACCCGCCACCCAGCAAGACCGCACCCACCAGATAAATCCAGCCCCCCATGCCGGTACCGACCGGCAGCAGGCTGACGGCGAACAGCAGCAAGGTGTAAAGCAGCAAATGCAGGCGGGTATAGGCTTCGCCGTGGGTCACAGGCAGCATCGGCAATCCGGCCTTGGCGTATTCGTCGCGGCGATAGAGTGCCAGCGCCCAGAAATGCGGGGGTGTCCAGGCAAAAATGATCAGGAACAGCAGCAGCGCATCATGATGCACTTCACCTGTGGCAGCCGCCCAGCCTAGTACCGGCGGCATGGCGCCGGATGCCCCGCCGATGACGATGTTTTGCGGCGTGGCCGGTTTGAGAATGGCGGTATAAATTACCGCATAACCGACGAAAGTGGCCAGGGTCAGCCACATGGTGAGCGGATTGACGAATACGTTCAGCAGCGTCAGCCCGAGACCGCCGACGACGCCGGAAAACACCAGGGTTTGCGCATTGCTCAGTTCGCCGCGCGGCAGCGGGCGCGCCCGCGTTCGCGCCATGACGGCGTCGATCTTCTGCTCGATCAGACAATTGAATGCCGCTGCCGCGCCCGCCACCAGCGCAATGCCCAGCGTGCCAGCCCACAGCACGTTCCAGGCCGGCCACCCGGGCACGGCCAGAAACATGCCGATCACTGCTGTGAATACGATCAGGCTGACCACGCGCAGTTTGCACAGCGCCAGAAACTGCTGGCAGCGACAAGCCGCACCCGCGATCATCAGGGATTCCATACTTATCTCCTGCGCACTTTGAAGTTCAGCCACACCAGACTGGCAAGCAACAGCGCCGCGTCCGTGTTGTGGGCCACCGCCACTGCCAGCGGCAAGCTGAGCAGGACATTGCTGATACCCAGTGAAACCTGGACCAGCAGCAGAATGCTGATGACCACGGCCACGCCTGCATAGCCCGGGGTTCGAAACAGACGCACCACCAGCCAGCCCAAAACCAGGCTGACCAACAAAGCCATCAAGCGGTGGGTCCAGTGAATCGCAGTCAGGGCGGCCATCGGCAGCAAATCGCCCGAGGCGGTTTCCCCCAGTTCACGGTGCAGGGTAAAGCCATGCACGAAGTCCATGGCGGGCACCCACACGCCCTGACACAGTGGAAAATCGGTGCATGCCAGCGCCGCATAGTTAGTGCTCACCCAACCGCCCAGTGCAATCTGCGCGACGACCAGCACCAGCCCCAGGCCGGCGCCGCGCCGCAAATGGTCGACGCTGGCGAAATAGGCATAACTGGCCTGCCCGCGCTCACGCAGCCACAACCACAGCAGCAAGGACAGCGTGGCCATGCCGCCCAGCAAATGCGCGGTGACCACCAGTGGCTTCAACATCTGTGTGACGGTCCACATGCCCAGCAAAGCCTGAAACACGATCAGCACCAGCAACAGCAAAGGCAGCCCGGGGCCGCCATTCGTCTCCCGCCGCCCTCGCCAGGCCTGCAGGAAAACCAGCAGCACCAGCACCCCCAGCGTACCGGCGAAATAGCGGTGGACCATTTCCTTCCATGCCTTGGCGTGGGACACCGGACCATCGGGCCGCACCGCCAGTTCGGCATTGATGGCATCTGCTGCATGGTGTGGCGTCAGCGCGCCGTAACAGCCCGGCCAGTCCGGGCATCCCAGACCCGCGTCGGACAGACGTACATACGCACCCAGGCTCACGACACACAAGGTCAGGACAAGGGCGGCCAGAATAAGCTTGCGATAGAACGTCATGGCGAGTTGGGGTCAACCGATCTGAGAGGCTTTGAGCAGCAACTTGAGGTCTTTCATCATGCGCTTGGCATCCGGCTGTGCGGGAAACCGCAGCATCAGGTTGCCGAGCGGATCAACCAGATAGATGTGCTCACCCCGCTCCCGGACCGCAGGAAACTGGGCAACGAAAGCGGCATCGGCAGGCCGCCACACCAGCAAGCCGGGATGCGCCTGCAACAAAACCGCATCGGGGGCGCCGCTGTCGCTCACCACCCACAGGCGCTCGATGCGCGATTGCTCCTTGCCCTGGGTGATCCGCACTTGCCGCATCAAATACAGCTGCTGCTGGCACGCCGCGTCACAGTTCGCCGACCCGACATGCACCATCACCCACTTGCCCTGCAAGGCCTCCAGGTTGAAGGGACGGGTGTCGAGCGTTTGGCCCGCTGTCGACTGCAAGGGCGCAACCTTCAACAGTTCGCCGTAATTGGTATGGCCCGCCGGGCGCAAGCCGAAATAGGCGAAATAGGCGGCCACCACCGGCACCATGAACACGCCAATCAGGAACAGGAATTTACTGCGCGAAGTTAATTGCATACTCGATTCATTCCACAGCTGGCGCGTTGGCATTGCGCTCGCGCTTCACATTCATCACCACCCACAGCACCGCCAGTGTCGTCGCCAGACTGTACCACTGGAAGGCATAGCCGAGATGCATGCTGACACCGGTATCGGGGCGCGGCCAGTCGCGTTGCAGGCCATCCAGCTGGGAACTGGCCTGCTGCAACACCACCGGCTGCAGCGCCAGGCCCGTTAGAACCGTGTAGCGCGCAAAGTCCAGATTCTGCCAGACGCGTCCCTGCGGCGCGGCATGCGCCAGTTCCAGATACCGGCTATGCGGGTCGACCGCCATGCCCTCCAGTCTCACCAGGCCGTGCGGTGTCGGAACTGCCGGTAGCTGCGTACGCGAGCGGCCCGCTGCAACCCAGCCCCGGTTGACCAGAATGGCGAGCGGGCTGCCATCGATTTTCAGCGGCGTCAGCACGTGGTAGCCCGCCACGCCGCCCAGCACCCGGTTGTCCAGCAAGATGGTGTGCGCATCGTCGAAGCGGCCCTGCACTTCAATCTTTCGGTACAACAGATCGTCACGCGTCAGCAGAATCCTGCCGACATGAATCGGCGGATCCTGCGTGGCGGCATCGTATTGCGCCTGCAGGGCGCGCTTGGCTTCGGCACGTCCACTCTGCCAGTTGCCCAGCCACAGCGTCAGCACGAAGAAAAACAATGCCGCCACGGTCGGCCACAGCGCAGGCGAAAACTGCCAACCGCCGGCACGCAGTTTCAAGCCAAGCATCGTGATGGCAATCCGGTTAGACTGAAACTTTGCCGAGGAAACCACGCCATGCGCATACTTGCCCTGCTGTTCATTGTGTTCATTCTGGGCAGTCTCGCCAGCGCGCTCTATTACCTGATCAAGGACAAAGGCCAGACCGATCGCGCCGTCAAGATGCTGACGATACGGGTCGGGCTCTCACTGGCGCTGTTCGTCCTGCTGATGGCCGGATATTACTTCGGCATCGTTCCGCAAAGCGGGCTGCGCTGAACCCTCCCATAAAAAAGCCGCCGATCAGGCGGCTTTTTTAGCCTATCCGGTCGCTCAGATCATCCAGTAGACCAGGATAAACAGCATCACCCACACCACATCGACGAAGTGCCAGTACCACGACACAGCTTCGAAAGCGAAATGGTGGTCTGCAGTGAAATGCCCGGCGATCGCACGCAACAGCATCACCAGCAGCATGGTCGTGCCGACCAGCACGTGAAAGCCGTGGAAACCTGTCAGCATGAAGAAAGTCGAGCCATACACGCCGGCGCCCAGCGTCAGCCCCATCTCGGTATAGGCGTGATGGTACTCGTAGGCCTGTAGCGCAATAAACACCACGCCCAACAGTACCGTCAGCGCCAGACCGGCAATCAGCTGGGTACGGCTATTCTTCTTCAGCCCCCAGTGTGCCCAGGTCACGGTCACCCCTGACGTCAGCAGCAACAAGGTATTGATCGCCGGAATACCCCATGCCCCCATCGGCGTGAACTGGAACCCGTCCTGCGTCAGCCCGGGACCCGCAGTCGGCCAGGTGGCTTTGAACTCGGGCCACAGCTGCTGCATGGTATCGCCTTCCCCCAGCCACGGCACCGACAGCACGCGGGTATAAAACAGCGCGCCGAAAAAGGCGGCAAAAAACATCACTTCGGAAAAGATGAACCAGCTCATCGACCAGCGAAACGAAGCGTCAACCTGCTTGTTGTAACGCCCGGCCTCGCTGTCGCGGATCACCTCGCCGAACCAGCCGAACATCATGTAAAAGAGCACCGCAAATCCGGTCAGCAACACCCAGCCGCCGTTATCGATTTCGCGCATGGTCATCACACCGCCGACCGCCATCAGAAACAGGGCGATCGAGCCGACGATCGGCCACAGCGAAGGTTGCGGCAAATAATATTTTTCGGTTTGCGCCAGACTCATGTCTTCCCCTTATCCCTTGTTTATGGATTGCTCACGTCAAGAACTGCATCGCCAGATACACCACCAGCAACATCGTCGAAACAAACACCACGCCGCCTATCAAGCCGGCAATGACCACCTGTGCCGGCGTCAGGCTCTGCGCATCGGTATCGTAGTCGCGCCGCTTGCGCACGCCGAAGAAACTCCAGAACACCGCAAGCACCACCTTGAGATTACTTTTCTCAGCCATGCGGCACACCTCGCTGTTCGCCGCTCACCCGCGCCTTCGTCCCGACATCGAAAAAGGTGTACGACAGGGTCACGGTGTGAACATCCCGATCCATCGCACTGTCCAGCACAAACAGCACCGGCATCCGGCGCCGCTCGCCGGCAGCCAGTGTTTGCGGCGTAAAACAGAAGCACTCGATCTTCTTGAAAAATGCCGCCGCGCGCGCCGGGCCGTAACTGGGCACCGCCTGCCCCACCACCGGCTGGTCGCTGGTGTTGACCACCTCGTATTCCACCTGGACCAGTTGGCCTGGATGCACCTTGAGGCGGTTTTGCAGGGGTTTGAACTGCCACGGCAACCCAGCGTTGGTGTTGGCATCGAATTCCAGCGTGACCCAGCGGCTGGTATCCACCTGCGTGTTTTTCACCAGACTTTGCTCGGCGCCCGAGTTGATTCCGGTGGCTTCACAAATCTTGTAATAAAACGGCACCAGGGCAAAGCCGAACCCGAACATCAGCAGCGTCACGACGACGAGCTTGCTCAGGGTTTTGGCATTGCCCCCGGACATGGCCTATTTCAGTCCGGAATACAGCGTGAAGATGAACAGTCCCAGCGCCCACGCTGCCAGCAGGATGGCCGTGCGGTATTTGCCGTTGAATTTGTTTGCCATTACGTCTGGCCCTCCGTTCATTTCACCACCGGCGCCGTTTCAAAGGTGTGGTACGGCGCGGGCGAGGGCAAGGTCCATTCCAGGCCCTCGGCGCCTTCCCACACGCGGTCTGTCGCCCTGACGCCGCCGCGGGCGGCTTTCAGCACCACCACCAGGAAAATCAGCTGGCTGAAGCCGAAGATGAAGGCGCCGTAGGTCGCGATCTGGTTGAACTCGGTGAACTGCAGCGCGTAGTCGGGGATGCGGCGCGGCATGCCAGCCAGGCCCAGGAAATGCATCGGGAAGAACACGATGTTCATGCCGATCACCGACAGCCAGAAATGCCATTTGCCGAGCGTCTCGTCATACATGTGGCCGCTCCATTTCGGCAGCCAGTAGTAGATGCCGGCAAAGATCGAGAACAGCGCACCGGACACCAGCACGTAGTGGAAGTGCGCCACCACGTAATACGTGTCGTGCAACTGGATGTCGACCGGCGCGATCGCCAGCACCAGGCCGGAGAAGCCACCAATCGTAAAGAGACACACGAAGGCGATGGCGAACAGCATCGGCGTCTCGAAGGTCATCGAACCCTTCCACATCGTGGCCACCCAGTTGAACACCTTCACGCCGGTCGGTACCGCAATCAGCATGGTCGAGAACATGAAGAACAGCTGCGCGGCCGCGGGCATGCCCACCGAAAACATGTGGTGCGCCCAGACGATGAACGACAGGATCGCGATCGACGCCGTGGCATACACCATCGAGGCGTAACCAAACAGCGGCTTGCGCGCGAACGTCGGAATGATGCTGGAGACGATGCCGAACGCAGGCAGGATCAGGATGTACACCTCGGGGTGGGCAAAGAACCAGAAGATGTGCTGGAACATCACCGGGTCGCCGCCGCCGGCAGCGTTAAAGAAGCTGGTGCCGAAGTTGCGGTCGGTCAGAAGCATGGTCACCGCGCCCGCCAGCACCGGCATGGTGGCAATCAGCAGGTAGGCGGTGATCAGCCAGGTCCAGCAGAACAGCGGCATTTTCATCAGCGTGAGGCCGGGCGCACGCATGTTGAGAACGGTGGTGATGATGTTGATCGAGCCCATGATCGACGACAGGCCCATGATGTGCACAGCCAGAATCGTCAGGTCGTAGGAAATCCCGCCCTGGATGAACAGCGGCGGATACATGGTCCAGCCGCCTGCGACCGCGCCGCCGGGGAGCAAGAAGGAGCCCATCAGCAGGATGGCCGCCACCGGCAGGATCCAGAAAGCCCAGTTGTTCATGCGCGGGAACGCCATGTCGGGCGCGCCCAGCATCAGCGGAATCTGCCAGTTCGCAAAGCCCGAGAACGCCGGCATGATCACGCCGAAAATCATGATCAGGCCGTGCATGGTGGTGAGCTGGTTGAAGAAATCCGGATTGGTCAGCTGCAGCCCGGGCTGGAACAGTTCGGCGCGGATCAGAAGCGCCATCGAGCCGGCGGTGAACAGCATGATCAGCGCGAACCACAGGTACAGCGAGCCGATGTCCTTGTGGTTGGTGGTGGTGAGCCAGCGCATCATCCCGGAGGGCGGCGCATGGTGACCGTGGTCACCGTGGCTGTGGTCGTCGTGGCTGTGTGCGTGTGCTGCATCAGTCATGTTTGGGCTCTCCTGACGGGTATTCATTGCGCGGCGGGAGCGGCAGCTTCTGCGCCCCCGCGTGCTGCGGCGATCTGGGCGGGTTGCACCGCGTCGCCGGTCTTGTTGTCCCAGGCATTGCGCTGGTAGGTCACGACTGCGGCGATGTCCGCATCGGACAACTGCCCGCCGAATGCCGCCATGGCGGTACCGGGGCGACCGTTCATCACCAGCGCGATATGCGCATCGACGGGGCCGGTCGCCACTTTCGAGCCGCTGATCGCAGGGAAGGCGCCGGGCAATCCCATGCCGTTTGCCTGGTGGCAGGCGGCGCAGTTGCCGGCATAGACTTTTTCGCCGCGCGCCATCAACTCGGCCTGATCGAATGTTTTACTGTCGTCGGCGGCAGCCGTCGTTGCAGCCCCCTTTTTCTTGTCCAGCCAGATTTTGTAATCGGCTTCCGACACCACCTCGACCACGATCGGCATGAAGCCGTGATCCTTGCCGCACAGCTCGACGCACTGGCCGCGGTAAGTGCCGATCTTGTCGGCCTTGAACCAGCTGTCACGGATAAAACCGGGGATGGCGTCCTGCTTGGCGCCAAGCGCGGGCACCCACCAGGAATGGATCACGTCGTTGGCGGTGATTAGCAGGCGCACCCGCTTGCCCACCGGCACCACCATGGGCTCATCGACTTCCAGCAGATAGTGTTCGCCCTTGGCGGCCGTGCCTTCGATCTGGTCGCGCGGCGTCGAGAGCGTGCTGTAGAAACTGACGCCGTCGTTGAGGTAGGTGTAACCCCACTTCCACTGATAGCCGGTGACCTTGATCGAGATGTCGGGGTTGCTGGTGTCCTTCATGTCGATCACCACCTTGGCAGCCGGGTAGGCCATGCCCATCAGGATCACGAACGGGATCACCGTCCAGATCACCTCGACCGTGGTGTTCTCGTGGAAGTGGGCCGCCTTGTGGCCGACCGATTTGCGGTGCTTCAACAGCGAATAGAACATCGCGCCGAACACCACGATGAAAATCCCCAGACATACCAGCATGATCAGGTTGTGCAGATCGAATACGTCCTGCGCCACTTTGCTTGCCGGTATCTGCAGGTTGTATGCGTATTCCGCCCACACCGGCTGGCTCGCTGCCCATGCCGTCCCCGCCATCACTGCCCGTTGCCTGATGCTCATCGCGCTCCCCGTCCTCTCATCGCTGTTGTGGGTCGATGTCGCGGCGCGTGTTATCGGTATGCCGCAACATGTGCCGCGCTACCTGACTTCACTCGCGCTCAGACTCAACGTGAAATCAAGGCCGGAAACCAGCAAACCGGGTGCGGCAATCTGCCACGGACAGTACACGATGCACCGCCTTCAAACAAGCCGAGTGGTACGTTTAACTTATTGATTTAATTATTAAATATCGTTATTCAAGAGTATTCTAAGATACTAACTTAGGCGGCAGCTGCAGCCAGTCGGGCGCGCCGGCAAGCGGTGCCGGTACGGGTGAAAACGCCTGCACGCCCAGACAGGGTGCGGGTAAACGCGCCTGCAAGGCATCCAGGTTGGCGGCCAGGCTGGCCATCTCCGGGTCGATCACGTTGCCCACCCAGCCCGCCCACGACAGGTGTCGCTGGCTGATCGACTCGGCGGTGAGCAGCGCATGGTTGAGACAACCCAACCGCAATCCGACCACCAGCACGACCGGCAAACCAAGCGCTTGCGCCAGATCGGCCATGTCCTCGCGCTCGTTCAGGGGCACGCGCCAGCCGCCCGCGCCTTCCACCACCACCACATCGGCAGCCGCCGCAAGCCGCGCATAGGCGGCCACAATGACAGGCAACTCGATCAGGATGCCGGCCTGCTGCGCGGCGAGGTGCGGCGCAATCGGCGGCGCGAAGGCATAGGGATTGACGTCGCGCAGGTCGGCGGACACGTTGGCCGCCTGCAG
>JAGVGD010000173.1 GCA_020057245.1 Thiobacillus sp. | reverse complement strand
GAGGTCACCTTCGATATCGACGCCAACGGCATCCTGCACGTGTCGGCCAAGGACAAGGCCACCGGCAAGGAAAACAAGATCAAGATCCAGGCAAGCTCGGGGCTTTCCGAAGAGGAAATCCAGCGCATGGTGAAAGATGCCGAAGCCAACGCGGCCGAAGACCACAAGGCAGTGGAACTGGCGACTGCACGCAATGCGGCCGACAGCATGATCCACTCGGTGAAGAAATCAGTTGCCGAGCATGGCGACAAGGTTTCGGCCGATGAGAAGGCTGCGATCGAAGCTGCGCTGAAGGAGTGCGAGGACGCCGTGCGCGAAGGCGACAAGGACACCATCGAAGCCAAGACCAACGCGCTGGCCACCGCAAGTCACAAGCTCGCCGAACAGATGTACAAGGACGAGCAGGCCAAGCAGCCGGGCGCAGCCGACGGCGGCGCTTCTGCGGCCGACGACAACGTGGTGGATGCCGAGTTTGAAGAGGTCAAGGACAAGTAAGAGATCAGAGGTCGGGATTCAGGGATCAGGGAAAGTCGCGCTACGCGCGGCTTTTTCCGTTTCCAGCCAATGCCGACTCGCTGTTCCCTGAATCCTGACCCTTTATGCCCTTTGGGTACTGAATCCTGGCCCCTAACAACATGTCAAAACGCGACTACTACGAAATCCTCGGCGTCGCCAAAAACGCCTCGGACGAAGAAATCAAGAAGGCCTACCGCAAGCTGGCCATGAAGCACCATCCTGACCGCAACCCGGACGACAAGGGCGCAGAGGAGAAATTCAAGGAAGCCAAGCTCGCCTACGAGGTCCTGTCCGACTCGGACAAGCGTGCCGCCTATGACCAGTTTGGCCACGCCGGCGTCGACCAGCAAGCCGGCATGGGCGGCGGCGGATTTGGCGGCGGCAGCGGGTTTTCCGATGCTTTTTCCGACATTTTCGGCGACATCTTCGGCGGGGGCGGCGGCAACCGCAACGACCGCGTCTATCGCGGCGCCGATCTGCGCTACAACCTGGAAATCGGTCTGGAAGAAGCCGCGCGCGGCACCGAAACCAAGATTCGCATCCCGACCCTGGAAGAATGCGGGGTCTGCCACGGCAGCGGCGCCAAACCCGGCACCACGCCCACCACCTGCACCACCTGCGGCGGCCATGGCCAGGTACGCATCCAGCAGGGCTTTTTCTCGGTGCAGCAAACCTGCCCGCGTTGCGGCGGCAGCGGCAAAATGGTGAGCGACCCCTGCACGGCCTGTCATGGCGAAGGCCGGGTCAAAAAGCACAAGACCCTGTCGGTCAAGATTCCGGCCGGGGTCGACAACGGCGATCGCATCCGCCTCGGCGGTGAAGGCGAAGCCGGCGTCAACGGCGGCCCGGCCGGCGATTTGTATGTGGTGATCCAGCTGAAGGAGCACGCGGTCTTCAAGCGCGACGGCGATGATCTGCACTGCGAAATGCCGATCAGTTTTGCCACGGCAGCTTTAGGCGGCGAGGTCGAAATCCCGACACTGGACAGCCACGCCAAAATCAAGATTCCGCCCGAAACGCAAACCGGCAAGGTGTTCCGCCTGCGCGGTAAAGGCATCAAGGGGGTGCGCAGCCAGGCACCCGGCGACCTGTTGTGCCACATGCAGGTGGAAACGCCGGTGAACCTGTCGGAGCGTCAGCGCGAGCTGCTGCGCGAATTCGATACGCTGAGTTCGGGGCGCAACAACAACCCGCGCGCACAATCCTTCATGGACAAGGTGAAGTCTTTCTTCAGCTCGTGATCGACTGAAGACTCAGGCGGCGGCCGCAAACAGGCGGAAGAAATTCTCGCTGGTGGCCGCGCCCACGGCTTCGGGGGTGCTGCCGCGCACCCGCGCGATCTCTTCTGCCACGTGTTTGACATAGCCGGGCTGATTGGTCTGGCCGCGATGCGGGACCGGCGCCAGATACGGTGAATCGGTCTCGATCAGCATGCGATCCAGCGGAATCGCCGCGGCTACTTCACGCAGGGCAACGGCATTCTTGAACGTCACAATGCCGGAAAACGAAATATAAAAGCCCAGCTCGATGGTCGCCTCGGCCACCGCCAGGCTTTCGGTAAAGCAGTGCATCACCCCGCCCACCTCGCCTGCCCGCTCCTCCCGCATGATGCGCAACGTGTCGTCAGCCGCGGCGCGCGTATGGATCACCAGGGGTTTGTGGGTCAGCCGTGCAGCACGGATATGGGTGCGGAAGCGTTCGCGCTGCCACTCCAGATCGCCCGTCAGGCGGAAATAATCCAGTCCGGTTTCGCCTATCGCCACGACTTTTGGATGGTCCGCCAGCGCGACCAATTCATCGACCGTGGGTTCGGTACATTCTTCGTGGTCGGGGTGCACGCCGACCGAGGCATAGACGTTCTGGTAGGTCTCTGCCAACTGACGAATCTCGGGAAACTTTTCCAGTTCCACGCTGATGCACAAGGCGTGGCTCACCTCGTTGGCCTGCATCAGCTCGAACAGCTGCGGCAGCTTGCCGGAAAAATCGGGGAAATTGATGTGGCAGTGCGAATCGATGTACATGGATCAGAATCAAGGCTCATTTACAAGATGCAAGGCCCCTGGAAGCGCCATGGCTTATGCAAGAGACGGGCGCCGATCTTGTTACTTGAATCCTGCACCTGCCCTACATGGTGTGGGTGGGACGCAGGGATTTTAACGAACCACCGAGAAAGCCTTCAATTTTCTTTTGCGCAGCCCGGCCGCTATCGTTCGGCGCGAACTGCACGCCCACGCCCTGGGTGCGACCGCCATGCGAACCCACAGGCGTCACCCACACCACCTTGCCGGACACCGGCAACTTGGCCGGATCGTCCATCAGCGTCAGCAGCATGAACACGTCTTCGCCCATCTTGTAGGTTTTATTGGTCGGAATGAATAATCCGCCGCCCTTGATGAAAGGCATGAAGGCCGCGAACAAGGCTGATTTTTCCTTGATCGAGAGGGACAGCACACCGGGTCGAACCTGACCTGTCACATCGTTTGGAATTGCACTCATGATCGTATCTCTTCGCCGTATCGCTTCAATCGAACACATGCCGGTACTGAATCAGCCAGGCCTGCAACTGCAGGCTGCGGTTGAGTGGATGCGTCAGCGTCCTGCCCTCGGCGGCCTGCGTTCTGGCCAGTGCCAGTAACCCGGACAGATCCGCCTGATTTCCCAACTGTTCCAGCACCCCGGAAAAATCGCGATTAAATCGCACCTTGCCCTGCAATCTTACGGCCAGCAAATCGCCCAGCCACTTGTACACCACGGCGTGCCAGGTCTGCGGACTGACCGTTTTCCAGCGCTCGCCCAAAGTAACCGGGTCCAGCTGATCCGGTCGAGCCAGACCTTCCAGCACGCCGCGCCGCTCATCCAGCTCAGCGCTACCCCAGCCTTGCGCGTCCAGCGGCGCGCCCCCGGCCAGCGCCAGAAGACTTGCCGCATCCTCCACGCCCTGGCTGGCCAGCCATGTTGCCGCCAGCGCCTCGGGGGGCAAGCCGATGTCGAAACGGGCGCAGCGGCTGCGGATGGTGGGCAGCAGGCGCCGCGGCTGATCCGAAACCAGCACGAATACGGTATTTAACGGCGGCTCTTCGAGTACCTTTAACAAGGCGTTGGCCGACGCGACATTGAGGGTATCTGCCGGGTCGACCAGAACCACGCGATTCCCCGCCCGGTAGGTCGACAAGCGCACGAAATCGACCGCTTCGCGCGCCTGATCAACTTCGATCGCGGTGGCCATCCGCGTCTCGCCTTCCTTGGTGGTTTTCTCCTGCAGGGTCAGCACATGAAAATCCGGATGGGTGCCCGCATCGAACCAGTGACAGGCCGCACACGTACCGCAGGCCGCGCCATCCAGCTGCGGGGCTTCGCACAGCAGGGTTTGCGCCCATGCCTGCGCCAGTGCGCCCTTGCCGACGCCGCGCGGTCCGGCCAGCAGCAAGGCCTGCGCCGGACGTGCCCGGGTCGCCAGCAAACGCTGCCATGCGGTCTCCAGCCAGGGATACGGTGCGTTCACAACAACTCCTGCAGCAACTGGCTGATTTCGGCTTGCAGATCGGCAATGCTGTGGCGCGCATCCAGCACCCGGATGCGCCCGGGATCGGCTTCCGCCCGCGCCAGATAGGCCTCGCGCACCCGGGTGAAAAACAGGTCGGCCTCGCGCTCGAAGCGGTCGGCTGCACGCGCAGCAGAACGACGTGCTTCGGCCACCTCCGGCGGCACATCGAACAGCAGGGTGAGGTCCGGCGCAAAACCGCGCTGCACCCAAGCTTCCAGCGCGGCGATGCGTTCCACCGCAATGCCCCGGCCACCGCACTGGTAGGCGTAGCTGGCATCGGTGAAGCGGTCGGACAGCACCCAGGCGCCGCGCGCCAGCGCCGGCAGGATCAGCTTGGCCAAGTGTTCCTGCCGCGCGGCGAACATCAGCAACAATTCGGTGTCCGCATCCATCTCGCGATGCAGCAGCAATTCCCGCAGCGTTTCTCCCAGCGGCGTGCCGCCGGGCTCGCGCGTGACGATCACCTCCCTGCCCTGCTGGCGCAGCCAGTCGGCGACGAAGCCGAGGTGGGTACTTTTGCCGGCGCCATCGACGCCATCGAGGGTGATGAATTTACCGGTCATGGTCATCGTTGGTAGCGGTTTACCGCGCGATTATGGGCTTCGAGGGTGCTGGAGAAAACATGGGTGCCGTTGCCGCGTGCGACGAAGTACAGCGCATTGGTTTTGGCCGGGTTCAGGGCGGCCATGATGGCGGCCTCGCTCGGCATCGCGATCGGCGTTGGCGGCAGCCCGGCACGGGTGTAAGTGTTGTAGGGCGTGTCGCGCAGCAGATCGACCTTACGCAGGTTGCCATCAAAGCGTTCGCCGAGCCCGTAAATCACGGTGGGGTCGGTCTGCAGGCGCATGCCCAGCCGCAGCCGGTTGAGGAACACCCCGGCGATCTGCGGCCGCTCGAACGCCGCACCGGTTTCCTTTTCCACGATGGACGCCATGATCAGGGCCTCGTACGGGGTGCGATAGGGCAAGCCTGGCGCACGCTTGTCCCAGGCGGCCTGGAGCTTCTCGCGCTGCAATTGATAGGCGCGGCGCAGCACGTCGAGATCGGATGTATGCGGCGCATAAAAATAGGTATCCGGAAACAGCAGGCCTTCCGGATGATTCTCGGTTGCCCCGATCGCACGCATCAACTCGGCGTCGCTCAGGCTCGCGCTGTCGTTCTTCAGCAAGGATTGGGCTGCAAGCACCGCGCGCACTTCACGCCAGTTCCTGCCTTCAATGAACTGCACGATTGCCTGCGAGACCTCGCCCTGCTCGAACTTGGCGTACAGCGCCAACGGCGTCAGCGGCTGATCCAGGGTATACAGGCCGGATTTCAGCGAGCTGCCTTTGCCCAGCACGCGCCCGAGCAGCCAGAAAGCTGAAGCGCTGCGGATCACGCCTTCCTTTTTGAGCTGCGTGCTCAAGCGGCGCAAGTTCGTTCCCGGCGTCACATTGACGGTTTTAGGCAGAGCCTCGATCTGCAGCGGCTGTCTGGCATACCAGGCCAGTCCGCCTGCCCCCATCAGGGCGGCCAGAATAGACAACACGATCAGTCGCTTAATCCACGTCTTCATACAAGGCGGTTTTCAAGGTTGAGGTCCAGCCCGCAGGCGACCAGGTTTTATTTTCCAGGCGCGCCAGACGGCGCACGCCCAGCAGGCTGTTGCAGATCATGACTTCATCCGCGGCGAGGAGTTCATCTGGCAAGAACCGGCCGCTATGGGTGCGGATCCCCAGGCGCGCCGCCGCGCGCAGCACCCGCTTCCGGGCCACACCCGACACGCCGCACTGACCCAGATCGGGGGTAAAAAGTGCGTCATCCTTCACCCACAACACATTGCTCATCACGCCGCTGACGACTGCGCCGCTGTCGTCGCACAACAGGCCTTCCAATATCGCAGGATCGTTCCACTCGGCGCGCGCCAGGACATTCTCCAGCCGGTTCAAATGCTTGATCCCTGCCAGCCTCGGCTGCCGCGCCAGCCTGAGCTGGCACCAGCGCGCCTGTATGTCTTCGGCATTCCGGGCATGCTGCGGCAACGCGGACGCTATCACAATGCAGGTAGGCGCGGATTCGGCCGGCAAGGCATAACCGCGCGCGCCCATGCCGCGCGTCAGCACGATTTTGACTACGCCCTGCCCCCGCCCGGCCACCTGAAGCACTTCGGCAAGCAATGTGGCCTCGCCCGGACAGTCCAGCATCAAGGCGGCACAATCGGCCGCCAGCTTGGCGTAATGATCCGCCCACCAGAGCGGCTGGCCGGCCTCGGTGCGCAGCGTACGGAATACGCCATCGCCATAGGCCAGCCCGCGATCCTGTGCGCTGACGCAATCCATCGCCTGACCATTGACCCGAATCATGCCATCCCCAGCGTGCACAGCAGGCCACGCGCCTTGGCGCGGGTCTCGTCCAGTTCACGTGCTGCATCCGAATCCGCCACGATGCCCGCGCCCGCGCGAAAGCTCAGCTCACGCCCGCGCAGCAGAAAACTGCGGATCAGGATATTGAAGTCGAAACTGCCATCGCGATTGATGTAACCGACGCTGCCGGTGTAGCTGCGGCGTGGCGTTTGCTCCAATTCATGGATGATCTGCATGGTGCGCAGCTTGGGGCAGCCGGTGATGGTGCCGCCCGGAAATACCGCCCGCAGGGCGTCGAATACGCGCATGCCCTTGCGCAGTATTCCGCTCACGCTCGACTCGATGTGATGCACATGCCGGTAGCTGGCGATTTCCATCATGGCATCCACCTTCACCGTTCCGGTTTCGCACACGCGGCCCAGATCGTTGCGTTCCAGATCAACCAGCATGATGTGTTCGGCGCGCTCCTTGGGGTGCGCCTGCAGGCGCGCGCGCAAGGCGGCATCTTCGGCTGCATCTTCGCTGCGCGGGTGGGTCCCTGCAATCGGCCGGGTTTCCAGCCTGCGATCCGTACCCAGGCGCACCAGCCGTTCGGGCGACGAGCTCACGATCGCCCAGTCATCCATCTGCAACAAGGCGGAGAAAGGCGCGGGATTGCGCGACATGAGCTGCGCAAACAGGGCGGCCGGAGCAACCGGCGTGTCGAAGCCGGCCTGCCAGCCACGCGACAGATTCACCTGAAACACGTCGCCGGCACGGATGTAATTCTGGATCTGCGCCACGCCTGCCAGAAAGGCAGCAGGGTCATCTTCATGCAGCTCGCGCATTCCGGGCAAAGCGGGAACGCAGAACGGCAACTGCGCGAGGTCGTGTACCAGTTCATCCAGCAGCGCGCGGTAGTCATGCTCGGCGACCAGCAGGCAGCGCCCGCTGCTTCGCTCGAACAGAATCGCAGCGGGAATGCGCGCCAACCACGCCAGCGGATAGTCCGCGTCGTCAGCCAGTCCGACACTGGGTTCGAACGCGCCGCCGAGTTCATAGGCCAATGCGCACAGCCAGCCGCCGGTAAACGGCAGGCCAGGGTGCGAATGATCGATTGGAGCGGGCTGCAGTTGCATCGCCGGATGCGATTGCAACTGCTGAAGTCCCGCAACGGAATCAACACGGGTGACGTCCTGCGGGAACGCAAACAACACGTCCCAACCGGCATCGCCACTGCTCAAGAACAAACCCGGATAACGCTGTGGATTCGAGGCCTGCAAGCCAAGCAGATCAGGATGGCCGGACCACGCCAGGATGACCGGCGCAAGCGGATCGGTTGCCGCTGGATTGATTGCCGTTGGTCCGCTTGTCGATGGCGTCAAACGCGTTTGAAAATGAGAGAACCGTTGGTGCCGCCAAACCCGAAATTGTTTTTGAGCGCCGCATCGATCTTCATGTCACGCGCTGTGTTGGCGCAGTAATCAAGATCGCACTCCGGGTCTTGCGAGAAGATATTGATGGTCGGCGGCGACACTTGATTGTGCACCGCCAGGACGGTGAACACCGACTCCACGCCGCCGGCGCCGCCCAGCAAGTGGCCGGTCATCGACTTGGTCGAGTTGACCACCGTCTTGTAGGCTGCCTCGCCCATGGCAAGCTTGATCGCATCGGTTTCATTCTTGTCGCCGAGCGGGGTCGAGGTGCCGTGCGCATTGACGTACTGAATCTGGTCGGGATTAAGTCCGGCGTCCCGCATCGCATTCACCATCGAGCGTCGGGGCCCGTCGGTGCTCGGCGCCGTCATGTGATAAGCGTCGCCACTCATCCCGAACCCCACCACTTCCGCGTAGATTTTGGCGCCGCGCGCCTTGGCGTGTTCGTACTCCTCGAGCACCATCACGCCGGCGCCTTCGCCCAGCACGAAACCATCGCGATCCTTGTCCCACGGACGGCTGGCGGTCGCAGGATCATCGTTACGGGTGGACAGTGCACGTGCTGCGGCAAAGCCCCCCACGCCCAGCTGCGAGGTCGCCTGCTCGGAGCCGCCCGCAACCATCACGTCGACATCGCCATAGGCAATCATGCGGGCAGACATGCCGATCGCATGCAGGCCGGTGGTGCAAGCCGTCACCACCGCGAGGTTGGGACCCTTGATACCGAACTGGATGGACAGGTTGCCGGAAATCATGTTGATGATGGAACCCGGAATGAAGAAGGGCGAAATCTTCCTCGGCCCCGATTCCAGCAGCAGGTCGTGCGTCGCCTCGATCAGCGGCAAGCCGCCGATGCCTGAGCCGATGTTGATGCCGATGCGCTCGGCATTTGCTTCGGTCACTTCCAGGCCGGAATCCCGAATCGCCTGTATCCCCGCAGCCATGCCGAACTGGATGAACGTATCCATGCGGCGCGCTTCTTTCGGGTTGATGTATTGATCAACATCGAAATTCTTGACCTCGCCAGCGATTTGCGAGGCGAACGGCGTGGGATCGAAACGGGTGATCCTGGCGATTCCGGAACGGCCGGCCACCAGGTTATCCCAGGCTTCCGGAATGGTATTGCCGACCGGGGAAACGATCCCCAGGCCGGTGACGACAACGCGACGTTTGGACAAACTCAGCCCTTCCAGCTCAGTACTAGCTTAATAAACGATCGATCAGCTCGAATGGCTGTTGACGTAGTCAATCGCCTGCTGGACGGTCGTGATTTTCTCTGCATCTTCATCAGGGATTTCGCAGCCGAACTCTTCTTCCAGAGCCATGACCAGCTCAACCGTATCGAGCGAGTCCGCGCCCAGATCGCCAACGAAAGAAGACTCGTTCTTGATGTCTGCTTCGTTCACGCCCAATTGCTCGGCGACGACTTTAATTACACGCTGCACGTTTTCCATTACTGATCCCCTCTTTGAAAAAAATAGGCTTCATTCGAACTGAAGCCGTGAAATTGAAACCACGTTAAATGGCAGCCCCGAATTCTATCAAAATTCACACCGGAATTAGCCGATGTCATGCCATGTACATACCGCCATTGACGTGCAAAGTGGTGCCTGAAACATAGCCCGCAGCCGGCGACGCCAGAAACACCACGGCTTGCGCGATATCGTCGACCGACCCCAAACGTCCCAGCGGAATATGATCCAGCAGCGCCTGGCGCTGGGCGCCGGGCAGCGCACGCGTCATATCGGTGTCGATAAAACCCGGTGCGACGCAATTGACCGTGATATTGCGGCTGCCCACTTCGCGCGCCAATGATTTGGTGAAGCCCATGATGCCGGCCTTGGCCGCGCTGTAATTGGTCTGCCCGGCGTTGCCCATTGCGCCGACCACCGAGGCGATGCTGATGATGCGCCCGCTGCGCGCTTTCATCATGGCGCGCAATACCGCGCGTGACAGGCGGAAAACCGACGTCAGGTTGGTCGCCATGATGTCGTCCCACTCCTCGTCTTTCATTCGCATCAGCAGGTTGTCGCGCGTGATGCCCGCGTTGTTGACCAGAATGCCGACATCGCCGAACTGTGTGTTGATCGCGCTCATGACGGCCTCCACTGCGGCGCCATCGGTGACGTTGAGATTCATGCCGCAGCCCTTGATATTGGCCGCCGCCAGATACTCGCTGATGGCCTGTGCACCCTTGTCGCTGGTGGCGGTTCCGATCACGGTGGCACCTGCCTGCCCCAAGGCCAGCGCGATGGCCTGTCCAATTCCACGGCTGGCGCCCGTGACCAGGGCGATTTGTCCTTGCAGCATGTTGTCTCCTTATTGATTGAGCGCAGCAGCGAGGCTGGCTTCATCCACCAGCGCCACCGCCGGCAGTGCGTCGTCGATGCGTTTGTTGAGGCCCGCCAGCACCTTGCCAGGGCCGCATTCGATCACGCGCTCGATACCAGCAGCTTTCAGCGCCTGCACCGTCTCGACCCAGCGCACGGGCGTATGCAACTGTTTCGCCAGCGCCATGCGAATCGCGTCCGCATCGGCGTGGCTTTGCACGTCGGTGTTGTGCAACACAGGAATCGACGGTGCGGCAATCGCCACGCTTTGCAGATGAGCCAGCAGCTTCTCGGCAGCAGGCAACATCAGCGATGAATGGGACGGCACGCTGACCGGTAACGGCAACGCGCGCTTGGCACCTTTTTCTTTCGCCAGCGCCATCGCACGCTCGACCGCGGCCTTGTTGCCCGCGATGACGACCTGACCGGGTGAATTGAGGTTCACCGCCTCGACCACCTCGCCTGCCGCCGCTTCGCGGCATGCGGCGCGCACTGCGTCGTCGTCCAGGCCCAGGATCGCGGCCATCGCGCCGACGCCTTCGGGCACCG
>JAGVGD010000098.1 GCA_020057245.1 Thiobacillus sp. | reverse complement strand
CCGCCCTCGAACGCGCCGCGGCCGAGGTGCCTGCCGAGCATGTCCTGATGCCGTATGTCGAGTACTGGCGTTTGATGCTGGCGGGCCGCGGCGATGAAGCCCGCGTGGCCGATTTTCTGGCGCGCTATCCGGGCAGTCGCGTGGCCGAGCTGGTGCGCAGCGATTGGCTCAAGTCGCTGGGCGTGCGTTCCGCCTGGGCGCAATACCTGGCGGAGTATCCCGCCCTGCAGAAGCCGGATGCGACGCATCGCTGCTACGCCTACCGCGCCGAATGGGCGCAGGGCAACCGCAGCCAGGCGCGCGAGGCGGTGGCCTTGTGGTTCAGCGGACGCGATCTGCCGAATGCCTGCGATCCCCTGTTCAGCCTGTTGATGGAAGCCGGGCTCATCAATGAGGAGGATGTGTGGCGGCGCATGCGGCTGGCGCTGGAGGCGGGCAATCTGCGGGTCGCGCAGGCGGTGTCCCGCGCCCTGCCGGAAGCGCAGCGTCCCGCCGCGGGCGTATTCGATCAGGCGGCGCGCGATCCGGCACGCTTGTTGAGCAACGGCAAGCTGGATTTCAAGCAGCGCGGCGAGCGCGAGCTGGCCTTGTATGCACTGGATCAGGTTGCAAAAAACAATTCCCGTTCGGCCGAGTCTGCATTGCAGAAAGTGGCGGCGAAGCTGAGCGAGGCCGAGCAGCAGGTCGCCTGGGCGCGGCTCGCCACCTGGGCTGCGCGCCGCCATGAGCCGGTCGCGCTCGCCTGGTATCAGCAGGCAGGTTACGTCACCGTGACTGATTTTCAGCGCGAATGGTGGGCACGCGCAGCGCTGCGCGAGGACGACTGGAAAACCGTGCAACGGGTGATCGAAAGCATGGCCGAGTCGTCGCGCGCGCAGCCGGTCTGGCGCTACTGGCGTGCACGTGCGTTGCAGGCCAACGGCCAGCGGCAGGCGGCGAACGCGATTTTCCTGCCGCTGTCGCGCGAGCATCACTACTACGGCCAGCTGGCGCAGGAGGAACTGGGGCCGGTGATATCGGCCCCGCAGATCAATGTCAAAACCGGCGGCGAGAATGTGGCGGCGATTGCGCGCAATCCCGGCATTGCACGGGCGCAGGCCTTGTACGCGCTCGACCTGCGCAGCGATGCCGCGCTGGAGTGGAGCTGGGCGATCCAGGACTTTTCCGACACCCAGCTGCTGGCCGCGGCCGAAGTAGCGCGGCAAATGGCGTGGTACGACCGCGCCATCAATACCGCCGAACGCACCCGCGAGCTGCACGACTTCGAGTTGCGCTTTCTGGCGCCGTATCGCGAACTGGCGCAGCAGGCCGCCCGCGACAACCAGATCGACGAAGCCTGGGTGTTCGGCCTGATGCGGCAGGAGAGCCGCTTCATCAACGTCGCCCGCTCCAGTGTGGGCGCAGCCGGTCTGATGCAGATCATGCCTGCCACCTCGCGCTGGATTGCGCAGCGGCTGGGGATCAAGGGCTTCGACACTCGCGAGATGCAGGATCCCGCGCGCAATATTCAGTTCGGCTCCTACTACCTGAAGCATGTGCAGACCAGTCTCGATGGTTCGCCGGTGCTCGCCACCGCCGCCTACAACGCAGGCCCGGGACGGGCGCAGCGCTGGCGCAGCAGCCAGCCGATGGAGGCCGCGGTCTACATTGAGTCGATTCCGTTCGCCGAAACCCGCGATTACGTCAAAAAGGTGATGAGCAACGCCATGTATTACGCCCAGCGCTTCGGCCAGCCGTCGGTGCTGCTGAAAGACCGGCTGGGCGTGGTGCCGCCGCGCAAGACCGCGGTTGCCGCCGAGCCTGCCGATGCGTCAGCCGGGGACGAATAGCGCGCAATTCAGGTGTTCCGCGCTAAAATCAGGATCGCCTTATATACAGATAACCTTAAATAATCATGAAGATCGAACGCATTTGCATCTTGGGGGGCTCCGGTTTTGTCGGTTCCCATCTCGTCAGCCAGCTCGCCGCCCGCGGCCTCAAGGTACGCGTCCTGAGCCACCGTCGCGAAATGGCCAAGGAACTGATCCTGCTGCCCACGGTAGAAGTGATCGAGGCCGACGTGCATGACCAGCAGGACCTGATCCGCAACTTCCGCGGCATGGACGCCGTGATCAATCTGGTCGGCATCCTGCACGAGAACCGGATCGGCCGTGTCGACCTGCCGAGTGCACGCCGCGGCGATTTCCATCAGACCCATATCGAGCTGACGCGCAAGGTGATCCATGCCTGCGGCGAAGCGGGCGTTCGCCGCCTGCTGCACATGAGCGCGCTCGGCGCCCATCCCAATTCGCGTTCGGCCTATCAGCGCTCCAAGGGCGTGGCCGAATTCCTGGTGCGCGAATCCGGCGTCCACCATATCGAACACGAAAACTGGTATCTCAACGGCCCCAAGCTGATTCACGGCTACGGGCTGAACGTGACTGTTTTCCGTCCGTCGGTCATCTTCGGCCGTGGCGATTCCTTCCTCAATATGTTCGCCGGCCTGCTCAAGACTTTCCCGGTGATGCCGCTGGCCAATGCCGCTGCACGCTTTGCGCCGGTACACGTCGACGACGTTGCACGCGCCTTTGCCGACAGCCTCGACAACACCGCGACCTATGGCCAGACCTACGACCTGTGCGGCCCCAAGGCCTACAGCCTGAAAGAGCTGGTGAACTACGTTGGCGAAATCATCGGCAAGAAACGCAGCCTGATTCCGCTGGGCAATTTCGCGTCTTTTCTGCAGGCTTGGGCGCTGGAGTTCAAACCCGGCAGAAAGCTGATGACGCGCGACAACCACTACGCCATGTGCACCGACAACGTCTGCAAGGGCGGCTGGCCGGACGTGTTCGGCTTCCAGCCTGTCGCGCTCGAAGCGATCGCGCCCGAATACCTCCGAGACGATTCGCCACGCGCGCGTTACGACGCCTACCGTGAAGGCGCTGGCCGCTAGCATTCATGCAAACCGTATATGAGGCGTCGAATGCGGTTGAAGCCCATATTCTCCAAGGCTATCTTGCGCAGGAGGGCATCGCTGTTCAGGTAGTCGGCGCTTATCTGCAAGGCGGGGTAGGCGAGTTGCCGGCGCACGGACTGGTGCGTCTGCTGGTGGACGAGGACGGCTACGAGCGGGCGCGTGAAGCGATCCTGAGGTGGGAGGCGGCCAGCCCGTCATGAAAACCTATATCGTCGGCGGCGCCGTGCGCGATCGTTTGCTGGGCCTGCCCGTAGTCGATCGCGATTACGTGGTCGTCGGCGCCACCCCTGAACAGATGGTGGCGCTGGGCTACCAGCCGGTGGGCAAGGACTTTCCGGTTTTTCTCCATCCCGACAGCCATGCCGAATACGCGCTGGCGCGCACCGAACGCAAATCCGGCAAGGGCTACAAGGGGTTCACCGTGCATGCCGCGCCCGATGTCACACTGGAGCAGGATTTGTCGCGGCGCGATCTCACCATCAATGCGATGGCCGAGGACGGCGACGGCAAGCTGATCGACCCGTACGGCGGGCAGCGCGATCTGGCGGCGAAAGTCTTTCGCCACGTCAGCGCCGCCTTCGCCGAAGACCCGGTACGCATCCTGCGGCTAGCGCGCTTTGCCGCGCGCTTCACCGACTTTACGGTGGCAGAGGAAACTCGGGCGCTGATGCAGCAGATGGTGGACGCAGGCGAGGTCGACGCATTGGTGCCCGAGCGCGTGTGGCAGGAAATTGCGCGCGGCCTGATGGAAGCGCAGCCTTCGCGCATGTTCCAGGTGCTGCGCGACTGCGGCGCGCTGGCGCGGCTGTTTCCCGAAATAGACTGCCTGTTCGGCGTGCCGCAGCCGCCCGCCCATCATCCCGAAATCGACACCGGCGTCCATGTCATGCTCGTCGTCGACTGGGCCGCCGCTCAGGGCTACAGCCTGCCGGTGCGCTTTGCCGCACTGACCCACGATCTCGGCAAGGGTGCGACGCCGCCCGAACTGTGGCCGAAGCATCACGGTCATGAAGCCAAAAGCGTCGAACGGGTGCGCGCGCTGTGCGAACGCGTGCGCGTACCGGCCGATTGTCGCGATCTGGCTATTGCGGTCGCACGCGACCATGGCAACGTGCACCGTGCGCCAGAGCTGCGCGCCGCCACAGTGATCGAGTTGCTCGAACGCGTCGATGCATTTCGCCGCCCGCAACGCTTCACCGAGTTTTTACAGGCCTGCGAATGCGATTTTCGCGGCCGTCCGGGGTATGAGACGCGCGCGTTCCCCGCGCCCGCCTATTTGATGCAGGCGTTTGCGGTCGCCCGCGCAGTCGATGCTGGTGAAGTGGCTCAGGCGGCCGTGCCCGACAAGGTGCGCGAAGCGGTGTTCCGTGCGCGCGCGGCTGCCGTTGAGGCCTGGAAGCTGACGCAGTGAGCGGACGCCCGCGCCTTCAGCGCGGGTAAACCAAACCGGGTTCAATCGTCCCGGCCATGGCCCCGCCCGCGATGATCGTCGTCGCGGTCGCGGTGATGGCGCCCCCCGCCATGCCAGTCGTGGCGCGCGGGGTAATGCTGCACGCGATGCGGCGGGTAATACGGCGCCCGCACGATCACCGGGGCGCGGTAGTAGACCGGCGCCACCGGCGCGTAAAAGCCCCCACTCTGGTAATAAAAATTGAACCCGCTGAGCGGCGCGCCGATGGAAACGGCGACGCTTGGCTCGCTGACAACGACGCGGCTGCTATGGCCGCCCGCGGAATAACCGCCTGAGGCGAGTGCGGCGAGCGGGGTGGCGAGAAGTACGGCGGCAAGTAATGAGGTGCGTAACATGATCGGTTTCCTTTCAGGAATGAGGACGGGGCGCGGCTAAATCAGCTGCGGCCGTCTGGGGACCAGCGCTTGTCGTGCTGGTCCTGCGCAATGCGGTAGCTCACGTTGAGGGTGAGATATTTGCCCGGGTCGTAGGGCAGGCGGGTATTGAATTCGCGACCGTTGAAGCGGTAGCGCACGTCGTAACCGGCCAGCACTTGACGGTAGTTGTCCTGGATGCTGCAACGTTCCACCTGAACGGGACGCGACTCGGTGACCACGCCGTTATTCCAGCGGTCGCCCACCACAGCGCCGGTGGCCGCGCCGACGGCGGCTGCGGCGACCTTGCCGTTGCCCTTGCCGACTGTCGAGCCGAGCAGGCCGCCCGCGATGGCGCCGAGGACGGCACCGCCGGGGTTGGGCGCCGAGCGCCAGGTTTGCGTTTCATGGCCGCTGGTTTCGGTCCAGCATTGCTTGCGCGGTTCGTTGATGGTTTCGTACACCGGCTCGCTGGCGACGACTTTGGCGCGCACGGTCATTTCATCGTCGTCGCGGCGGTCGGCCTGGGCGCTGCCGCTGGCTGCGAGCAATGCGGCGATCAGGGTCGTGTTGAAAATGCGTGTACTCATGCTGACTCTCCTTGAGTGAAGCGGTGCGGGTTAGCGACGTGGCTGCGACGCGGAACGGTCCTTGCTGTTGCCTTGTTCCTGTTGCTGTCGCCGCTCGTAGCCATAGCCGTAGCCCTGGGCATCGTCGCGGCCGTCATCGCGCTTGTCGCTGCTGCGCGTACCGGCCTTGTCGTTGCGCGGGGCCTGACGGGCGTCGTCGCGGCGGTCGTCCTTGGCCACCATGAACGAGCCACCCGGGTCGTATGGATTGGCGTGGGCGGGTGCGGTCAGCATCCATCCCAGTGCAGCCAGACCAACGATCCATGTGTGACGTGTGTTCATGTTGTCTCCTTGTGCGGGGGCGATGTCTCGCTCCCACGCTTCGCAGTTTGGGTGGGGAAAGTAAGCGTTCTGTTTCACGCAGGCGCCATTTTGTAACGCTTTGTAACCGGATGCGAAGGGTGCGGATGCCGCGCTATAGTTGCCGCATGAAAAAAGATCTGATTTACGTGACCGATGACGACCCCGGCATCCGTGAACTGGTGGCCGAGTATCTGGGTACGCAAGGCTACGCGGTCGAGATGGCGGCCGATGCGGCCGCGCTGGGCCGGCTATTGGCGGTGCGTCTGCCGCAGCTGGTGGTGCTCGACTGGATGATGCCGGGCGAGGACGGCCTGTCGGTTGCCCGCCGCCTGCGCGCGCAGCCGGGATTTCCGCCCATCATCATGCTGTCGGCCAAGGGCGAGGATATCGACCGCATCATTGGACTGGAGGTCGGCGCGGACGACTACCTGCCCAAGCCTTTCAACCCGCGCGAATTGCTGGCGCGCATTCGCGCTGTGCTGCGGCGGCATGATGCGGCACCCGCGCAGGCGGTCGCGGCGCCGGCCAAAACCTTTGTGTTCGGACCGTTCGTCGTCAATCTCGATGCCCGCACCCTCACCCGCGATGGCAGCGAAATCGTGCTGACCGGCGGCGAATACGAACTGCTGGAAATCTTTGTCGGCCATGCCAACCGTGCGCTGTCGCGCGACTGGTTGATGGACCAGCTGCGTGGCTTCGAACGCGACCCGTTCGATCGCAGTATCGACGTGCGGGTGAATCGCCTGCGCAAGAAAATCGAGGATGACCCTGCCAGTCCGGCTTACATCCGCACTCAACGAGGACAGGGATATTTGTTTGTGCCGCGGGGCAAAGATTAGTAATCTGCTAGAAGTACTGTTTTTGCGCCAATATCATGCAATCTGATGGGTATCTTTTTGGTAGGGACCACCCGATAAAATTAAAATGATTTCTGCTTCTACCAGAACAGGTAAAAAGGAACAGCGGCGCCATGCGCGGCTGGTCACATTGCAGACCGCGCAGATCCGTTTTGGCGAAGGTGAGGCCATTCCGGCCGAAATTCGTGACTATTGCCAGACGGGGTTGTACGTGGCTTTTCCTGGCGCGCGCACACCCGACGCCGCCCTTCCGGCGCTGGTGGGCGATTCCGTGCAGGTGATGTTTGAAGTGGGCGCCTCCGGCGCATTTCGGTGCAAGGGGCGGGTCGCGCATGTGTCGCCCGGTGGAGTAGGTGTTTTTACCGCCACTCTGCCCGAAGGGGTCGTGCAGGCCTTGCGGGCGGCAAGTGGACATCTTGCCCAGCCTGATTCCGGCGGGGAGGGCGATGGCCTGAGCCCGCAGCAGACCCAGGCGTTGCAACTGGAATGCACCAACCAGTTCCGCAGCTTTCTGGATAGGGTGATGCAGGATTTCTTTCAGCGCGCTGTGGAGCGTCTGCGTGAGGCAGGTCAGGACGAGCCGAGTTTTCTGGAGCGCTCCCGTTACGATTATGGTGTTCAGGAACTGGCACAGCACCGCAGCCGGATCGAATGCGATTTTTTCAATGCCGTACGCGACCGCATCTCGTATGCCGGGTCGGCCACGGAAGCCTCTTTGGGTGCACCCGCAGCGAAAAAGCTGTCCCTTGTCGACGAGGCCGAATTCGAGGACTGGCTGAGTTTGTCGGCGGTTATCAAGCAGATCGAGACGGCTATTGCGACCCCGCTCGGTGAGTTCGAACAGCGCTACAGCAGGCTGATCGGCATGCCGGTCGACCGAAAAAACAATTCCCTTGGCCCGGAAATGATCGGCCGTGCTTTCCAGGATGCCATTCAGGTGCTGGATTTCTCCAACCCCATGCGGGCGGTTCTCTACAAAACGCTCGGGCAAGCGGTGTCGAACCATAGTTTGGCGCTTTACAAGCAGCTCAACCAGACGCTGGCTTCCCTGCAACCGGCCACCCTGCCCGAGCCGGGCCGCGGCAAGGCGAAATCGAAGCCTGCCCCGGCCGCAGCGGCAGAGGTTCAACCCGTTGAAAGTGACAAGCCGAGGCCGGATCTTGCCGAAATCGCGGATACGCTGAACGCACTTTACAAGCAGGATCAGGCGGGTACGCCCCAAACGCCGGAAAGCGCCGAGTACAGTCTGGATCGTATTCTGGCGACCCTCAATCAGTCTCAACGACGTGCAGCCAGTGTTGCACCGGTGGCGCCTGCAGCGCGATCCAGTCGCCAGATGGGTGCTGCCCCGGGACATCCGGTTGCCGCGCGGCCCGAGATCCTGCAAGTGGTCAGCCGCATGCAACAGACCGCCCGCCAGATGGTCGGGCGCGATGAGTCAGCGCTGCGACCTCCCGGGTCGAGCAGCGCCGGGGCGACGTTGCCGGAGGCCAGCCTGCGCGAGTTGCAGCTCGCCCTGGACAGCTTGCCACGCGTGAGCCAGGCAACGGCGGGTATGCCCGCTTCATTGACCGATCAGATCGATGCGCACATCGCATCGAGCGGGGGCGGTGCCAGATGGATTGCGCCGGACCATCGGCGAATTCTGGATACCACCTCGGATTTGTTCGCCCGGGCACGGGCGGACTTCGTGCCCAGTTCGGACGTGGAGTTGCTGGTGAAGCGGCTGGAGCGTCCGCTGCTCAAGCTTGCGCTGCAGGACGCCAATTTCCCCAACTTGCCGGATCATCCCGCCCGGCAGGTGCTCAACCTCATTGAGCAATACGCCGTGGCGGCGGATGACAAGGGCAAGTTTTTTGATGCCAAGCTGCAACGATTCCTCTACCTGTTGGTGGATCGTGTCTGCGCTCGGGCCGATGAGGACCCCGGCATTTTCGAGGGGGTTCGCGACAGTCTCGAAAAGGTGTTGTTGCCGATCCTGCAAGTCCGCAGAACGCGGGTGGCGCGCCTGCAGGAAGCCAGCGAGGGACGGGAGCGCATCCGTTCGGCCCGCACCCGGGTCAACGCAGCACTGGAACAGCGCCTGGCGGGGCGCGAAGTGCCGGCCATGCTGTTGCGCCTGCTGGATGCGGGCTGGCGCCAGTATCTCGTTCTGCTGGAAATGCGCCAGGGCGCGCAGGGTGACTTGTGGGACGCGGGCCTGGCGGTGCTGGATCGGCTGTTCGCCTGGCTCGGCCCTGATCATGTGGACGCGTCCCGAGCCCCTGAGGCGGCCCAGGCATTGCTGAGCGAGGTCGAGCGCACGCTGGCAACGGTCAACGTCGACGCCAAGCTGTTGGCTGCATTCATGGATGAGTTGGGCGACAGGCTGGCCGATGCGTCGTTGCGTCCCGCAGCCGCAGCAACCGCCAGCGCGATGGTGTTGGTCCCGCCGGGCAGATTGGCTACATCACACGGTGAGGGGGACGATGCGCCCGCGCATCGCCGGCTGGCGGAACGCCTGCGAGTGGGCGACTGGTGGGATTTCAGTCTGGACGACGGCAAGGTTCCGATGCAGCTCATCTGGGTCAGCCAGCCGCCATTAGGCTGCGCCTTCGCCAACCGCTCCGCGACCAGCAAGACCGAGTTCACGCTGGCCGAGCTTTCCAGGCGCATGCAGGGGGGGCTCGTCAATCCGGGCAAGGATCTGGATATGCCGCTGTTCGAGCGCTCGGAACATGCCTTGTTCGATGAGACTTATCAGCGCATGGTGCATCAGGTCATGCACGACCCGGTGACGGGATTGCTCAATCGCAAGGGTTTCATGCATCACTTGAACCATCTGGCCATGCCGGACCAGGAGGACAAAGCGCACGCGATTGGCATCATCGAGTTTGACCAGTTCCGCATGATCAACAACACCTGCGGTGTGGCTGCTGCAGAAAGCCTGGCCCGCAGTCTGGCCAACGAGGTTCGCGCGCAAATCGGCCCTGATGCCGCCATCGCCACGTTCCGCGACGATACCCTGGCGATTCTGCTGCCCAACTGCAGCCGGGACGACGGTTGCCAGGCCGTCGATAGCCTGCTCAAGCAGGTGAAGGATTTCCATTTCCAGCATGGGGAGCACAGCTACAGCATCGGTTTCAATATCGGCCTGACCGAATATGCGCCGACCCGGTTCAGCGCGGCAGAAGCCATCCGGCATGCCGACTCGGCGTGTATCACGGCAAAATCAATGGGGCGCAACCGGATGCAGATTTATGAGCAGTCCAGCCCGCAGTTGCAGTCCCAGGAATCCATGATGGATTGGGCAGGACGCCTCGACTCCTTTCTCAAAGGGAGCGGCTTGTATTTGCGCTGCCAACAGGTAATGCCCATCAATACGGACAACACCTCGCTTCTGCCCTATTACGAGATTCTGCTGGGTATCGATAGCGAGGCCGGACAGGAAGTCAGCCCCGTGCACTTCGTTCCCGCAGTAGAAAGCCTGCAGCGTTCACACGAACTGGATATTTGGGTGATGCGGAACGTGTTCGAATGGATCAGAGCCAACCCGTCGGGTTTTGCGTCCCTGGGTGGGTTCGCCATCAACCTTTCGGCCAACTCGCTGAGCAATCCCGAGGTGATGAGCTATCTGCAGCAGGTGCTGCCGGGCAGCGACATCCCCACCCACAAAATCGCCTTCGAAATCACGGAAACCGCCGCCATCGAAAGTTATGGCGCCGCGCAGGATTTCATCCGGGAAATTCGTCGCTTTGGCTGCAAGTTTTCACTCGACGACTTTGGCAGCGGCTTCACTTCTTACGCCCACCTGAAAAACCTGCGCACCGATACGCTTAAAATCGACGGCGGCTTCGTCAAGGACATGCTGCAGAATTCGGACGACTATGCCATGGTCAAGTCGATGAACGACATTGGACATTCGCTGGGTCTGATCACGGTGGCCGAATACGTGGAATCGCCCCTGATCCTGGAGGCGCTCCGGGAAATTGGGGTTGACTATGCTCAGGGCTACGCCATTCACAAGCCCTGCCGTATCGACGAACTGTTGTCGGCGCGAGAGCCGGTATTCATCAAGTGAGTGCCCGTTGGCGGCGAAACCTGCGACCGGCTCAGTCGGGGTTGGCCGACGCCATTTCTGGCGGGAATGTCATTCCACAAGTTCCTGACCCATGCCCCATTCTCTATTCGCCCGCACCGCGCTGACGCTGGCGCTCGCCTTCATCGTGTTTCAGGCGGCTGCGTTCTGGGTGATGTATCGCACCCTGATCGTGCCGGTGGCGGAGCGTTCGGCGAACGATCTGGCGGGCCTGATCGTGCTGTCGGCGCAAACTTGGGTGGAGTTGCCACCGCAGACGCGCGCGGCGTTCGAGCGCGAACTTGCGAAGCGCCATGGTTTGCGCCTGACCACCGTCGATGTCGGCGCGACAGCCAGCGCGCCGCCGTTCACTTTTCGCCGCCAGATCGAGAGTGCACTGAACCAGCGCCTGGGCGAGACGGTGGCCTTGCGCGGCGTGCCGGGTTCGGCTGCGGCCTGGCTGGACATTCCGCTCGGCGGACACGACTTGCGGGTGGGGTTTTTTCCCGATCGCTATGCCGTCCAGACGCCGCTGGCCGCGGTGGCGGTGGTCGCGCTGGGGACCTTTCTGAGCCTGCTGACGGCGCTGCTGCTGGTGCGCCGCATCACGGTTCCGCTGGCGCGCGCAGTCGAGGCAACCGGGCAGGTGGGCGCGGGCGAGCTGCCGGAACCGCTGCCGGAGACCGGGCCTTTCGAACTGGCCGAACTGGCGCGCCGTTTCAACCGCATGGCACGTGCGGTGCGTGAATTGCTGGATAACCGCACCACTTTGCTGGCCGGCATTTCGCACGATTTGCGTACGCCGATGACGCGCCTGCAGCTCAATCTGGAAATGCTGCGCGACGATGCCAGCCCGGCGGATACCGCCCGCGCCAGCTCTAATCAGGCGCGTATCGACCGCGCGGTCAACGATCTGGCCGAAATGAACCGGCTGATCGGCGGTTATCTGGAACTGGCGCGCACCACCCAGGCCGAACCGCGCGCGCGCTTCGATCTTGCGGCTTTGCTGCTGGAGGTGGCGGCGGAGGCCGGCTTGTCCTGGTCATCTGCGGCGCCCTGCGAAATCGAGGGGGGCCGGCTGGCGCTGCGGCAAATCGTGGCGAACCTGATCCAGAATGCGCAGCGCTACGGTGGTGGCACGCCGGTCGAGCTGGCGCTGGAATGCACGGAACAATCGGCCAGGGTGATCGTGCGCGACAGCGGCGCGGGCATTCCCGAGGATCAGCTGGAAAAGGTGTTCAGGCCGTTTTACCGGCTGGAAGCTTCGCGTTCGCTGCAGACAGGGGGAACCGGGCTGGGGCTGGCGCTGGTGCGTCAGCTGGCGGAAACAAACGGGTGGAAGGTGGAACTGGCCAACCGGGCAAGCGGCGGGCTGGAAGCCGTGCTGGAATTGCGCCGGCGATAAAATCAGGTGCGCGGCATCTGCGGGCAATACGCAGGCTGGCGGCGCAACACGCGCAGTTCGATGAACAGCAGCGTCAGGCTGAACATCGACATCTGGTTCGTGCTGCCGTTAAACAGCGCCAGCGGTGAGCGGGACAAGGCGAGGCTCACGTTGATGCATCGATTCAGTTGCATTACACACTCGGCTGGCGGGCAAACAGGGAAAACTGCACGAACAGCAGCGACAGGCTGGTGAGGCTCATGCGTTCGGTGTGGCCGTAGAACCAGTCGAAGGGCGAGCTGCTGAGGGCAAGGACGAGTTGGGTTTGGCCGAAGTTGAGTTTCATGATGCGCTCCTGATTGCGTTTGGATGCCTCACTACATGCAATGCCTGTGCCATCCAGTCTGCTTGCCGGCGGCTGTTTGTAAAGTCCATTTAAATCAATTGGATAGCCAGGATGGGTTCTCCGGCGGCGGCATCGGGCGGCGCGCGGGTTGATGAAATCATGACAGTCCGCGTCGAACTGCCAAACAGGAGACACCGCAAAGCGGCCGCAGCGGGCTGGCAGGGTAGAATCCGCCCTCCCGCATCACTGAGTCAGGGTGCGTCCGCGCACACAACCGCATGATCCAGCTTAAAAATATCTGCCTCCGGCGCAGTTCCCGGGTGCTGTTCGACAACGCCAACGCCACCATTAACCCCGGCGAAATGGTCGGCCTGGTGGGGCGCAACGGCGCCGGCAAATCTAGCCTGTTCGCGCTGTTGAACGGCACCCTGCACGAGGACAAGGGTGACTTTTCCATCCCGTCGCAGTGGCGCATGGCGCAGGTGGCGCAGGACAT
Source organism: Thiobacillus sp. (assembly GCA_020057245.1). Lineage (GTDB taxonomy): Bacteria > Pseudomonadota > Gammaproteobacteria > Burkholderiales > Thiobacillaceae > Thiobacillus. Next base: position 21,450 of record JAGVGD010000098.1, on the reverse strand, counting down.
GCCGGAAACCAGCGAGTCCGCGACCGATTTCGTCATCGCAGGCGACACGATGCTGGCGGCCGCGCAGGTCGAAGTCACCGCGGCCGAAGAAAGCGACGACGGCGAACGCATGGCGCACGCCTACATGGCGCTGCACGACGCCGGCGCGCACGACGCGCAGTCGCGCGCGCAGGCGCTGATCCTCGGCCTGGGTTTCCAGGTGCGCGAACTCGGCCAGCCGGTCAACAGCTTTTCCGGCGGCTGGCGCATGCGCCTGCAGCTGGCGCGCGCGCTGATGTGCCCGTCCGACCTGCTGCTGCTCGACGAGCCGACCAACCACCTCGACCTCGACGCGCTGGTGTGGCTGGAAGCCTGGCTGAAAAAATACCCCGGCACCATGCTGGTGATCAGCCACGACCGCGAGTTTCTTGACGCCGTTACCAACGTCACCCTGCACATCGAAAACGGCCAGCTCACCCGCTACGGCGGCAACTACAGCACCTTCGAGGACATGCGCGCCGAGCAGATGGTGCTGCAGCAGGCGGCGTTCGCCCGTCAGCAGGACAAGATCGCCCACCTGCAGGACTTCATCAACCGCTTCAAGGCCAAGGCCAGCAAGGCCAAGCAGGCGCAAAGCCGGGTCAAGGCGCTGGACCGCATGGAAAAGCTGGCGCCGATGCTGGCGAACGCCGAATTCACCTTCGAATTCCAGGAACCGCAGAATCTGCCCAACCCGATGCTGAGCATCGACGACGCCAGCTTCGGCTATCCGCCACCTGCCGGCGCACCTGCCGGAACCCCGCCGACCGTGATCGTGCGCAATGTCAGCAAATCCGTCTTCGCCGGCCAGCGCATCGGCATTCTCGGCGCCAACGGTCAGGGCAAATCGACGCTGGTGAAAACCGTCGCGCGCGAACTGAAAGTCGTCGCCGGCGAAGTCATCGAAGGCCGCGGACTCAACATCGGCTACTTCGCCCAGCAGGAACTCGACGTGCTGCGCCCCAAGGACACCCCGCTGGAACACATGATCCGTTTGGCGCGCGACACCATCGCCAACGGCGGCGCCGGCCAGTTCAGCAGCCGCGAGCAGGATCTGCGCAACTTTCTTGGTACCTTCAACTTCAGCGGCGACATGGTCAAGCAGGCCGTCGGCACCATGAGCGGCGGCGAAAAGGCGCGGCTGGTGCTGTGCATGATCGTCTGGCAGCGCCCCAACCTGCTGCTGCTCGACGAACCGACCAACCACCTGGATTTGGCCACGCGCGAAGCGCTGGCGATGGCGCTCAACGAATTCGAAGGCACCGTCATGCTGGTCAGTCACGACCGCGCCCTGTTGCGCTCGGTATGCGACGAATTCTGGCTGGTCAGCCGCGGCGGCGTCGAGCCGTTCGACGGCGACCTCGACGATTACCAGCGTTACCTGCTGGACGAAGGCAAGCGCCTGCGCGAAGAGTTGAAGCAGGCCGGCAAGCAGGCAGAAACGCCGGTGGTGAAGGCCGTTGAACCCGCGCCGGTGGCGGCGAAGAAGCCGGTGTCATCGGGCAAGCTCAAATCGCTCAGGCAGAAGCTGGAGAAGCTCGACAAAAGCATGGCTGCGCTGCAGGCGGAAAAAGCGGCGTTCGAAGCCCGTTTGGGGGGCACGCTTTCAGTCGAGGAGATTACCGAAACCGGCAAACAGCTCCAGCACGTCATTGACGAACTGGCGATTGAAGAGGGGGAGTGGCTGGAGTTGTCGGGGGAGATTGAGGTGCTGGAGAACCCCGAGGCTTGATATAAATCGGCTGTTGTAATACTTAGCGCGGCCTCTAGCTGCTAGAGGCAAACAGCAATTGTTTTGGAGAGAAATCCAATGCATACAGGCGAACTACAACCATTGAAAGTCAGGTGGAAAAGCGACCTTAGAGGCTGGTGGTTGCTGATTGCGCTGGTCGTTGTATTTGCGGCGATGATCTGGACGTCATCGATGGAAGGCCAGGGCCCCTTCGCGCTTGCGATCATGCTCGGGCTTGCAGGTTTCGGGGCTCTGCTTGGCGCATATATCAATGCCCGCCGGCCTGAGTTTCTTTTCGAAGTGAAAGGGCTCTACATCAGAAGCCTCGGTCGATCGCTCGACTGGGAAAACGTTAAGAAAATCAAAAGGGAAAATGAAGAGGTCTTGATTGACGTTCTGGAGGAGGGACGCGCATGGCGTATGCCGATTGATTTGAACAGTCTCAGGCTTAATCCGAAATCACTCCAAAAGCTGGATGCATGGCTTACAGCTGGGCCACAGAGTGAAATTCCGATATCGAACACTAGCCAGACGTTGGGCGAATATGCTGTGAAGCAGGGCTGGGCTGGAAACATGGCTGTGGCGGCCCTGATGTCGCTGTTCGTGGCATTGGCATTGGCCGCTATAGCCTGGAGCATGCCCGGTGTAGGCCTAGTATTTTCTCCATTTGGATTCATTCTCGGCATGTTGATCAGCATGCTGTTGCCGGGCGCAAAAGCAGCAGCAGTGCGGGCAAACTTTCATTCCCTGTGGGTGATGCCTACCCGTTCCATTCCATGGTCCGCCGTTGCCGATATCAAGTTGGCAGACGCACGCAAGAACCGTATCCAGATCGACTTGCTGGGAGGGCAATATGAGGATGGACAGGGTGTGCTTGAGTCGCCCGTTTTGATCGATATTTCAAAAGTGCCTGACACGGGCGACGAAATTCTGGACGCCTTGAATCGCATCTTCAGGCCGGATGCAGGTGAAACGCCCCCCCAAGTGGAATACCGACCAAACGCCTATACCAAGGGCGATTTGTTTTTCTCGGCGGCGACAGTTTTGATCCTTGTTTTTTGGGGTAGCTGGGGGGTGTGGGTCGACGATCTGATGATGCCCGCGAAACGGAGCACCTTGCATCTGCATGGGGTGTCTGCCTGGCTCATGTACACATCATGGCTACTGGCGGCATTGAGCTTTGTGGCAATTATTGTCGACCACTTCGATAAACGAAATAACGAGAAGAACTACAAACGGATTGGGCAGTCCGCTGTGCTCGGTGCATGGATGCTGTTCTTTGGCGCGTTGACGGTGAGTTTCGTACAACCGGCCCCGGATCAAGTCCCATCTTGTGTCACAAGGATTCTGAAGGCGGTTGACTCCTCAGATGGTGCGCGCACGGCTTATGCCTACGTATTCGAATGCAGGGGCAACCCAGCCAAGTTTGTTAATGTGTCGGTACTCCCCAAAGGGACCGTGCCTACCAAAGGTCGGCCAAATGTCGCTACAGTCGGTTGGCCCGGAAAGTTTTCAGACTTGCGCTGGGAAGGCGAGAAATTACAACTCGTTCATGCCTATCCTTGGAAACTCAGGCCGGCAAAGGGCGCGCCCGTTGTTATCCGGGCTGTACCACGATAGCCCGTGTAGGGCACATTAGCCGTAGGCGTAATGCGTCGAATGAATCTCCCCGGCAAACAGCCGACAGTTCAGGGTGAGCCCAACAATCACCAATCCCAAGCCTTCAGGTTTCGCTGTTGGAGCTTTGACATTGGACCTGCCGTAATTCCCCATACATTTATATGGCTAATTCGCCATTGCCATGCTAGCGTGAGCGTATGAACAAAGCCCGGTTCGAGTGGGACGAAAACAAGGATGCTGAAAACCGGAAGAAGCACGGGGTGGCTTTCTCGCTGGCGCAATATGCGTTTGCCGACCCGCACCGCGTCATCGCCGAGGACCTCGCACATAGCGAAGGCGAGAAACGCTATTTCTGTTTCGGCAGGGTCGAGGGCGGCACCCTCACTGTTCGCTTTACCTATCGCAGTGGGGTTATACGAATCTTTGGCGCCGGTTACTGGCGGAAGGGAAAGGCAATTTATGAGCACGAAAATTAAGTACACCGACGAGCCGGTTGATGCCAAGGTCATTCTGGATTTTCTCCCGCCGCCCGAGGAGCTTGCGTTCCGCGAGGAAGGGGTCAAGGTCACCATTGCGCTGAGCAAGAAGAGCGTCGACTTCTTCAAGTCCGAAGCCTCCAAACATCACACGCAGTATCAGCGCATGATCCGGAAGCTCATCGATACTTACGTTGATGCCCATGCAGAGCCGGGAACGCCTCGCGCAACATCGGCTACGCGCAAGCGCGCGTAAGGTGCACTCGGTACCTTCGTTATTGCGCAGGATGTTTCCCGGCTACCTTGGTTAAAGGGTTAAAGAAGGGTTAAAGGAGTTAAAGAGGACGCTACCCTTTACTCCCTTTTTTATCGGGGCTGCTTGGCCCCGACCGGCTTCGTGACCCGGGCCTTCTCCGCCTGGACCTCCATCAGCAGCTTGTAGGCAATGTAGTACTTGTAGATGTTGGACACGTAAGTCACCGTCTCCGCGCCGATTTTATCGGCGGCCACATATTCCACGTTGTGAAACCAGACGTTCGGGTTCAGCCCGCGCTTGACCGCTTCCTTGCGCAGCTGCGCGACCCGCCCGGCGCCGGCGTTGTAGGAGGCGAACGCGAACAGCGCCTTGTCGAGCTGGGTCATGGGTTCATCGCCGTAGTAGTGATCGATCATCCAGCGCATGTACTTGATGCCGGCATGAATGTTCGGTTCGATCTCGGCGATGTTGCCTACGTTCAAGTCCTTGCCGGTGGCGGGCATGATCTGCATCACGCCGATGGCCCCCACCTTGCTGCGGACAGACTGGTTCAGCTGGGATTCCTGATAGCCCTGGGCGGCCATCAGCAGCCAGTCGACGCCGTACTGATCGCCGTATTTTTGGAAATACTGCACCAGGGTGCGGAGTTTCTTGCGCTCGGATTCCGCAGCAGCGTTCTTCACGTACCCGGCATTCTTGAAATATTTGGCCAGGATGACATTGCCCGTGGTGGAACCCTTGGCGTTGCGCGCCAGAAAATCATCGAGGGCGGCCTTGAGCTGTGGGCTGTACTTGCGAATCGCCCACGCGATATTGCCGTCGGTACGCACGGCCACATCGTCATGCACCTTGATGCCAGGGAACACCTGCTTCCAGAAGTCCGCCATATGCTTGTCCACCACGATGAGTGGCATCAGGCCGGCATTCACCATTTCGATCAGGTCTTCATCCTCCAGCACCTCCGGCGCTTCCCTGATGATCACGGCGGGTTTTTTCTCGGAGGCCAAGCGCTGGTTCAGCGCCATCAGGCTTTCGTGGTAGCTGGAGGTCTTGCGCACGAACACCGTCTTGCCGGCCAGGTCGTCCACGCTGGATACCTGAGGTGAGTCCGGACCGGACACCACCACTTCACTGGCGTTGGGATAGACCGGCGCGGAAAAATCGACCTGCTTGCGCCGCACGGGCGTGTCAGTGAGGTTTGCCGCCGCGATATCGCCCTTGCCGGCGGCCAGTGCCGGTAGCAAGCCCTCCCGGCCCACCGGGATGAAGATCACATGCACCTTGAGATGTCTGCTCTTCAACTTGTTGTCCTGCGCCAGCTTCTTGTTCAGGTCCGCCTCGAACACACGGAAAATGTCGTAGGTTGCTCCACGCTGGCTGCCCCGGTCGACGAAATAGCTGGTCTTGCTGTAGGTCGTCAGAACGCGAATGACACGCCGCTCGATCATCCCGTCGAGATCGCCGGTCCAGGGTTTGGCGGTTCGGTCCAAGTCGATTGTGAGCTGGCCTGTTTCTTCCGGCGGGGCAGTGACAGCTACCTGGGGCGGCTGGGCGGATGGCTTGGTATCGACCGTTGCGGCAGGGGCTTTTTCGCCCTCGCCGCAGGCGCTCAGGACGATTGCGAGAGCAACCGCGGCGAGACGGGCTGGCAGGGCGCGTGACGATGGCAGAGAAAAATATTTCAGCATGCTTGCGCTCCCCGAATGGATTTTGTCTGGCCGCGGCCAGAAATGTTTTGAGTATGCAAGGCAAGGTTCGCAGTTGCCGGAGCCTGGATCGCTTGCCTGGCATGCTCACCTTTCCGCCCAGAATATAGACGGGAAATTCTACGGGGAAAACTGCCGCAGATTTCGTGCTGCGGGCGGGGTCGGCGGCCGCGCAGGCCAAGCTCCCGAAACCCGCTCCAACCAAGCTAAAATGCCGCTTTACCGAAAAGCCGCCTATCTGCCGTGAAACCCACCTTTCAGGACATCATCCTCACCCTGCAACGCTACTGGGGCGAGCGCGGTTGTGCGCTGCTGCAGCCCTACGACATGGAAGTCGGCGCCGGCACTTCGCATACTGCGACTTTCCTGCGTGCGCTCGGGCCCGAGCCGTGGAAGGCCGCTTACGTGCAGCCGAGCCGCCGTCCCAAGGACGGCCGTTATGGCGACAACCCCAACCGACTGCAGCATTACTACCAGTTTCAGGTCGTGCTCAAACCCGCACCGTCAGACATTCTGGAGCTGTATCTCGGTTCGCTCGAAGCGCTGGGTTTCGACCTCAAGAAGAACGACGTGCGCTTCGTCGAGGACGACTGGGAAAACCCCACGCTGGGCGCCTGGGGGCTGGGCTGGGAGGTGTGGTTGAACGGCATGGAGGTGACGCAATTCACCTATTTCCAGCAGGTCGGCGGCATCGACGTGAAACCGATCACCGGCGAAATCACCTATGGTCTGGAGCGCCTCGCCATGTATTTGCAGGGCGTCGAGAGCGTGTACGACCTGGTGTGGACGGAAGGACTGACTTATCGCGACGTGTATCACCAGAATGAAGTCGAGCAGTCGACTTACAACTTCGAGCACAGCGATGTCGATTTTCTGCTGACGGCGTTCAGCGCGCACGAGAAAAAGGCACAGGAACTGATTGCGGCGCAACTCGCGCTGCCGGCCTACGAACAGGTATTGAAAGCCGCGCACACCTTCAATCTGCTTGACGCGCGCGGCGCGATTTCGGTGACCGAGCGCGCGGCGTATATCGGGCGCATCCGCAATCTGGCGCGCGCGGTGGCGAAGAGCTACCTTGATTCGCGCGCGCGGCTGGGCTTTCCGATGGCGCCACGCGAATGGGCCGAAGAAGTGCAGGCGAGCCTGGCGAAGAAGGAGGCCGCATGAGCACCGATGTGATTAAGGCAGCAAACCTGCTCGTCGAACTCTTCGTCGAAGAGCTGCCGCCGAAGGCGCTGAAAAAACTGGGCGAGGCGTTTGCTGCCGCACTCGCCGAAAGTCTGGTCGCGCAAGGGCTGGCCGATGCAAAAGCCGCGGTCAGCCACTTTGCTTCGCCGCGCCGGCTCGGCGTGCATGTGGCAAACGTGCTGGCTTGCGCGGCGGAAAAGTCCGTGTCGACCAAGCTGATGCCGGTTGCGGTGGGCCTTGATGCCGCCGGCAACGCGACGCCTGCGCTGTTGAAGCGCCTGGCTGCGCTGGGTGCCGACGCCTCTGCGGTGGCCGGCTTGCGGCGCGCGGCTGACGGCAAGAACGAAGCGCTGTTTTACGACAGCGTCGCAGCGGGCGTCCCGCTGGCCGAAGGCTTGCAGCGCGCGCTGGAAAGCGCGATGGCGAAACTGCCGATTCCAAAGGTGATGACGTATCCGCTGGCCGACGGCTGGACCACCGTCAACTTCGTGCGCCCGGTGCACGGTCTGGTCGCGCTACATGGCGCGGACATCGTGCCGGTGTCGGTGCTGGGTTTGAACGCCGGGCGCGACACGCAGGGCCATCGCTTCGAAGCGCGCGTGAGCCCGGTGGTGCTGGCGTCCGCCGACAGCTACGCCGCGCAGTTGAAGGACGAGGGCGCGGTCATCGCCAGCTTCGCCGAGCGTCGTGCCGACATCGTGCGCCAGTTGCAGGCCGCGGCCGCGCCGCTGGGTTTCAAGCCGGTGGACGACGACGCGCTGCTGGACGAGGTCACCGCGCTGGTCGAGCGGCCCAATGTGCTGGTCGGCACGTTTGAAACCACTTTCCTCGATGTGCCCCCGGAATGCCTGATCCTGACCATGAAGGCGAACCAGAAATATTTCCCGCTGCTGGACAGCAGCGGCAAGCTGACCAACCAGTTCCTCATCGTCTCCAACATCTCGCCCGCCGATGCCTCCGCCGTGATCGAGGGCAACGAGCGCGTGGTGCGCCCGCGGCTGGCCGATGCCAAGTTCTTCTTTGACCAGGATCGCAAAAAGGCGCTCGATTCGCGCGTGCTGGGTCTGGCCAAGGTGGTGTATCACAATAAGCTCGGCACCCAGGGCGAACGGGTGACCCGGGTGCAGGCGATTGCCCGCGCCATTGGCGAACAGATCGGTGGCGAGGCGCTGGCGCTTAAAGCCGACCAGGCTGCCTTGCTGGCCAAGGCTGATTTGCTGACCGATATGGTCGGCGAGTTCCCCGAGTTGCAAGGCATCATGGGGCGCTACTACGCGCAGCACGATGGCCTTGCTGACGACATCGCGTTTGCGATCGAAGACCACTATAAGCCGCGCTTTTCCGGTGACGAACTGCCGCGTAATCCCGTGGGTGTGTGTGTGGCCTTGGCGGATAAGCTGGAAACACTGGTGGGGTTGTTCGGCATTGGCGAGAAGCCGACTGGCGACAAGGATCCGTTCGCGTTGCGTCGGCACGCGCTCGGAGTTATCCGTCTGCTTGCAGAACACCACTTGCCCCTGTCTACGCCGATTCGTGAGGCATCAGCGGCATTCAAGGTTTCGCTCCGCTCCGAGGCAGTGTCTGAAGTCACCGACTTTATCTACGAGCGCTTCGCTAACTCTCTACGTGAATCGGGGTCGTCGGCTCAGACCGTCGACGCTGTGCTGGCATTACGCCCGGATCGTTTCCATCAAGTCGGAAGACGTTTGATCGCAGTGCGCGAATTTGCTCATTTGCCTGAAGCCCCTGCTCTTGCTGCTGCAAACAAACGCGTCGGCAACATCCTCAAAAAAGCCGAAGGCGCGGTGGGCGAGAGCGCCGATCCGGCACGCTTCGTCGAGGATGCAGAGAAAGCGCTGTTCGCTGCTCTGAGCGAAATTGCACCTTTGGCCGACGCCGCCTTCGAGGCAGGCGACTACACTGCATCCCTGCAAGCGCTCGCCGCCCTGAAAACCCCGGTCGACGCTTTCTTCGACAGCGTGATGGTCAACGCCGACGATCCCGCGCTGAAAGCCAACCGGCTGGCGCTGCTGAACCAGCTGCACCAGACCATGAACCGGGTGGCTGACCTCTCGCGTCTGGCGGCCTAAACTAATGCCATGAAGCTCATCATTCTCGACCGCGACGGTGTCATCAACGTCCACTCCAGCCAGTTCATCAAATCGCCCGATGAATGGAAACCCATACCCGGCAGCCTGGAAGCGATCGCGCGGCTGACGCGCGAAGGCTGGCGCGTGGTGGTGGCGACCAACCAGTCCGGCCTCGCGCGCGGCTTGTTCGAGATGGCCACGCTCAACGCCATCCACGCCAAGATGCACAAGTCGGTCATGCAGGCGGGCGGGCGCATCGAGGCGGTGTTTTTCTGTCCGCATTCGGTCGAAATGGATTGCAGTTGCCGCAAGCCCAAGGCCGGGCTGTTCCACGAGATTGCCGCGCGCTACGGCAAGGAATTGGTCGGCGTGCCGGTGGTGGGCGATTCGCTGCGCGACCTGCTGGTGGCGGAAAGCGTCGATGCCTGGCCCTTGCTGGTCAAAACCGGCAAGGGTAAGAAAACCCTGGCGGCGGGCGGCCTGCCAAAAAATACGACGGTGTTCGATGACCTCAGCGAGGCGGTCGACCAATTGCTTACCCTGTCAACATGAACCTTGTCCGCTCGTTGATTTTCGCTTTTTTCCAGACCCTGCTGACGGTGTTGTTCAGCCTGGTCGCCCTGTTCAGCTTTCCGTTTTCCGCGCACGCGCGCTACCGGCTGATCACCGGTTACAACCATCTGGTGATCTGGCTGGCGCGCTGGGTGCTGGGTATTCGCTATGTGGTCGAAGGGCGTGAAAACCTGCCGTCGCAGCCCACCATCATTCTCGCCAAGCATCAGTCGGCCTGGGAAACCGTGGCCTTCCTGTTCCTGTTTCCGCCGGTCTCGCCGGTGATCAAGCAGGAGCTGCTGAACGTGCCGTTCTTCGGCTGGGCGTTTCGCCTGCTCTCGCCCATCGCCATCGACCGCAGTTCCGGGCGCGAGGCGCTGAAGCAGATCGTGGCCAAGGGCGGCGCCAAGCTGGCGCAAGGCTTCTGGGTGCTGGTGTTCCCCGAAGGCACCCGCGTCGCCCCCGGCGAAAAAGGCAAGTACGGCATCGGCGGCAGCTGGCTGGCGGCCGAAACCGGCGCACCCATCGTGCCGGTCGCGCACAACGCCGGCGAAGTGTGGCCGAAGAACGCCTTCATCAAACGCCCCGGCACCGTCACCGTGCGCATCGGCCCGGCGATCGACAGCACCGGCAAGAGCGCGGCCGAGCTGACCCGGATGGTCGAAGCCTGGATCGAAACCGAAATGACGAGGCTGCCCCCTGCTGCCGCACACCAATAGCGGCCTGTTGCAACTTGGCGAAGCGGCGGTGCCGTTCGCCCTCAAGCGCTCGCGCCGTCGTCGCACCCTCGGCCTCACCGTCACCCCACACGAAGTGCGCATCCATGCGCCCAGCTGGACCCCGCGTCCCGAGATCGAACGCTATGTGGTCCAGCAGCACGGTTGGCTGGTGCGCACCTGGGCGCGCATGCAGGCGCGCGCGCCGCAGGACGCCGCGCTGCCCGCCAGCAGCGTGCATTACCTTGGACGCGAACTGGCGCTCGATATTCTGCCTTCCCTGTTCGTCGAAGTACGCCGCCGCGGCGACACCCTGCGCATCCACGCGCCGCACGATGCCGACCTCGACGACCTGATCCGCAGCTGGCTGTATGAGCAGGCCGCCCGCCTGCTGGCCTGGCGCCTCGCGCGCAATGCCCGCAAGCTGGGACGCGCGCCCAGCCGTTTCGCCCTGTCCAACGCGCAAACCCAATGGGGCAGCTGTACCCGCAGCGGCCATGTGCGACTCAACTGGCGGCTGGTGCAGGCGCCGCTGGCGATCATCGACTACGTCGCCGCGCACGAACTGGCGCATCTGATTCACCTCGACCATTCGCCGCGCTTCTGGGCGCAGGTTGCGGTGTTGTGCCCCGATGCGTTGGCAAGGCGCGCCGAGTTGCGCAGAATGGGCACAACGCTGTTTCAGCTTTGATAGAGGGGTTAAACCATGCGAATTCTCCACACCATGCTGCGCGTCGGCGACCTCGACCGCTCGATCGACTTCTACACCAGCGTGCTCGGCATGCAGCTGCTGCGCCGCAAGGACTATCCGGGCGGCAAGTTCACCCTCGCCTTTGTCGGCTACGACAGCGAAGAAAAGGCGGCGGTGCTCGAACTCACATACAACTGGGGCGTGGACAAATACGAGATTGGCAGCGGCTACGGGCATATCGCCATCGAAGTCGACGACGCCTACGCGGCATGCGACGCGGCGGCAGTCAAGGGCGGCAAGATACTGCGCCCGGCCGGGCCGATGTCGCACGGCGCCACCGTGATTGCGTTCATCGAAGACCCGGATGGGTATCCGATCGAGTTTATTCAGAAGGGCACGGCGGGTTGGTCGCAGGAACCTACGGGAATCTAACAAATGCCAATCGGGGATGCCGCAGGAGAGTTTCTGGGCGGAATGCTGAGAGTGATTGGCAATATTGTTCTTGAGGTTGTGCTGGAGATCCTTATTCGAGGCCCCGGCTATCTGATATGCCGTATCTTCAAGAAAGACATTAATCCAGAAGGTGGTTGGGTAATTGTGGCCGGGCTGGCCTTCTGGATTTTCGTTGCGGTTGGTGGCGTCTACTCGTATACATACTTTTCAGAGGCCTTGGCTGTAGATCGATGCCTAGACTCGGGTGGGGCATTCAACTATCAGAACAAACAGTGTTTTCGAAGCTGAACCCAAATTGCCACCTGGCTACGCTGTAAGGAGTCCCAAGCATGGAGCAACGCATCAGCCTGATCACCCTCGGCGTGCAAGACCTCGCCACCAGCACGGCGTTCTACGAAGCGCTCGGCTGGCAGCGTTCGATGCGGCAGGCCGAGGGCGTGTCGTTCTTTCAGTGCGGCGGACTGGCGTTTGCGCTGTGGCCGTGGACGAGTCTGGCGGCGGATGCGGGGGTGTCGCCCGAGCGCAACGGCGCGGGCGGTTTTGCGCTGGCCTACAACACCCGCGCGCGCGAGGAAGTCGATGCGGTGCTGGCAGAGGTGGCGGCCTTGGGGGCGGTGATCGTCAAGCCCGCAGCGGAGGTTTTCTGGGGTGGCTATTCGGGCTACTTCCGCGACCTCGACGGCCACCTGTGGGAGGTGGCGTGGAACCCGGGGTTCGCGCTCGATGCTGCAGGGGCGGTGACGCTGCCGGACTGAACGGACGCCTTTCTGGCGGCTGTTGCGTGGATTAACTGATCGCCTTGGTGATCAGCGGCACCAGCGGTTCCGGCAGTTTGATCTTGCCGGACAGGGCAAAAGCCTGGGCGTTCTTTGACATCTTGCTCCAGGTGCGGCGGATGATTTCCAGCCATTTCGCTTCGTCGTATTCGGGCTTGCTCGCGGCGAAGGCCAGCATGTAGTGCTCGATGAAGACGAGGTTGGCGATGTCTTCCAGCAGCTGGGTGTCGGGATTGACCTTGATGCCGCGCTTGCCGACGGCTTTCTTGACGCGCTCGATCATGGCGTCGTCGTAGCCGGCCTCGCGCATCAGTTCTCCGGCGGTGTTGGCGTGAAAGGTGTAGAGCCCGGTGCGCCACGCGTGATAGCCCTCCTTGTCCATCGGGTAGCTGTTGCGCGGCACTGTCCAGCGCCGGATGTGCTGGGCGCGCACCGCCAGCTGCGCGGCTTCGGAGGCGTCCGGCGCGAAGCGGCCGATCATCTCCGACATGCGCTGGCCGTACAGCAGTTCCTTGGGCTGGCCTTCATCCTGATTGGGGTCTTCGGCGTTGGCGGCGTCGAACAGGGCCACGGTTTGGTCAAAGCGGGCCTGATCAAAGCGTTCCGGGTTCTCGATCATTTTCAGTTTCCTTCGCCAAGTTTCAAATGCTGCGCGATGCGTTCGTAATCGGCCAGCGGCAGCGCTTCGGCGCGCAGCGTGGAATCGATCCCCAGCGCGGCAAATCCTTCCGGCTTCAGCAGGCTTCCCAGCGTGTTTTTCAGCGTTTTGCGCCGCTGCGAAAACGCGGCCTGCACCACGCGGGCAAACAGGGTTTCGTCGAGCGGCACGACTTCAGCCGGCGTTTTGGGGATCAGCCGCACCACGGCCGAATCGACCTTGGGCGGCGGATTGAACGCGGTGGGCGGCACGTCGAGCAGCCACTCCAGATGAAAGCGGCGCTGCAACATGATCGTCAAGCGCCCGTAGTCGTTGGTGGACGGTTCGGCCACCATGCGCTCGACCACTTCCTTTTGCAGCATGAAGGTCATGTCGCGGATCTGTGCGGCAAATTCCATCAGGTGGAACAGCAGCGGGGTGGAGATGTTGTAGGGCAGGTTGCCGATGATGCGCAGCTCGGTCCCGAGGCTGCCGAAATCGAACTTCAGGGCATCGCAGCTGTGTACGCTGAGGCGCTCGGCCGGCCAGCTTCGCTGCAGCCGCGCGACGATGTCGCGGTCGAGTTCGACCGCGTGCAGATGCGGCAGCCGTTCGAGCAGGGGACGGGTCAGCGCACCGAGCCCCGGGCCGATTTCGACCACGGTTTCGCCCGCTTGCGGATGCACGGCGTTGACGATGGCGTGGATGATGCCGTCGTCGATGAGGAAGTTCTGGCCGAAGCGTTTGCGGGGGGTGTGCATGGTGTGAGGCGGTGAGGAGTGAGCGGTAAGCGGTGGGGGAGGTGGGGTTAACCGTTCACCGCTCCCCGCTCACTGCTCGCCATATCCAGAGCCATTTCGATCGCCGCTACCAGGCTGCCCACTTCCGCGCGGCCGGTACCGGCGAGATCGAGCGCGGTGCCGTGGTCGACCGAGGTGCGGATGAAGGGCAATCCCAGGGTGACGTTCACGCCTTCGCCGAAGCTGGCGTATTTGAGAACCGGCAAACCCTGGTCGTGGTACATCGCCAGCACGGCGTCGCACTGGGTATGGCGGATGCGCGAGAACAGGGTGTCGGCGGGTAGCGGACCGATGAGGTCGATGCCCTGGCCGCGCAGGCGCGCAAGCGTGGGTTCGATGATGTCGATTTCCTCGCGGCCAAGATGGCCGGATTCGCCGGCGTGGGGATTGAGCCCGGCGACGACGATGCGCGGAAAGGCGATGCCGAAGCGCTTCTGCAGGTCGGTGTGGAGGATGCGGATGACTTCGGTCAGCAGCCTGGGCTTGATCGCGTTGGCCACGGCACGCAGCGGCAGATGGGTGGTGGCGAGCGCCACGCGCAGGCCGCCGCCGACCAGCATCATCACGACGCGTGCGGTGCCGCTGTGCTCGGCCAGGTATTCGGTGTGGCCGGTGAAGGCGTAGCCCGCATCGTTGATGACGCCCTTGTGTACCGGCGCGGTGACGATGGCCTGATAGGAGCCGTTCATGCAGCCCTCAAGGGCGGCGTCGATCAGGGCCAGCACGTGGGCGCTGTTGTCGGGGTTGAGCGTGCCCGGCACGACTGCGCTGGCGACCGGAATGTGATGTACATGCAGTGCGCCCGCCTGATGCGCGGGAATGGCATCGCCGGTGATGAAGTTGACGTGGATGCCGAGTTGGCCAGCACGGGCGCGCAGCACGTCGACATCGCCGAGCACGCTCAGGCGGCAGGGCAGGTCCCGGTGCGACAGGGCGATACAAAGGTCGGGGCCGATGCCGGCCGGCTCGCCTGCGGTGAGGGCGATGACGGGCAACATGGCGTCGGTCTCAGTCAAGCGGCCGCAACTCGACATAGGCCGAGTCGCGAATCTGCCGCACCCAGTCCTGGAAGGCTTCTTCGGCCTTGCGCTCGCGGATGGCCTGGCGCGCCTGCAGTTTCTGGCGTTCCTGGGTGACGTCCTGGTCGCGGCGTTCCAGCACCTGGATCAGGTGCAGGCCGAATGGCGAACGCACCGGCTGGCTGATTTCGCCGGGCTTCAGTTCGTCCATCGCGCGCTCGAATTCGGGCACGGTGTCGCCGGGGTTGATCCAGCCGAGGTCGCCGCCTTTGGAAGCGCTGCCGTCGTCGGAATACTGGCGTGCGAGTTCCTCGAATTTCGCGCCGTTTTCGAGCCTTTCCTTGAGCTGCAGCAGGCGGCTGCGGGCATCGGATTCCGAGGTGAGTTCGTTGGTCTTGATCAGGATGTGGCGCGCGTGCGTCTGGGTGACGCTGAGCGCGGCGTCGAGCCCGCGCTTGTCGTTGAGTTTGAGAATGTGGAAGCCGTTGCTGCTTTTCAGCACCGGGCTGATCTGGCCGGGCTGCAGCGGCTTCAGGGCGTCGGCAAACAGCGCCGGCATCTTGCCGCTGGGGCGCCAGCCGAATGCGCCGCCCTGCATGGCGTTGGGGGCATCGGACGAACTGGCCGACAGCTGGGCAAAATCGGCGCCCTTTTCGAGCTGGGCG
Source organism: Thiobacillus sp. (assembly GCA_020057245.1). GTDB lineage: Bacteria > Pseudomonadota > Gammaproteobacteria > Burkholderiales > Thiobacillaceae > Thiobacillus. The sequence goes on along the minus strand of JAGVGD010000098.1, from coordinate 6,055 downwards.
CGAACGTCGTCGGCACGGGCGCGGAGCGCCTGGATTTGTTCGGGCGAGGCGCTTTCCGGCACGGTGACCAGGATGTGGGAGAAGTTGTATTCGGTCTCTGCGCCCTGCTGCGCCTTGGTCTGCAGATAGCCTTCGATTTCGGCGTCGCTGACGGTGACGCGGTTGTCGACGTCGCGCTCGCGGGCGCGGGCGATGAGCAGCTCGTTGCGGATGGTGGCGCGCATGCTGTCCATGCTCTGGCCCTGTTTTTCCAGCGTGGCCTGCAGGGTGGGCACGTCCATTTTGTTCTGTTCGGCAATCCGCTGGATCGCGCGCTCGACCTGTGCCGGGTCGACTCGCACGCCGGTGTTGCGGGCGTGCTGCTGCAGGGCGAGCTCGGTGATCATGCGTTCGAGCAGCTGCTTTTCGATCACGTTGCGCGGCGGCAGCGGGGTGTTCTGCCGCGCCAGGGCTTTTTCCGTTTCGATGTAACGCTTGGTGAGTTCCTGCCGGGTGATGACTTCGTCGTTGACGACCGCGACGATGTAATTGAGTTGCACCACTTCGGCGCGCGCGGGCTGTCCGGACAGCAGCGATGCCGCGACGATCAGCAGCATCAGCACCCAGCGAGGGCTGAGCCATTCAGGATGATCAATAGTTTTCATTTGCATGGGGTGTGGAGAACAGTTCATTGCTCGGCCGGTATCCGGGGACGCTTTGTTTCAGAACGCTGGTTGGATTGGAGCCGATGCCTCCGAGTCCGTTCAACTCCAGCTGGATAAAGAACGAGTCGGTGGATTCCGCATCCTTGGTGGCCAGACGCTGCACGGCGCCGCGCAGCAACCAGCAGCCGCCATTGTATTCAAGCCCGGCTAGACCTTCGACCAGCTTGTTGTCATAGTAGGAATAGTTGTAGCGGAACATGCCGTACCAGCGCCGGGCCAGCGGCCATTGCGCCGAGATGTCGATCTGCTCGGTGTTCTGTTCGATGAAGTTGTAGCCGACGTTCACCACGCGACCCGCGCCCGGACGATAGGATGCCGCCAGATTCTGCCGCACGACCGCGCCGTTCTGGGTGTCGTACTGCCAGCCACCGGCGACGTACCAGTCGCGGCTGACCTGTCCGCTCGCGGCGACCAGCATGTCGGTCGAGTTGCTGCTGCGCGGCGCCACGCCCGGCAGGGTGACTTGCTGCGAACTGAAATAGTAGCGCTGGCCGAGCGTGACCTGCAGACGCTCGTAACCGGTGGCGGCCTCGGTGAAGCGGCTGGTAATCGCGACCGTCAGCTGGTTGGCGTCGTTGACGCGGTCGCCGCCGATGAACTGGTTCTCGGTGAACATCTCGGCGTAGCCGAAGTCGAGCTGGGCGGTGTCGAACACCGGGATGTCGGTCTGGTCACGGTAGGGCGCGTAGACGTAGTAGACGCGCGGTTCCAGCGTTTGCGAATAATCGGCATCGCCGAGCTTGAATGGGCGGTCGAAGGCGACGCCGCTGTCGAGACTGAAAATCGGCAGGTTGCGCGTGATGCGCTGCTCGGGCGCGCTGTCGTCGAGCGCGTAATAGGTGCTGCTCCAGCCGATTTGCGGCGTGATGTAACCGAACGAGCTGACGAGCGGCATGCGCAGCGTGGGGTAGGCGAGCACCCGGGTGCCTTCGATCAGGCTGTCATGCGCAAAATGCACGGCTTCGGCTTCGAGTTTGAACTCGACGCCGGGGCCGAACGTGTTGGCCATGCTGAGGCGTGCCTGCGGCAGCCTGGAATACGGCTCGATGATGGGGGTGACCGCGGTTGAGTCCTGCAGGGTCTGGAAGGTCTGCGCGCGCAGTTCGGCGCTCCAGTTGCGGTGCTGCGTGATGAGCCAGAGTTCCTGGTTGAGGTTGCTGACCGAGGTGATGGCCGCCTGGTTGGAAAAGTCGCGGAAGTAATCGTCGTCGGACACGCGGTTGTACAGCATGCCGACCTGCGTGCTGGCGTTGATGCGGTAGGTATTGTTGAGCACGACATCCCAGCGCGAGCGATCGAGCTCGCGGTCGTTGGCCAGCAGGTCGACCCGGTTGGTGCCGCCGAACGCGTCCAGCAGATAGCGGAATTCGCCGCCCAGCATCAGGCCGCGCTTGGACAGCAGGCGCGGGTAGATCGTGGCATCGTAGTTGGGCGCGAGATTCAGGTAATACGGCACCATCAAGTCGATGCCGCTGCGCTCGGTGGTGCCGAACGTGGGGGGCAGCACGCCGCTCTTGCGCGCGTCGTTGAGCGGAAAGTCGATCCATGGCGTGTAGAGGATCGGCACGTCGAGAAAGCGCAGGGTGGCGTTGTGCGCCACGCCGATCTGGCGCGATTTGTCGAGGTCGAGCTCGCCGACCTGGAGATACCAGTCATCGTTGCCGACCGGGCAGGTGGTGTAGGTGGCATCGGTGAGGGTGGAATTGTTGGCGTCGATGAACGCGATGTGTTCGGCGTGGCCGCGCCCGTTCTGCACCGGCAGGCTGTAGACCGGATGGGTCAGCTCGCCGCTGTAGTCGTTGAGGTTGAACTTGAGTGTGTCGCCGCTCACCAGCAGGGTGGGCTGCTCCATCCGCACGTTGCCGCGCGCCTCGACAAACCTGCGCGAGGTGTCGTAGAGCAGCCAGTCGGCAAAGAAGCTCTGTCCGTCCTGGCGGGCTTCCACATTGCCCGTCGCCACAATGACGTTGGGCGAACTCGATTCGATTTCGTTGGCCATCACGAACATCGGCCCGGCCTCACCGGCTACCGTCGGACTGCTCGGTTCGGCATTGGATTTCAGCGCGAGGCTGTCCGCCACCGCAGAACACGCAGTGAACAGCAATACAGCACAAGCCAGGCCGGGCAGGAAGGACAACGAGGTAAAATCCGTCAGTGGGTTAGATTGAAAACAGCGTTAATTTGAAACCAGCGTCATTTGGAGCCGTACCACAGTGGATCGTTTGCAAGCATTACAGCGTTGGGCCGCCCGGCAACTGGGCGGGGATGCCCTGGACATCGCCCCGGCATCGGCGGACGCCAGTTTCCGCCGTTATTTTCGCGTCGCGTCAAGTGAAGGCGGTGCCAAAGGCCGCGATTATATCGTGATGGACGCTCCCCCGGCGCACGAGGATTGCCGCCCCTTCATCGCGGTGGCCAAGCTGTTCGGCGATACCGGGGTGCATGTGCCGCAGGTGCTGGCAGCCGATCTGGAGCAGGGCTTCCTGCTGCTGACCGATCTCGGCAACACCACCTACCTGTCGGCGCTGAATGACAGCACCGCACGCGAGCTGTACCTGGCCTCCAACGATGCGCTGATCCGCATCCAGCAAGCCAGCCGCCCCGGCGTGTTGCCGGAATACGACCGCGCCCTGCTCACCCGCGAGCTGATGCTGTTTCCCGAGTGGTATGTGGCGAAGCACCTCGACGTGACGCTGAACGAAGAACAGCGCGCTCACCTCGACACCGTGTTCGAGCGCCTGCTCGTCAACAATCTCGATCAGCCGCAGGTCTACGTGCACCGCGACTGGCATTCGCGCAACCTGATGGTCAGCGATCCCAATCCCGGCATCCTCGATTTCCAGGACGCCGTCTACGGCCCCATCACCTACGACCTCGCCTCAATCTACCGCGATGCCTATATCGAGTGGGACGAAGAGCATCAGCTCGACTGGGTGATCCGTTACTGGGAAAAGGCGCGCGCCGCCGGTTTGCCGGTGCGGGAGGATTTCGGCGATTTCTGGCGTGATTTCGAATGGATGGGGGCGCAACGGCACATCAAGGTGCTGGGGATTTTTGCGCGGCTGTATCACCGGGATGGCAAGGATGGGTATTTGAAGGATATGCCGTTGGTGATGCGGTATCTGCGGAAGGTTTGCGAGCGTTACATTGAGCTGAAGCCGTTGTTCCATTTGCTGGAGGCGTTGGAGGATCGGCAGACGCAGGTGGGGTAGCCCTTCTGGCGACTGAGCGTTAACCGGGGGAGCTGCCACCACTTCCCCCTTTGGAAAAGGGGGATTGAGGGGGATTTGAAGTCGTTGTTTGGTTGAGGCAGCTTGGCCGGGGGTAGCCCGGCGGCTAGTTACTTTCTTTTGTCTCGCCAAAAGAAAGTAACCAAAGAAAAGGCGACCCCGCTGATCCCCGAAACCCCGGAAACCGAGCCTGCTGGGTGGGCGGCAAAGAACTCGCCCCGCTTTTGTAATGCTGATTAATTTTTTGTGAGCGGGGCTCAAACACCTTTGCCGCTGATCCACCCGCCAGACTCGATTTCTGGCGGGGCTGAGAGGGGGGAGGTCAAAACCAGGGCGGTGGTGACGAGACGTTTTTGGTTACTATCTGAGTGTTATTGGGTGCGAAGCGCGGGGTCTTTGCGTCCTGCAGGAATCGAGCAACTGACAATGGCAATGAGTATTTCGCTTTGACTATCAACGTACCCAAAACCGCCATGATCCTTGCCGCCGGCCGCGGCGAGCGCATGCGCCCGCTCACCGATCACACCCCCAAACCCTTGCTGCAAGTCGGCGGCAAGCCGCTCATCGTCTGGCATATCGAGCGCCTGTGCGCCGCCGGCTTCACGCATATCGTGATCAACCACGCGCATCTCGGCCAGCAGATCGAAGACACGCTGGGGAACGGTTCGTCATTCGGCGTGTCGATCGACTACTCGCGCGAAGTCAGCGCGCTGGAAACAGCCGGCGGCATTGCCACCGCGCTGCCCTTGATCGGAAGCGAGGTCTTCACCGTGGTGAACGGCGACATCTACTGCGAATACGATTTCAGCCGGCTGGCCGAGCCGATGGCGCGACTGTCTGCCGGGCATGATCAGGCGCATCTGGTGCTGGTCGATAATCCTTTGCACAACCTGAAGGGTGATTTCGTGCTGGATGCGGGACGAGTGATTGCAACCTCCCTTACCCCTCAGCCTTCGCCCCTCACCTTCTCCGGCATCGGCGTCTACCACCGCGCGCTTTTCGCCCACACCCCGGCCGGAGAAAAAGCCCCGCTGGCGCCGCTGTTGCGGCAGGCGATCGATGCCGGGCGGGTGAGCGGCGAACACCATGCCGGGCGCTGGGTCGACGTCGGCACGCCGGCCCGCTTGAATGCCCTGGACGAGGAACTGAGACAACACCATGCAGCCTGATTCCGCAATTTACCGCGCCCGCCGCCAGCGGGTTCTGGACGAGATGGGCGAGGGGGTGATGGTTATCGCCACCGCGCCGGAGGTGCCGCGCAACCGCGACACCCATTACCCTTACCGGCACGACAGCTACTTCTACTGGCTGACCGGATTCAACGAACCCGAGGCGGTGGTGGTGCTGGTGGGCGGCGCACAGCCGCGCCACATCCTGTTCTGCCGCGAGCGCAACGAAGAGCGGGAGATCTGGGACGGCTTCCGTTATGGACCAGCCGCGGCGCGCGAGACCTTCGCTTTCGACGACGCTTTCACTTACGACGTGCTGGATGCGGAGTTGCCAAAGTTGTTGGAAAACCAGCCGGCGCTGGCCTACATCATCGGCCGCGACATGGCCTGGGACACGCAGATGATGGGCTGGCTCAACACGGTGCGCAGCAAGGCGCGCGGCGGTGTTCACGCACCAAACAAGCTGATCGACGCCCGCATCTGGCTGGACGAGATGCGTCTGGTCAAGGATGAGCACGAACTGGCGCTGATGCGCCGCGCTGCCGGGATATCGACCGAAGCGCACCGTCGTGCGATGCGCGCCACCCGGCCGGGCGGTCACGAATACGAGATCGAAGCCGAACTGCTTTCGGCCTTCCGTCGCGGCGGCGCCGAGGCGCCGGCCTATACGTCCATCGTCGCCAGCGGTGCCAACGCCTGCGTGCTGCATTACGTATTCAACAACAAGCCGCTGCGCGACGGCGATCTGTTGCTGATCGACGCCGCGGCCGAGTTTGGCAGCTACGCGGCCGACATCACCCGCACCTTTCCGGTGAACGGCACGTTCAGCGCAGCGCAGAAGGATGCGTATGAACTCGTGCTCGCCGCACAAGCCGCCGCCATCGCCGCGGTCCGGCCCGGTGCAACCTGGATCGCGCCGCACGAAGCGGCGGTGCGCGTGCTGACGCAGGGT
>JAGVGD010000134.1 GCA_020057245.1 Thiobacillus sp. | reverse complement strand
GGCAGTTGCGGGCGCGCGCGCTGGGGGGCGCGCCAATCGGCGCATCGGCTTGAGAGCCGTTGGGTTTGCCGCGCCGGCCACCCCAAACGCCGCTGCCCGTCAGCTCAGGGCTTGAGGCCTGCAAACCGGCTGTCTATCAGCGTTTCGAGTTTGAAGCCAGGGTCGGTAAGGACTCCGGAGGCACGCATGAACTGAGCGGTGGCTTCGATCTGGGCCCGCGAGAACCGGGGGTCTGGCGCAAACATGCCGCGATGGCGTGTCAGCACATCGGTCAGTTCGGCTTTTTCGTTTTTATTTTGTAGGTGGAGCTGGTCGACCACTTCCCCGGCGCTTGCCCTGGACAGCCACGCCAGGGACTGGGACAGCATGCGCACCATGATTTCCGCGTGTTTTGGGGCTCGCTGCAGCAGGTCTGGCGAGGTGGTGAGCGTGGCGCGCAAATGTGCGGCCCCCGGCAGTTTGGCCGCCATCCTAGGATCGCTCAGGTCGCTGACTACAAAGCCAGCCTTGCTTCGCACCAGCCCGCTCATGAAGGGTTCCTCGCAATAAACGGCATCGACCGATTTGCTGGACAGCGCGCCAAACTGGCCATTCCAGTTTTGTCCGGTTGGCACCCAGCGCACTTCGTTCGGAGACACGCCATTGGCAGCGAGGAAGGTTTCTGCGACTTGTTGCGAATAGGTTTTGCTGGTTGTCGTGCCGACAGAAATACCGATGGCGCGGCCCTTGAGATCGGAAACGCTTTTTATTTCGTCGCGCAGATCACTGCGTGCCACGATGCCGTAGGGCGGCACTTGCCCGCTCAAGGGGGCCAGGGCGAGGGCTTTCTTGCCCTTGGTGAAAAACGAATACAGCACCGTAAACCCTTGGGCGGAGAACTGGGCGTTGCCGTCCAGCATGTCTTCCAGCCCGCCGACGCCGCTGGGAAAGTAGCGAATGAGCAGTGAGGTGTTCAGATTGCGGTCGATGCCCAATATGGGAATGAGTTCGATGGGCAGAAAGGGCAGCGAACCCGGGCCGGGCAGATTGATGCGCAGGAGGAGGGGGTCAGGGTTGGCCATGACCGGCCTGCTCAGGGGAATCAGGGGCAGGGTGGCAAATGCTTTCAGGATGTTTCTGCGCGAAAGGCTCATGAATTCCTCGTCGGATTTCGTCATAGGGTCGGGGCCTGACTGCAGTCATACTAGGGTCAAAGACCGCCGGCTTCAAGCGTAGATGCGGCCCATTCATCGCGCGATCCGGAGACCCAGGGTCTGGCCTTGCCTTTTGCCATTCAGTAACCCGGCCTCGGCTTTTCAACCTGGATAACGCTGCCGCCATGGCGCCGCCCATCGGCGCTGACGCCGATGGCTCCGTATAACCGATTGTTTTCTTGAACATCGATCTGCAAGGAAGGGAAACCAGACGCCATGAATCCGAATATCGTTATCAGGAAGGAAACCGATGCCGATGTGAGCGCGATAACCGAGGTGACCGTCGCCGCGTTCAAGACCCTGGCGGTCAGCAATCAAACGGAGCACTTCATCATCGCGGCACTACGCGCCGCCGGGGCGCTCACGCTATCGCTTGTCGCAGAAGTGGAGGGCAGGGTGATCGGGCATATTGCTTTCTCTCCGGTGACCATTTCGGATGGCACGCGGAACTGGTACGGCCTTGGACCTGTTTCGGTGTTGCCCGCGTACCAGCGGCAAGGCGTTGGCAAAGCGCTGATACGGGAAGGATTGGCACGGCTGAAAGCGATGAATGCGCAAGGATGTTGTCTCGTGGGACATCCGGATTACTACCGGAAATTCGGCTTCATCAACATGCCTGGACTGGTGCTTGAGGGCGTGCCGCCGGAGGTTTTCTTCGCGCTGTCTTTCGACGGGCACCCTCCGCAGGGCGCTGTCGCTTTCCACGCAGGATTCAAAGCGGATGGCCAAGATTAAGGGGCTTGGCTGAACTGACCCAACTATCTCGGTGATCCATGTGGCTGCGACTTACAATGCCCGTTACCGCCATGACAATGTCCATGCACGCTGGCAATGCCAGTCAACCGAAAGCGCCCAATGCTCCGACTCAACTTCTCGATCGAACTGAATTACGAAATCGCCCCACCCGGCTGCGATTTCATTTTCAGCATCCATGCCGCGCAAACCCCGCATCAGATTGTGGTGAGCGAGTCGCTGGACATCAGCCAAAGCCTGCCACCCATTCTGTACACTGACCCGGTCTCGCACACGCGCTATCTGCGGCTCAAGGCTTTTGCCGGGCAGCTGACGGTGCGGTACGCCGCCACCGTGGATCTGGACCACCACACGGCGCAGCCGACGCAGCTTGGCGAAGTGGCTGTGGCCGATCTGCCGGGGGCGGTGCTGCCCTACATCTATCCCAGCCGATATTGCCAGTCTGACCGACTGCAACGGCTTGCGGTCAAGGAGTTTGGCCAGTTGTGGCAGGGGTACAGCCGCGTGCAGGCGATCCGCGACTGGGTCTTGAATCGTGTCACCTTTCTCTCCAATTCCTCCACCGGCAACACGAGCGCGGTCGACACCCTGGTGGAAGAAGTGGGCGTATGCCGCGACTTTGCCCATCTGATGATTGCCCTGTGCCGGGCGGTCAACATACCGGCCCGCTTTGTCACCGGCATCGACTATGGTTCCGACCCGGCCCTGGGGCCAACCGATTTTCATGCCTATGTCGAGGTGTATCTGGGCGACCGCTGGTACATCTTCGACCCTTCGGGGGTGGCCATCCCGATGGGCTTTGTGCGCTTTGGCACCGGCCACGATGCGGCCGACTCGGCTTTTGCCACCATATTCGGCGGTGTGCACGGGGCAGCTCCGGTCATACAAATCGAGGCCATCCCCAATGCGGAGGGCGTATTGATGGTGCCCCGGCATGTGCCGTATGCGCTATCCACCGATGGGCAGGTTGAGCGAAACTGAAGTCAGCCCCGCAGACGCGGTTGCGGGATCAGCCTTGCTGCGCCTTGAGCGCCTTCTCGATACGCCGGTCGGGTACCAGCCACATCACGGCCACCAGCACATACAGGGCGACCGACAGCCATTGCGACCAGAACGCCAGCGGGATCGCGATCGCGTACAACAGCGGCGACACTTTGCCTTTCCAGTCGCGCCCCACGGCTTTTTGCAGGATCGAATCGCGGCCCTGGGCTGCGATGATCAGCCGCTGCAAGATCCCGTAAGCGACGGCCGCCATCAGCAAGACCAGGCCATACAGCGCAGCCGGGGCGGGGGCAAAATGGTTCTCGCCCATCCAGCCGGTGGCGAACGGAATCAGCGAAAGCCAGAACAGCAAATGCAGGTTGGCCCACAGGATCGCGCCGGTCACCTGAGTGCTCGCATGCAGCATGTGATGGTGGTTGTTCCAGTAGATGCCGAGATAGACGAAGCTCAGCACATAGCTGAGGAACACCGGATAGAGCGGTGCGAGGGTGGCGAGATCGTCGCCATGCGGCACCTTCAATTCCAGCACCATGATGGTGATCAGAATGGCGATCACGCCATCGCTAAAGGCTTCGAGCCGGTTCTTGCCCATATGCGCTCCTGTCCGCGTTCAGAGAAACTTCCATTTCGTGAAGACCGCCGCGCTGGCCGGCAGCAGAAAGATCAGCAGGAAAATCGGCAACTCCTCCTGCACCGAATAGCCGGCCTGCGCTACGCCCACCCACATATTTCCGGCTGCCGCCAGGAGCCATAGCGCCACGAATGCCTGGGTCGATCTTGCGTAAGCCGCCGGCGTCCCGCCCCGCATTTTCGCGATGCCCAGACAGGCCAGCCACAATGCAAATCCCGCCAGAATGATGATCAGTGTGCGCATGACCGCAGGTGCCGAAGGATGAGGCTTGAATTATCGCGAGAAAATGCAAGCGACAAAACAATGAAGGGATGAGGGTGAATCAACATACCTGCTTTGATTTCCTGAAATTCCGGTCTTTAATTTCGCCTTCGGCCCGTTGCGGGCCGCAATCGGGAGCCGACGATGAGTACAGTTGAAGATGAGGCGAAGAAAAAGATTCTTGAGGCAGTCAGGGAACTGGAAGACGCCAGTCGAAAAGCCTTGTTTGAGGCGGTTGCCAAAGACCTGAATCTTCCGCAGCAAGCGGGTGATTCCACGGCCGAGTCGCCCGCAGGGAAAATCCATAAGCGCTATGTGTTCAGCATCGGGCTGTTTTTGCTGGTGGCGTGGGGCATTGCCGCTTTCATGGGCGAGACCGAGCTGCTGGGCGAAAGCGGCGATATGAAAACGCTGTTGATGTTGTTGGGCTTTGTCGTGGCATTGGCCAGCTATCTGGCGAGCGTAGCGCGGGAAACGGTCAAGAAAATGGCCACGCTGGAGAAGCGCAATACTGAGGAGCGCTTGAAACTCAAGCGCAACATCGCCTGGACGACCGCCGCGGAAATCCAGTTGGTGCTGCTGGGGCTGCTGACCATCGTGCGGGTTGCGGCAGGGCCGGAGCCTTTTATGCCTGCGCTTTTCTTGAACGGCCCCATTCTGCTCGGCAATTTTCTGGTGGCTTACCTGTGTTTGATCCTGATCTTTTTGTCCGGATTGCACATGCGCGTGTGGGTGAATGAAGCCCCGTTCAGACATGCCAGGTAGCGAATAAAAGTGGCCAGGCCTGCCTGGCTTTTACATGTAACAGGGGAACCGGCGCGCGCTTTCACACTCCGTTCTGGTTCCTGACAAAAAGGCAAACCATGATTCACACTGACGGAATGACCTCACACTGCGTGCGCGCGCTGATTCACCCGCGGGACAGTACGGCGGGTCGAACTTTTATGGACACGCTTGATATGGCATACGCGCAGGCGGGCTTGCATTGAGCGCGGATACACGGAACCCGCCCGATGTCGGGATACTGGAAGAACCCATCGTGGGCGCTTTCGGGCTGCCGGGCGACATGCCCTTTGTCAGCATCAAGGGCGACCCCAGCCTGCGTGAAACCGTGCCGCTGCGCCCGCGCCAGAAGTCACGGCTCGATCGCATCGCGGGGGCGGTGCTGGAAACCTGCGCCGAGCTGTTGCACAACACGGGGGTGTACGCGATCTATATCGGGTTCAACAGCTCTGAAGTGCGCACCGAGTCGATCTTCAACCCTTTTTCTTACGAAGTGCACGACGCCGAGGATCTGGTGAAGCCGGGCTACACCAAACGGCATTTCATCGAGGTGCCGTATGAAGAAAAAATGCGCACCGTCGCCTGGGTGCGCGCCATGGTCCAGACCGGGCCGCTGCGGCATTACCTGCCGCCGCACTGGATCAAGCTGATGGACGAGGAGCGCACGAGTTGGCAGCCGCTGGCGGCAGACCGCATCGACGCCATCGTGCAAAGCTTCAATACCTTGCGCCGCATCGAGGCGTACTACCTACGCAACGCGGCGATTTCACTTCCGGAAGGCATCGTGCGGGCATCGTACAACTGCGACGGCACCTATATCGTGCGGGCGGATTATTTCCCTGAATTCGTACGCATCAATACGCCGTGAACTGAAATACAAGCGATCTCAGCCCTTCAGCTTTGCAATCAAATATTCAAGAGGCCCTGGCCCCTTTGATTCGCCGTTGAATTCTTGATTGATCAGGCGCCGCCGCGTCTGACATGTGCATTAGCACACGGCTAGTCTTCGGTTTTTCTCGCACGTCTGCGGTTGAGATCCAGGATGGTCGCGCATTTTTCGAATACGCCAGGATCAATCGCTGGATTGAGCCCGATTCGCGGGTTCGCGCTGAGGGTGGTGAGGATCACGGCGCAGTTCGCCATGTTGGCGTAACTGAGAAAATCGACCACAAATTCCTTGCAGTACAGATGGTAGTTTTCGAGGATGATCAGCAGCGGATTTTCGACATTGCTTGCTTCTATCCATTCGAGGATGCCGGGCAGGCGCCGGCGAATCTCCTCCACGCTGCCTGCCGTTTGATACGAGTTGAACTGCAATACGGAAACGGACTGTCGATTCACTTTGAATTTGCCGCCTTTCTCGACGGCGACATTCAAGGCGCAATACCGGGCGGGTCCGAATGCCTCGTGCGCTTTTTCACGCAAGGCCGTGGCCAGAGTAGGCACCAGCCCTTCGGTGATATAGATCACGCCATAGCCCGCCATGGCTACCTCGCCGCACAAGGACGCGAGCGCCTGGTTGCGACCGCCGAAATTCTCCGCGCGGATCAGGACGTTTCCCATCAAACCGAACGGACTCAATGTCACCTCGGAGATTGGCGAGCTTGCATCAAAGCGCAAGTGAAACAGGTTGTTACCTGGTTCATGGCTATGTTTTTCGAGGAATCCGGTAATCGTTACCACGTTGTTTCGTTTTCTCTGGAGAGGGGAGGCTCGGGTAGCATTTTCTCCGATTGATTCCACAACAGAACTTCGGGGCCAGATTTCGTCTCTTGCATTCGGCAAGCCGATCTTACGCCTTCGACTTGGCAAACGCGGCCGCCATGGCGCCGCCCATCGGCGCTGAAGCGGGCGCACGGTTCTGTTTGCCGCCTGCCGGTTTGCCCTGAGCGCGATTGTCGCGTTGCGCGCGCGGGGCCGCATCGGGCTTGGCTGCGCTCTGTTCCCCCGCATCGGTCAGCCGCATGGTCAGCGCGATGCGTTTGCGCTTCTCGTCCACTTCCAGCACTTTGACCTTCACGATCTGTCCCGCCTTGACCACGCTGTGCGGGTCTTTGACGAAGGTGGTGGACAGCGCCGAGATGTGGACCAGGCCATCCTGATGCACGCCGATGTCGACGAAGGCGCCGAACGCGGCGACGTTGGTGACGACGCCTTCGAGGATCATGTCGGGCTTGAGGTCGGCGAGTTTTTCCACGCCGTCCCGGAAGCTCGCGGTGGTGAATTCAGGGCGCGGGTCGCGGCCGGGTTTTTCGAGTTCCTTGAGGATGTCGGTGATGGTGGGGATACCGAATTTCTCGCTGGCGTAGCTCGACGGATTGAGCGATTTCAGCAGGCTGCTGTTACCGATCACGGCCTTGATGTCCTGCTGGATGTCGGCGAGGATCGTTTGCACCAGCGGATACGATTCGGGGTGGACGGCGGAGGCGTCGAGCGGGTCGGCGCCGTCCATGATGCGCAAAAAGCCGGCGGCCTGTTCGAAGGTCTTGTCGCCCAGGCGCGGCACCTCGCGCAACTGCGCCCGGCTGGCGAATTTACCTTTCGAATCGCGGAAAGCAACGATGGCCTGCGCCACGCTGCTGCTCAAACCCGACACGCGCGCCAGCAAGGGCACCGACGCCGTGTTGACGTCGACGCCGACGGCGTTGACGCAGTCTTCCACCACCGCATCGAGCGAACGCGCCAGCTGGAACTGGCTGACGTCGTGCTGGTACTGGCCGACGCCGATGGACTTGGGCTCGATCTTCACCAGCTCGGCCAGCGGGTCCTGCAGGCGGCGTGCGATGGACACCGCGCCGCGCAGCGAGACGTCCATGTCGGGCAATTCGCGCGAGGCGAATTCGGACGCGGAATACACCGACGCGCCGGCCTCGGACACCACCACGCTGGTCAGTTTCAGTTCGGGACGCAGCTTGATCAGGTCGCGTGCCAGCTTGTCGGTTTCTCTTGATGCCGTGCCGTTGCCAATCGAGATCACTGAAACTTGGTGCTTCTCGGCCAGCTTGGCCAGCGTGTGCAGTGCACCGTCCCAGTCGTTCTTCGGTTGGTGCGGATAGATCACGGCGGTATCCACCACCTTGCCGGTCTCGTCCACCACCGCCACTTTCACCCCGGTGCGGATGCCGGGGTCGAGCCCCATGGTGGCGCGCGGCCCGGCGGGCGCGGCCAGCAGCAGGTCCTTGAGGTTGCGCGCGAAGACGTTGATAGCCTCGGTCTCGGCGCGGCTGCGCAGCGCGGTCATCAGCTCGGTTTCCAGATGCATCGACAGCTTCACGCGCCAGGCGAAGCGCACGCTGTCCATCAGCCAGCGGTCGGCGGCGCGGCCCTGGTCCTGAATGCCGAAACGGCCGGCGATGCGCTGCTCGCAGGGATTGGGCGGTGCGCTCCAGGCCGGCCGTTCTGCTTCGCTGTCGAGGCGCAGGCGCACGTCGAGCAGGTCCTCGCGGCGACCGCGGAACACGGCCAGCGCGCGGTGCGAGGGCAGGGCGGCGAGCGGTTCGGCATAGTCGAAATAGTCGGCATATTTTTCCGCCGCGTCGTGCTTGCCTTCCAGCACTTTCGATTCGACCACGCCGTGTTCCTGCACGTATTCGCGCAGGGATTGCAGCAGGCCCGCATCTTCGGCGAAACGCTCCATCAGGATCTGCCGCGCGCCGTCGAGCGCGGCCTTGGCGTCGGCAACGCCGGGGTTGTCGCCCTGCTCGGTGGTGAACGGCTCGCGCAGATAGCGGGCCGCTTCATCGTCGGGATTGAGCAGGGGGTTCGCCAGCAGGGCGTCCGCCAGAGGTTCCAGGCCCGCTTCCAGCGCGATCTGCGCCTTGGTGCGGCGTTTCTGCTTGTACGGCAGATAGAGGTCTTCCAGCTGGGTCTTGTCCGGGGCAAGCGTGATCGCCTTCAGCAGTTCCGGCGTCATCTTGCCCTGACCGGTGATCGATTCGATGATGGCAGCGCGGCGTTCTTCCAGTTCACGCAGATAGCGCAGCCGGTCTTCCAGCAGGCGCAGCTGGGTGTCGTCCAGGCCGCCGGTCGCTTCCTTGCGGTAGCGCGAGATGAACGGCACCGTCGCGCCCTCGTCCAGCAGGGCGACGGCAGCCGCCACCTGCGCAGGTTTGGCCGCGATCTCGGCGGCGAGGCGGTGTTCGATGGAAGGCAGCATGGTTGGGTCTACAGAATGGAGCGGCCATCGCGTGGCGGGGCCGGGGGGGTGAAATGCACGGGTTGCGCATTATGCCGAATATCCGCAAGCCGGCGCACCTCTCCCGCAACACCAATTTCCGGACGATAAGTGGGATCATTGACCCCATCTGCTTGGGACAGGCTGCCCAGCGCAATCCCACGTCATCGACTTTCTTTCCATCGATCAACATGAATCCCAACACTGTCCGCGCCCGGCTGTCCCTCTCGTTCAAAGGCGAAACCCGCGCGCTCGATGCCGTCATCGATCTGGACGCCCACCCCGGCGGGCCCGGCGAAGCGCCCGATTTCCATCGCCTGCTGGCGCAGGCGGCCGGGATCGATCCTTATTCGTATCTGTATGAAAGCCTGGAGTCGCACGAGATCGAATTCACGGACGCTACCGGGGTGGCGGCGCGCAGCTGCCGCGACGGCGGCTTTGACTGGGCGCAGTTCGTGCAGGACGCTCGCGAGGAGCGGGATTGGCAGGCGGTGCGGGCTGTTGCCGAGCCCTTGCTGGCGGCGCGCGATCTGGATGCAGACCCGGCGCTGAAGGCGG
>JAGVGD010000100.1 GCA_020057245.1 Thiobacillus sp. | reverse complement strand
GGCTTTCCGTGTAATAGATCCGAGGTCTTCGTTTCATCTGCAACACTCCTTCTGCTTGCGCAGTCTCTAGTGTGTTGCATCCACCGGTTGAATTCGCAACCCTAAGCAGACCTACGCACCGTGTTCATCGCCAAAGAAAAACGGGAGCCGAAGCCCCCGTTCTAATACCGCAAAATCGACCAGTCAGACTTTGATTAATTTCCTGCGCCGCGCCATAAAGCCAACCAACCCCAAACCAGTCAGCATCATGGCGTAGGTTTCGGGTTCGGGGACGACAGCGACATCACCGGGGCGAACAGCCCAAGCATAAAGCTCGCCGGCCCTAGGGAACGGGTCCTGGTACCCGTCGTCCGCGTGGAAGCTCCACTTCATTGTCGGAATCGACGCGTACCCTAAACCTGACCAGTACATGTAGGACTGGAGGTTGTCGATCAGGCCGACGTCATTCTGGCCGCCGGTCGTACCGTTGCCGAAGATGCCGAAGTCGGGCTGGTAGGCGCCGGTTGGGGAGCCATACGCCTTCAAGCCCAGGTTGTTGTAATACATGTGCGCCATCTCGCTGTATACGATGCTGCCGCTGACGGTCTGCACGTTGTAGCCGCAGTCGGTGCCGCCGTTGGCATAATTACAGCCCGAGGTGCCGGTGTCGACCATGGTGGGCAGACGCCAGTCGCTGTAGTCCATGTTGCGCACGCTGTCGTGATACACCAGGTTGGCCGCCCAGGTGGTGGCAGCGACCCAGGTCATCTTGCCGTCGGCGTCGTAGCCGCTGGTCTTGACGTAATTTGCGTCTTGCAGCCAAGTGACGTTGAGGACATCGTCATAGATCAGCCCACCACCACGATCATGTAGAGCGGCCTGTGCGGTGCCTGAGATAAGACTGACGGCAAGCAGGGCGGATGCAATTAGGGGGGGGCGGATATTCATGAGACTCCTCGAGCTGTTGTAATTGATGTCAGGTGAAGCGCGTTTGACAGGCAATTATCTCAAAGCATGAACCATGCTGCTAGCAAGGGCTCAGCTAGGAGCCAATGCTTACGCGGGGTGCTTCTGGAAAGAGATGCTGCGCCAGAGTGCCGCCGTAAAGTATTCCGACAAACCTACGCAGTTTTATTTTTGATTGAAGTTCCGCTTCTGGCCGCTAGGCGTCATTTAGAACGCTTTCCGCTGTTGCAATGCTGATCGGCTTCAACAGCACATTCCGGATACCCATAAAAAAAGGGACGCTGCAGCGTCCCTTTTCATTTTTACCAAGCGATGCTTAGTTGACCTTGGGATCGAGTTCGCCCTTGTCGTAACGCTTCTGCATTTCTTCCAGGTTGAACACCTTCTTGATCTTGCTGGCCTGGCCGGCAGCGCCGAAGGCTTCGTAGCGCGCCTGGCAAATGTCGCTCATGCCCTTGGTGGCTTCCTTGAGGAATTTGCGCGGGTCGAAGTTGGACTTGTTTTCGGCCAAGTGCTTGCGGATCGCGCCGGTGGAGGCCATGCGCAGGTCGGTGTCGATGTTGACTTTGCGCACGCCGTTCTTGATGCCTTCAACGATTTCGCTGACGGGCACGCCGTAGGTCTGGCCCATGTCGCCGCCGTAGCTGTTGATGATGGCGAGCCAGTCTTCCGGCACTGACGAGGAACCGTGCATCACCAGGTGAACGTTGGGGATGCGCTCGTGGATTTCCTTGACGCGATCGATGCGCAGGACCTTGCCGGTGGGCTTCTGGGTGAACTTGTAGGCGCCGTGCGAGGTGCCGATGGCGATGGCCAAGGCATCAACCTTGGTCTTGGAGACGAAATCGGCGGCTTCATCGGGGTCGGTCAGCAGCTGGTCGTGGGACAGTTTGCCTTCGGCGCCGTGGCCGTCTTCTTCACCGGCCATGCCGGACTCGAGGGAGCCGAGGCAGCCCAGTTCGCCTTCGACCGAGACGCCGCAGGCGTGCGCCAGTTCGGAGACCTTGGCAGTGGTGGCGACGTTGTATTCGTAGGTGGAGGGGGTTTTGCCGTCGGTGCCGAGCGAGCCGTCCATCATCACCGACGAGAAGCCGGACTGGATGGAGCGGAAGCAGATGCTGGGCGATGCGCCGTGGTCCTGGTGCATACAGACGGGAATGTGCGGATATTGCTCGATCGCGGCCAGGATCAGGTGGCGCAGGAAGGGTTCGCCGGCGTAGGAACGCGCACCGGCGGAACCCTGCAGGATCACCGGCGAGTCGACGGCGGCAGCGGCCTGCATGATGGCCTGGACCTGCTCCATGTTGTTGACGTTGAATGCAGGCAGGCCATAGCCGTTTTCAGCGGCATGGTCGAGCAATTGACGAAGGGAAATCAGGGCCATTTACAGTCTCCTAGTTTAAAAAATAATCGGGTGGAATCAGGGTTTCTTGGAGTCGCCCACGCGGACGATCTTCATGGTGTTGGTGCCGCCGGACTGGCCGATGGGCTCGCCGATGGTGAGCAGAATCAGGTCGCCGTCGCGCACTGCACCGCGTTGCCGCAGCTCTTCTTCAGCCTCTGCCAGCAGCACGTCGCGATCTTTGCTGGTGGTGACCAGATTGATCGGGTAAACACCGCGAAACAAGGTGACTTTTCTACGGGTTTCGACCTGGGGTGTCAAGGCGTAGATCGGCACCCGGGTCGACAGACGGCTCATCCACAGGCAGGTGTTGCCGCTTTCGGTGAGCGCGGCGATGGCCTTGATGTTGAGGTGAACCGAGGTGAATACCGCCGACATGGCAATCGCTTCGTCGGCGCGCAGGAAGCTTTTCATCATGCGCTCGCCGGAGAACTTGGGCTCGGCTTCCTTTTCCGCTTCGAGGCAGACCCGGTCCATTGCCTGAATGGCTTCGACCGGGAACTGGCCCGCCGCGGTTTCGGCCGACAGCATCACTGCATCGGTGCCGTCGAGCACGGCGTTGGCGACGTCGGACACTTCGGCCCGGGTCGGGATCGGGCTGGTAATCATCGATTCCATCATCTGGGTTGCCGTGATCACCACCTTGTTGCGCTCGATCGCCATGCGGATCATGCGCTTTTGCAAGGCAGGCACGGCAGCGTCGCCTACTTCCACGCCCAGATCGCCGCGCGCCACCATGATGGCGTCGGAGGCATCGAGGATTTCCTCGAGGTTTTCGATCGCTTCGGTACGCTCGATCTTGGCCACCAGCAGGCTTTTGCCGCCGGCCGCACGCAACAGTTCACGCGCCTGGCGCATGTCGGCACCGCAACGCGGGAAGGACACGGCGAGGTAGTCCGCCTTCAGCGCCGCCGCAGTCTTGATGTCTTCGATGTCCTTGGTGGTGAGCGCTGCGGCTGACAAACCGCCGCCCTTGCGATTGATGCCCTTGTTATTGGACAGCACGCCGCCCTGCACCACTTTGCAGAGGATTTCGGTGCCGGTAACCGACTCGACCCAGAATTCGATGCGGCCATCGTCCAGCAGCAGGGTGACGCCGCGCTTCACGTCGTTCGGCAATTCCTTGTAATCGAGGCCGACGCGGGTCTGGTCGCCGAGCGTGCAGGCCGCGTCCAGAATGAACATGTCGCCCTTGGCCAGGGTGATCTTGCCGTCCTTGAACTTGCCGATGCGGATTTTCGGGCCTTGCAGGTCGACCAGCACGCCGACGGCGCGGCCGCGGGTGCGGGCCAGCGAGCGCACCAGTTCGGCACGGTCGATATGATCCTGTGCAACGCCGTGCGAAAAGTTGAGACGCACCACATCCAGGCCGGCTTCCATCATCCGGTCCAGGGTTTTGGCATCGGAACAGGAAGGGCCGAGGGTGGCGACGATTTTGGTTCTGCGGATCATTGTATGGGTGAGGCGTAAGGGGTGAGGGGTGGGAAGGGTAAGGAGTAAGGCGTTAGGGGTGAGGCGACAGGCTTGCGCCCGTTTCCTCACCCCTCGTCCCTTACACCTCACCCGCGAAGGGCTCAGCCCTTCGCGCGTTCCTCCAGAATTGCCACGGCGGGCAGGGTCTTGCCTTCGAGGTATTCGAGGAAGGCGCCGCCGGCGGTGGAGATGTAGCTCACCTTGTCGTAGATGTCGTATTTCTGGATCGCGGCAATGGTGTCGCCGCCGCCGGCCAGGGTGAAGGCATTGGTGTTGGCAATCGCCATGGCGATGGTCTTGGTGCCTTCGCCGAACTGGTCGAACTCGAACACGCCGACCGGGCCGTTCCAAACCACGGTGCCGGCGTTCATGATGATGTCGGCGAGTTGCTGGGCGCTTTTCGGGCCGATGTCGAAAATCATGTCGTCGTCGGCCACGTCGCCGGCGTCTTTCAGCACGGCGGGTTCATTGGCGTCGAACTGCTTGCCGCACACCACGTCGACGGCAATCGGGATGGTCGCGCCACGGGCGGTCATTTTTTCGATCAGCGCCTGCGCGGTCGGGATGAGATCGTGTTCGCACAGCGACTTGCCGACGTTCTTGCCCACTGCGGCAAGGAAGGTGTTGGCGATGCCGCCGCCGACCACCAGCTGTTCGCACTTTTCGGCCAGGGCTTCGAGCACGGTCAGTTTGGTGGACACCTTGGAGCCGCCGACGATGGCGACCATCGGGCGCGCCGGGTTGGCCAGCGCCTTGTCGAGCGCGTCGAGTTCTTCAGTCAGCAGAATGCCGGCAGCCGCCACCGGGGCGAACTTGGCAATGCCGTGGGTCGAGGCTTCGGCGCGGTGCGCGGTGCCGAAGGCATCCATCACGAAGACGTCGCACAGCGCGGCGTATTTCTTCGCGGTTTCGTCGACGTTCTTCTTTTCGCCCGCGTTGACGCGGCAGTTTTCCAGCACCACCAGTTCGCCGTCAGCGACGTTGAAGCCGCCGTTCACCCATTCGCGGATCAGGCGCACGTTCTTGCCGAGCTTTTGCGCGATGACGTCGGCAACCGGCTTGAGCGAGTCTTCTTCCTTGAATTCGCCTTCGGTCGGGCGACCGAGGTGGGAGGTGACCATGACCTTGGCGCCGGCGCCAAGGCAATGCTCGATGGTGCGCATCGAAGCGGTGATGCGGGCGTCCGAGGTGACTTTCCCGTCCTTGACCGGCACGTTCATATCGGCGCGAATGAAAACGCGTTTGCCAGCAAGGTCGAGATCGGTGACACGGATGAAATGAGGCATGTGGTTCTCCTGAAGGTAAGGTTTAAGGGTTGGCGCGGGGTTTGCCGCGCCAGACCTTAAAGCTCAACGGCCAGAAACAAGAGGCAAGATACAAGTGGCAAGGAAAAACCTTGAATCTTGTACCTTGCCGCTTGAGTCTTTACTTGGCGACGTGCTGCACGAAGCGCAGCATGTTGCAGGTGTAGCCGTACTCGTTGTCGTACCACGACACGATTTTGACGAAGGTGCTGTCCAGCGCGATACCGGCTTCGGCATCGAAGATCGAGGAGAAGCCGACGCCACGGAAGTCGGTGGAGACCACTTTCTCGTCGGTGTAGCCGAGGGTGCCCTTCATGGCGCCTTGTGACGCGGCTTTCATCGCGGCACAGATTTCAGCGTAGGTCGCAGGCTTGTCCAGCTCGACGGTCAGGTCGACCACCGACACGTCGGAGGTCGGCACGCGGAAGGCCATGCCGGTCAGCTTGCCCTTCAGTGCGGGCAACACCACGCCAACGGCCTTGGCAGCGCCAGTGGACGACGGGATGATGTTTTCCAGAATGCCGCGGCCGCCGCGCCAGTCTTTCATCGACGGGCCGTCAACGGTTTTCTGCGTAGCCGTAGCTGCGTGAACGGTGGTCATCAGGCCGCGCTTCAGGCCCCAGTTGTCGTTCAGCACCTTGGCAACGGGTGCCAGGCAGTTGGTGGTGCACGATGCGGCAGACACGATGGCCTGACCGGCGTAGGTGTCGTGGTTGACGCCGTACACGAACATCGGGGTGGCGTCCTTGGACGGGGCGCTCATCACGACTTTCTTTGCGCCGGCAGCGATGTGCTTCTGGCAGGTCTCGTCGTCGAGGAAGAAGCCGGTACATTCGATCACGATGTCGGCGCCCGCTTCGTTCCATTTCAGGTTGGCGGGATCGCGTTCAGCGGTCAGGCGAACGGTCTTGCCGTTGACGATCAGGTTGCTGCCGCTGACCGACACTTCGCCATTGAAACGGCCATGCACCGAGTCGTACTTCAGCATGTAAGCCAGGTATTCGGGGTCGAGCAGGTCGTTGATCGCGACCACTTCGATTTCGGGGAAATCCTTGGCGATAGCGCGGAAAGCCATGCGGCCGATGCGGCCAAAACCGTTAATGCCTACTTTAATTGCCATTTGCAGTCTCCAGAGTGAAGTTGAAAATCTTATTAGTGGTCAGGATTCAGGGATCAGGACTCAGGGGAGGAGCGGGCCAGGCCCGCGCTGCAAAGAAGACGCGGCTTGTGGCCGCTCATTCCCTGACCCCTGAATCCCGGCCCCTGGCCCCTGATTACAGAACGCCTTTGACCGCTGCCGCGACAGCTTCGGCAGTGATACCGAAGTGCTTGTACAGCGCAGGCGCCGGAGCGGATTCACCGAAGGTGTCGATGCCGACAACAGCGCCTTCCAGACCGACGTACTTGCGCCAGAAGTCGGTGACACCGGCTTCGACCGCGACGCGCGGCAGGCCTTTGGTCAGCACGCTGGCCTTGTAGGCGGCGTCCTGGCGATCAAAGGTATTGGTGGACGGCATCGACACCACGCGAACCGGCACGCCATCGGCGGCCAGGGCGTCAGCGGCCTTCATCGCCAGTTCGACTTCGGAACCGGTGGCGATGATGATGGCCTTGGCGCCTGCAGCATCCTTCAGCACGTAACCGCCCTTGGCGATGTTGGCCAGGGTGGCGGCATCGCGCGCCATGAACGGCAGGTTCTGGCGGCTGAGGATGTGGCAGGTGGGGCCGTCGGTACGCTCGACCGAATGCGCCCAGCCGACCATGGTTTCGACGGTATCGCAGGGACGCCAGACGTCGATGTTGGGGATCATGCGCAGGGTCGCGGTCTGTTCCACCGGCTGGTGGGTCGGGCCGTCTTCGCCGAGGCCGATCGAATCGTGGGTGAACACGTGGATCACGCGCTGCTTCATCAACGAAGCCATGCGGATGGCGTTGCGCGAGTATTCGGAGAACATCAGGAAGGTGCCGCCGAAGGGCAGGAAGCCGCCGTGCAGCGCCATGCCGTTCATGATCGCGGCCATGCCGAATTCACGCACGCCGTAGCTGATGTAGTTGCCTGGGTTGCCGTGACGCACCGTATGGCAGCCTTCCCAGTTGGTCAGGTTGGAACCGGTGAGGTCGGCCGAACCACCGAGGAACTCGGGCAGCGCCGGGGCCAGCGCATTGATCGCGATTTGCGATGCCTTGCGGGTGGCGACGGTTTCCGCCTTGGTGTTGATGGCAGCCAGTTTCTCGGCGACATGCGCCTTGAAATTGGCGGGCAGTTCACCCTTCATGCGGCGCTCGAACTCGGCGGCTTCAGCCGGGAACGCGGCCTTGTATTCGGCAAACTTGTTGTTCCACAGCGTTTCGAGGCCCTGGCCCTTGGTCTTGGCATCCCAGCCTGCGTAGATGTCAGCCGGGATTTCGAAGGCGGGGTGGTTCCAGCCGATGTGCTTGCGGGTGGCTTCGATTTCGTCGTGGCCGAGCGCTGCGCCGTGCACGTCATGCGTGCCTTCCTTGTTGGGAGAGCCCTTGCCGATGATGGTCTTGCAGCAGATCAGCGTCGGCTTGTCGGTGCTGGCCTTGGCCTGCTGGATGGCGGCTTCGAGCGCCACGACGTCATGGCCATCGACGCCTGCGATCACGTTCCAGCCATAGGCTTCGAAACGTTTGGGCGTGTCGTCGGTAAACCAGTTCTCGACGTGACCGTCGATCGAAATGCCGTTGTCGTCCCAGAAGGCGATCAGCTTGTTCAGCTTCCAGGTGCCAGCCAGCGCGCAGGCTTCGTGCGAAATGCCTTCCATCATGCAACCGTCACCCATGAATACGTAGGTGTGGTGATCGACGATGGTGTGGCCGGGCTTGTTGAATTCGTTGGCGAGTACTTTCTCGGCCATCGCCATGCCGACACCGTTGGTGATGCCCTGGCCGAGCGGACCGGTGGTCGTCTCGATGCCGGGTGCATAACCGTACTCGGGGTGACCCGGGGTCTTGGAATGCAGCTGGCGGAACTGCTTGAGATCGTCGATCGACAGAGCGTAGCCGGTCAGATGCAGCAGCGAGTAAATCAGCATCGAGCCGTGGCCGTTCGACAACACGAAGCGGTCGCGATCCGCCCATTTCGGGTTGGCCGGGTTGTGGCGCATGTGGTGATTCCACAGTGTTTCGGCAATTTCAGCCATGCCCATGGGGGCGCCGGGGTGACCGGATTTGGCTTTTTCGACGGCATCCATCGCGAGTGCGCGGATAGCATTGGCAAGGTCGTTACGGGTTGGCATTGCGTTCCCTTATGGCTAGAAAAAACTGGCTTGGGTAGTCGCCCGGAAAGCGGTCGGCAGACAACTTGGGGCAGACTACGGAAAACCTTAATTATCCGTCAGCAAGGCTGACTGAGGCAAGCCAGCCGCTCGGAGCCGAAAAAGGCTTGGCTATCCGCGGCTTACACGTTCTTGTGCGGGTGCCGTATCAGCAGCAGGGGATTCAATTGTTTTTATTCACAGGGCGGATGGGCTTATGGGGGAAAGCCGGGGCGTTTTGCGCAGCTTGCGCGCGTTTGACCCGGCTCAGCCCTCGCCCAGGTAGGCGTGGCGTACCGCCGGGTTGGCGGCAAGTTCTGTCGCCGCGCCGCTCAGGGTGATCGTGCCGGTTTCCAGCACATAGCCGCGCGCGCAGGTTTTTAGTGCGAGATGCGCGTTCTGTTCAATCAGCAGCACCGCCACGCCGCTGGCGGCAATCTGGCGAATGATGTCGAACACCGCCTGCACCATCAGCGGCGCCAGCCCCATGCTGGGCTCGTCCAGCAGCAGCAAACGCGGACGCGCCATCATCGCGCGTCCGAGCGCCAGCATTTGCTGTTCGCCGCCCGACAGCAGGCCGGCCATTTGGGCGCGGCGTTCGGTCAATCGCGGCAGTAGCCCGTAGACCTGATCCAGATCGCCCGCAATCCCGGCGCGGTCGCTGCGGCTGTAGGCGCCCATCAGGAGGTTTTCCGCCACGCTCATGCGTGGGAACACGCCGCGCCCTTCCGGCACCAGCGCCATGCCGCACTTGGG
>JAGVGD010000099.1 GCA_020057245.1 Thiobacillus sp. | reverse complement strand
GGGAGCAGGGTTCCCGCTTGCGGGATGCGACCGGCCGCGAGGATCGCCGGATGCCTACGTTGAATGTTCGCAGGGGAGGTCGCGGCTGATGAAGCACGCCGTCAAACACATCCACTTCGTCGGCATCGGTGGCGTCGGCATGAGCGGCATCGCCGAGGTGCTGCTGAATCTGGGCTATGCGGTGTCCGGTTCCGATCTGGCCGACAACGCGGTGACGCAGCGGCTGGCCAGCCTCGGTGCGCGCATCCACCACAATCATGCCGGCGAAAACATCGCCGACGCCGATGCGGTGGTCACCTCGACCGCGGTGCAGGAATCCAACCCAGAAGTCGTCGCCGCGCGCGAAAAGAAAATCCCCATCGTGCCGCGCGCGCTGATGCTGGCCGAACTGATGCGGCTGCAGCGCGGCATCGCGATCGCCGGCACTCACGGCAAGACCACCACCACCAGCCTGGTCGCCAGCATCCTCGGCGAGGCAGGCATGGACCCGACCTACGTCATTGGCGGCAAACTTACCGCCGCCGGTACCAATGCGCGGCTCGGCAAGGGCGACTTTCTGGTGGCCGAGGCTGACGAGTCCGACGCGTCCTTTCTGTATCTGACGCCGGTGATCGCCATCGTCACCAACATCGACGCCGATCACATGGATACCTATGGCCATGATTTCGAGCGCCTGAAAACCGCTTTCGTCGACTTCTGCCAGCGCCTGCCGTTCTACGGCATGGCGGTGCTGTGCATCGATGACCCGCACGTGCGCGAAATCATGCCGCGCATCACCAAGCCGATCATCACCTACGGTTTCGACGAAGCCGCGCAGGTGCGCGCAATCAATCCGCGTTTCGAGCACGGCCTGATGCATTTCACCGTGCAGCGCGAAGGTATGGCCGATCTCGACATCGTGCTGAATCATCCCGGCATGCATAACGTGCTGAACGCGCTGGCGGCGATTGCCGTGGCGACCGAAGTCGACGCGGACGACGCCGCCATCGTCAAGGCGCTCGCCGAATTCCACGGCGTCGGTCGCCGCTTCCAGCGCTATGGCGAGCAGCCGGCAAAAGACGGCGGCCATTACACGCTGGTCGACGATTACGGCCACCACCCGGTGGAAATGGCAGCGACGCTGGCCGCAGCGCGCGGCGCTTTCCCGGGACGGCGGCTGGTGCTGGTATTCCAGCCGCACCGCTTCTCGCGCACGCGCGACTGCTTCGAGGATTTCGTCAAAGTGCTGTCGGAAACCGACGTGCTGGTGCTGACCGAAGTCTATCCGGCCGGCGAAGCGCCCATCGTGGCCGCCGATGGCCGCGCCCTCGCCCGCGCGGTGCGGGTTGCCGGCAAGGTCGAACCGCTGTTCGTCGAACAGGTGGGCGATGTGGCGGCAACGGTACGCGACCTGGCGCACGACGGCGACGTGGTGCTGGTGATGGGCGCGGGCAGCATCGGTCAGGTGGCGCCGGCTTTGGGAGCACCGCATGCGACATGACTTTCGCATGAGCGATATGGATCTGGGCGGCGGTGCAGCTCCGACGCTGCGCGGCCATTTCCTCTACAACGAACCGATGAGCAAGTACGTGTCGTGGCGCGCCGGTGGCGCAGCCCAACGCGTCTACATCCCGGCCGATCTCGACGATCTTGCCTGGCTGGTGCGCTCGGTGCCGTCGCACGAAGCCATCCACATGGTCGGGCTCGGCAGCAATCTGCTGGTACGCGACGGAGGCGTCGCCGGCGTGGTGATCCTGCTACACGGCGTGCTGAAAAAACTCGCGCTCGAGTCGCGCACCCAGGGACTGCCCGCTGCGCCCACCGGTCGCGATACGGCGTTGATCTATGCCCAGGCCGGCGTGGCCTCGCCCAAGCTGGCGCGCTTTGCCGCCAACAACAATCTGGTCGGCGGCGAATTCTGGGCCGGCATCCCCGGCACCGTCGGCGGCGCGATCGCGATGAACGCCGGCTGCTACGGCGGCGAAACCTGGGACAAGCTGGTGCAGGTGCTGACGCTCGACCGCAAGGGCCAATTGAACGAGCGCCTGCCGGGCGACTATGTGATCGGCTACCGCCACGTGGCGCTCAAACAGGCGCATGAAGAATGGTTCGTCGGCGGCTGGTTCCGTCTCGAGCACGGCGACGGCGCGGCTTCGCGCGACACCATCAAGACCCTGCTGAAAACACGCATCGCAGCACAACCGCTGAATCTGCCCAACGCCGGCTCGGTGTTTCGCAATCCGCCGGGCGATCACGCCGCGCGCCTGATCGAAAGCTGCGGCCTCAAAGGCTTCCGCATCGGCGATGCGCAGGTGTCGGAAAAGCACGCCAATTTCATCGTCAATCTCGGCCACGCCTACGCGGCCGACATCGAACGTCTGATCGAACATGTGGAAGACAGCGTGGAAGCGCGCACCAATGTGCGGCTGATCCGCGAAGTCCGGATTATTGGAGAACGGCAGTGAACGCGTCAGCAAAACAATTCGGGAAAGTCGCCGTGATGCTGGGCGGCACCTCGGCCGAGCGCCCGGTGTCGCTCAACAGCGGCGCGGCCGTGCTGGCGGCGCTGCAGCGTCAGGGCATCGACGCCCATGCGTTCGACCCCGCCACCCGCAATCTCGGCGACCTCATCAGCGGCGAATTCGACCGCGTGTTCATTTCGCTGCATGGGCGGCTGGGCGAAGACGGCTGCATGCAGGGCGCACTCGAAGTGCTGGGCATGCCCTACACCGGCAGCGGCGTGATGGCCTCGGCGCTGGGCATGGACAAATGGCGCACCAAGCTGCTGTGGCGCGCGGCTGGGCTGCCGACCGCAGACTGGGCGATGCTCGACGCCGACAGCGATTTTGCCGCGGTGGAAAAACAGCTTGGGCTGCCGATTTTCGTCAAGCCCGCACGCGAAGGCTCCAGCATTGGCATGAGCAAGGTGACCGTGGCCGGCACGCTGAAAGCCGCCTATGAAACCGCCGCCGAACACGACCCGCTGGTGCTGGCCGAAACCTTCATCGACGGGCCGGAGTTCACCGTCGGCATCCTCGGCGACCGCGCCCTGCCGCTGATCCGCCTGGAGCCGGCCAAGGACGCCGCGTTCTACGACTTCGACGCCAAATACCTGCGCAACGACACCCAGTACCACTGCCCGGCCGGCCTGCCGGAAGCCGACGAACAGGCGATGCGCCAACTGGCGCTGGATGCCTTCCGGCTGGTGGGCGGACGTGGCTGGGGCCGCGTCGACGTGATGCGCGACAGCCTCGGCAATCCCTATCTGCTGGAAGTGAATACCTCGCCCGGCATGACCGACCACAGCCTGGTGCCGATGGCCGCACGCGTGGCCGGGCTGGATTTCGATGCGCTGTGCTTGACCATTCTGGAGCAGACCCTGGCATGAACGCCGAACTCGCCAACCATCCGCTGAATCAGGTCGCCCGCGTGCTGACCTGGGCCGCGCTCGGCCTGCTGGCCTACGGCGCGACCAGCTGGGTGGTGGCGCAGCCGTGGTTTGCGCTGACCACGCTGGAGGTCAAAACGCCAGTGGCGCATGTCACCGAAGCACAGATCCGTCTGGTAGCCGAGCGCCGGGTGCACGGCACCTTCTTCACGGTCGATCTCGAACACGTGCGCGAAAGCCTGGAAAAACTGCCGTGGGTGCGCGAGGCGCGGGTCGAACGGCGCTGGCCCGACACCCTGGTCGTGTCGCTGGAAGAACAGGTTCCGGTGGCGCGCTGGAACGACAACGCGCTGGTGAACGGCGAAGGCGGCGTGTTCGTCGCTGCGACATCCGAAGCCATGCCGCGCCTGTCGGGGCCGGAGGAAAGCAGCGCCGAAGTGGTAGACGCCTATCGCCGTTACCAGGCTGCACTCAAGCCGCTCGACATGAACATTGCCGAACTGCGCCTGTCGCCGCGCCGGGCATGGTGGATCCGCCTCGACAACGGCATGCAGCTTGTGCTCGGGCGGCAGCAAACCGACGCGCGGCTGGCGCGCTTTGTCAGCCTGTACCCACGCCTGATGACGGCGCAGGCGGTAACGCACATCGTGCCTGCTCTCGGCGAAGCCCCTTCCAGCACGCTGGCGTCGGCGGTGGCAGCGGCCATCACCCTGAAGCCGGCAGCCCCGATCCTTCCTCTCAGCGTCGATCTGCGCTACGCCGACGGTTTCGCCGTGCGGATGCCGAACGGCGCCTCCCCTTTCAAACCGAGTACATCATGAGCAAGCCAAGAGACCCTAAAAACCTGGTCGTCGGTCTCGACATCGGAACCTCCAAGATCGTCTGCATCGTTGCTGAAATCAACGATGCCGGCGGCCTCGACATCATCGGCATGGGCACCCATCCCTCGCGCGGTCTGCGCCGCGGCGTGGTGGTCAACATCGAAGCCACCGTCAACGCCATCCAGCGCGCGCTGGAAGAAGCCGAGCTGATGGCCGACTGCAAGATCCGCGAGGTCTACACCGGCATCGCGGGCAGCCACATCAAGAGCTTCAACTCGCATGGCATGTACGCGATCAAGGACAAGGAAATCAGCCAGCTCGACGTCGACCGCGTGGTGGACACCGCGCGCGCGGTCAACATCCCGACCGACCAGCAGATCCTGCACACCATTCCGCAGGAATTCATCGTCGACGGCCAGGAAGACGTGCGCGACCCGCTCGGCATGAGCGCAGTGCGGCTGGAGGTCAAGGTCCACATCGTCACCGGTGCGGTGTCGGCGGCGCAGAACATCATCAAGTGCGTGCGCCGCTGCGGCATCGAGGTGGGCGATCTGGTGTTGCAGCCGCTGGCCTCGGCGATGGCGGTGTTGACCGAAGATGAAAAAGAACTCGGCGTCTGTCTGGTCGATATCGGCGGTGGCACCACCGACATCGCCGTGTTCACCGACGGCGCAATCCGCCACACCGCGGTGATTCCGGTGGCCGGCGACCAGGTCAACAACGACATCGCGGTGGCGCTGCGCACCCCGCCGAAAGAAGCCGAGGACATCAAGGTGCAGTACGGCTGTGCGCTCAGGCAGCTGGCCGACGCGCGCGACATGATCGAAGTGCCCGGCATCGGCGACCGGCCGCCGCGCACGTTGTCGAAGCAGACGCTGGCCGAGTTCATCGAGCCGCGCATGGAAGAACTGTATTCGCTGGTGCAGGCCGAACTGCGCCGCTCCGGTTTCGAAGAGCTGC
>JAGVGD010000175.1 GCA_020057245.1 Thiobacillus sp. | reverse complement strand
TCGGCCAGTTCAACGTTGGCGGCGTAGTCGGACTCGGGGCAATAAGCGATCAGGTCTTCGCCGGAATCGGCCAGCACGTGAAATTCATGCGAACCGGAGCCGCCGATGGCGCCTGTGTCGGCCGCCACCGCGCGGAAAGTCAGACCCAGCCGGGTGAACACGCGGGTGTAGGCGGCGTACATGGTCTGGTAGGTGTTGATCAGGCTGTCGCGGCTGGCGTGGAAGGAATACGCATCCTTCATCAGGAATTCGCGCGCGCGCATGACTCCAAAGCGCGGGCGGATTTCGTCGCGGAATTTCATCTGGATCTGGTAGAAGCTGACCGGCAGCTGGCGGTAGCTCTTGATCTCGCGGCGCGCGACATCGGTAATGACTTCTTCATGGGTGGGGCCGAAACAGAAGTCCCGCTCATGGCGATCCTTGATTTTGAGCATCTGCGGGCCGAACACCGCCCAGCGCCCGGTTTCTTCCCATAGTTCGGCCGGTTGCACTGCGGGCATCAGCAGTTCGATCGCACCGGCACGGTTCATTTCCTCGCGCACCACCGCCTCCACCCGCCGCAGCACGCGCAAGCCCAGCGGCATCCAGGTGTACAGACCGGAACCGAGGCGCTTGATCAGCCCGGCGCGCAGCATCAGTTTGTGGCTGATCAGTTCGGCTTCGGAAGGGGCTTCCTTGGTGGTGGAAATGAAAAACTGGCTGGCGCGCATGGTGGAAACAGGGCAATAAAATACGAAGGGCGGCATTTTACCGCGCGGACGTGTAATCTTCCGCGCTCGATTTTGGGGGTGGAATGGCCATGCGCTTGAAAATAGGCAAACGTCGGGCAGACGATGCCGGGCTGGAAGTGACCGAAGAACGCGGCATGCGTGTGTTGCATCTGGGGAGCCGCGCAATCCAGAGTGCGATGCGGATCACCCGGCCGTGGGATCTGGAACTGGCTTATACCCGCGCGATGATGGGCTTTCTGATGTTCCATTCGACGCCGCAAGACGTGTTGATGATCGGCCTCGGCGGCGGTTCGCTTGCCAAGTTCATCCGCAAGCAGCGCCCGCAGACCCATATCACCGCGGTGGAAATCGATCCCCGGGTGATTGCCGCTGCCCGCGCGCATTTCGAGTTGCCGCCCGACGATGAAACCCTGACCGTGGTGGAAGCGGATGGCGCGCTCTACATGCGCCAGCATGCCAGCAGCGCCGACGTCATCCTGCTCGACGGCTTCGATTCGGGCAATCAGGTCGAGGCGCTGGCGACGCAGACGTTTTATGCGGCCTGCCGCCGCGCATTGCGTCCGGGCGGGGTGCTAGTGGTGAACCTGTGGGGACGCGACGGCGATTTTGCCGAGTACTTTGCGCGTCTGACGCGCGCGTTCGACGGCGAAGTGGGCTGGCTCTCGGTACAGAACAAGACCAACATCATCATCTTTGCATTTGCCGAGCCGGGCGCGATGGCGCGGCTTGAAACTGCCCGCCCGCGGCTGGCCGAACTGTCGACGCGATATGGTCTGGACCTGCGCGGTTTTGCGCGGGATTTTCAGTGGGCAGCCGGGATTGCACCTCTGCTGGATTGACGCCCGTGGGCAGCAAGCAAGCTGTCTTCGGTGAGTAAGGTCTAGTCAATCGGGCTTCTAGCATTTAGTTCAATATAAACAATGATTAACGGCGAATTTCGCGCCGCGTCCGGTTTGCATTTTCCGGCGGGTGTGAAAGAATGCAGTTAATCAAACTTTACAGATGGTGGCGGCCATGATCGACCGAGAAGGTTACCGCCCGAACGTAGGCATTGTCCTGTGCAATGCGAATAACCAGGTTTTCTGGGGCAAGCGCGTTAATCAGCACGCCTGGCAGTTTCCCCAAGGCGGCATCAACGCCGGAGAAACGCCGGAACAGGCCATGTTCCGGGAATTGCAAGAAGAAGTAGGGCTGTTGCCCAAGCATGTCCGCATTTTGGGACGTACGCGTGAGTGGTTGCGTTACGACGTGCCCGCGCATTGGACCCGGCGTGACAATCGCGGCCTGTATCGTGGTCAGAAGCAGATCTGGTTCTTGCTGCGATTGACCGGGCGCGATTGCGATGTGGCGCTGCGCGCCAGCAGTCATCCCGAGTTCGACGCCTGGCGCTGGAACGAGTACTGGGTTCCGACCGATGCTGTGGTCGACTTCAAGCGGGAGGTGTATCGGCTTGCGCTGGAGGAGCTGGAACGCTTCCTGCACAAGGATGTGCGTCATATACGCCCACAGCATCCACGCCGTCCGGGCGACCGACGTGAAGTAGTACTGGATTTGCAGCTCAAGCCCTGACTCCTCTTGCGGAGGCGTGATGAAGATCTGTGCCTATGCGTCAACCACACTGAGCGTCAATCCGGAAACCGAGCCCGGATTGCCGCTGTGGCAAATCGCGCCTACCCACGACAGCACCGGACAGCGCCTGACCGATTTCATGATGTTGATTCCGCGCTTGCGCAGCCGCCCGCCCATCGAGATCGAACGGGTTTCGTTGCGGATTCAGTCGATTTTGAGCCGGCATCAGGATGTGGTGTTTGCCGACCTCAACCTGAAATTGAATCTGTTATGGATATCGCTGCGCCCACGACATGGCGCGATCAGCGAACTGGCTGCGGCAATCCGCCTCAATGTGCCCGAGGCCGTGCTCGTCGCACATTACGTCGAACCTCGCTGATCCGACTCAGCGAGCCTTTCGTTCAAGCTCGATAAAAACCGTGAATGTCCATGCAAACGCCATGGAATCCCGCGCATTTTCTATGAACCTCTGGAATTGAGTCCTACCTAATCCGGCGGAATTCGTTAAAATGAGCGATTACTTATAAACAACCCGCTGGAGCAAATATGGCCGTTACCGAATCTCAGGTGCACACCGCACTGCAAGCCTTGATTGATCCCAATACCCACAAGGATTACGTCTCGACCAAATCGGCCCGCAACATCAAGATCGACGGCGGCGCCGTTTCGCTCGACATCCTGTTGAGCTACCCCGCGCAGAGCCAGCTGGGCAGCATCAAGCAGCAAGTCGAAGACGGCATCAAGGCCATCGACGGCGTGACCAGCGCAACCGCCAACGTCAGTTTCAAGGTCGTGTCGCACAGCGTGCAGCGCGGCGTGAAGCTGATTCCCAATGTGAAGAACATCATCGCAGTAGCCTCCGGCAAGGGTGGCGTCGGCAAATCGACCACCGCCGTCAATCTGGCATTGGCGCTCGCAGCCGAAGGCGCAAGCGTCGGCATGCTGGATGCCGATATCTACGGCCCGTCGCAGCCGACCATGCTCGGCATTACCGACAAGCCCGAGTCGACCGACGGCAAGAACCTCGACCCGTTGATTGGCCATGGCATCCAGGCGATGTCGATTGGCTTCCTGATCGACGTCGAAACCCCGATGGTGTGGCGTGGCCCGATGGTCACCCAGGCACTGGAACAGTTGCTCAACAACACCAACTGGAAAGACCTCGATTATCTGGTGGTCGACCTGCCGCCTGGCACCGGTGACATCCAGCTGACACTGGCACAGCGCGTGCCGGTGACCGGCGCAGTGATCGTCACCACGCCGCAGGACATCGCCCTGATCGACGCGCGCAAGGGCCTGAAAATGTTCGAGAAGGTCGGTATTCCGATCATCGGCGTGGTGGAGAACATGAGCCTGCACATCTGTTCCAAGTGTGGCAACGAAGAGCGCATCTTCGGCGAAGGCGGCGGCGAGCGCATGTGCAAGGACTACAGCGTGGAGTTCCTCGGCGCCCTGCCGCTTGACGGCGCGATCCGTGCCGATACCGATTCCGGCAGGCCTTCCGTGGTGTCGGATCCGGATGGCCGCGTCACCGAAATCTACAAGCAGATCGCGCGTCGCGTGGCGGTGAAAATCGGCGAAACCGCCGTGGACCACTCCGCCAAGTTCCCCAACATTGTCATTTCCAATACCTGATGAGTATCAAGTCCGACCGCTGGATCCGTCGCATGGCGACGGATCACGGCATGATCGAGCCTTTTGAACCCGGTCAAGTCAAGGCGGTCGGCGGCCGCTCGATTGTTTCCTACGGCACGTCCAGCTATGGCTACGACGTGCGCTGTGCGGACGAATTCAAGCTGTTCACCAACATCAACAGCACGATTGTCGACCCCAAGGCGTTTGACCCGAATTCTTTCGTCGAGGTCAAGGGCGATTCCTGCATCATCCCGCCGAACTCGTTCGCGCTTGCGCGTACCGTGGAATATTTCCGCATTCCACGCAGCGTACTGACAATATGTCTGGGCAAGAGCACCTATGCGCGTTGCGGCATCATCGTCAACGTGACGCCGCTCGAACCCGAGTGGGAAGGCCACGTGACGCTGGAGTTTTCCAATACCACGCCGCTGCCTGCGCGTATTTACGCCAACGAGGGCGTGGCGCAGATGCTGTTCCTGGAATCCGACGAGATATGCGAAACCTCGTACAAGGATCGTGGCGGGAAATACCAGGGTCAGATGGGCGTCACCCTGCCCAAAATCTGAAGCCGGCAAAGATTTAACCTTCAGGCCGTACAATCCGCGCTTTTCTTTCGGCCTTACAAGGGTTACGCCATGCGCTTTCGTTTTCCCGTCGTCATCATTGACGAAGATTTTCGTTCCGAGAATGCCTCGGGTCTGGGTATTCGCGCGCTGGCTGACGCCATTGAGAAAGAAGGCATCGAAGTGCTCGGCGTCACCAATTATGGCGACCTGACTTCGTTCGCGCAGCAGCAGGCTCGCGCCTCGGCCTTTGTGCTGTCGATCGACGACGAGGAACTCGCGGGGAGTGCGGAAGATGCCCAGGCTGCGCTGCAGAAGTTGCGCGCATTCGTCGAGGAAGTGCGCTTCCGCAATGCCGAAATCCCGATCTTCCTGCACGGCGAAACCCGCACCGCGCGTCACATTCCCAACGACATCCTGCGTGAGCTCAACGGCTTCATCCACATGCTGGAAGACACGCCGGAGTTTCTTGCGCGCTATATCCTGCGCGAAGCGCGCACCTATCTCGATTCGCTGGTGCCGCCGTTTTTCCGCGCGCTGACCCATTACGCTGCCGACGGCTCGTACTCCTGGCACTGTCCCGGTCACTCGGGCGGGGTGGCCTTCCTGAAGTCGCCGATCGGCCAGATGTTCCACCAGTTTTTTGGCGAGAACCTGCTGCGTGCCGACGTCTGCAATGCGGTGGATGAACTCGGTCAGCTGCTCGACCACACCGGTCCGGTGGCGGCTTCCGAGCGCAACGCGGCGCGGATTTTCAACTGCGACCACCTGTTTTTCGTGACCAATGGCACTTCGTCGTCGAACAAGATGGTGTGGCACGCCAACATCGCGGCAGGGGACATCGTGGTGGTCGACCGCAATTGTCATAAATCGATCCTGCACGCGATCATCATGTGCGCCGCGATCCCGATTTTCCTGACACCGACGCGTAACCACTACGGCATCATCGGACCGATTCCGATGGACGAATTCCGCCCGGAAAACATCGCGCGCAAGATTGCCGCGCATCCCTTCGCCAAGCACGCCAAAGGCGGCCCGCGCATTCTCACGATCACGCAATCGACCTACGACGGCATTCTGTATAACGTCGACATGATCAAGGAGCTGCTGGGCGACACTGTCGATACCCTGCATTTCGACGAAGCCTGGCTGCCGCATGCGACCTTCCACGACTTTTATCGCGGCATGCACGCCATCGGCAAGGACCGGCCGCGTGCCGAAAATGCGCTGGTATTCGCGACCCAGTCGACCCACAAGCTGCTGGCTGGCTTGAGCCAGGCTTCGCAGATCCTGGTGCAGGACGCGAAGAACCGCAAACTCGATTTCCATCGCTTCAATGAAGCCTATCTGATGCACATGTCGACCAGCCCGCAGTACGCGATCATCGCCTCGTGCGACATTGCAGCAGCGATGATGGAGCCGCCCGGCGGCACTGCGCTGGTCGAGGAGTCGATCAAGGAGGCGCTCGACTTCCGCCGCGCCATGCGCAAGGTCGATGGCGAATTCGGCGACTCCTGGTGGTTCCAGGTGTGGGGACCGAACGACTTTGCCGAGGAAGGCATCGGCGAGCGCGACGACTGGATGCTCACCGCCAACGACCGCTGGCACGAATTCGGCGATATCGCACCCGGCTTCAACATGCTCGACCCGATCAAGGCCACGCTCATCACCCCGGGGCTGGATGTGGATGGCGCGTTTGCCGACTCCGGCATTCCGGCGCTGATCGTGACCAAATACCTGGCCGAACACGGCGTCATCGTCGAAAAAACCGGGCTGTATTCATTCTTCATCATGTTCACCATCGGCATCACCAAAGGCCGCTGGAATACGCTGGTGACCGCCCTGCAGCAGTTCAAGTCGGATTACGACCAGAACCAGCCGTTGTGGCGCGTGCTGCCGGAGTTCGTCGTCAAGCACCCACGCTATGAACGAACCGGTTTGAAAGAGCTGTGCGACCAGATCCATACGGTCTACAAGGCAAACGATGTCGCCCGTCTGACCACCGAAATGTACTTGTCGGAGATGGATCCGGCAATGAAACCGGCCGATGCCTTTGCCAAGATGGCGCACCGGGAAATCGAGCGCGTTGAAATCGACAAGCTCGAAGGCCGCATCACCGCCATGCTGGTGACCCCTTATCCTCCCGGCATTCCCTTACTGATCCCGGGCGAGCGCTTCAATGCCACCATTGTTCGCTATCTGCAATTCACCCGTGATTTCAACGGGCGTTTCCCTGGTTTCGAAACAGATGTGCACGGTCTGGTCGAGAATGGAGACGAAGGCAAGTATTACGTCGACTGCGTACTCGCTGTCGATGACCCGTGTGCTTGATTAATCAGGCGAAAAGCGTAATATGCGCAGTCCCCGGTTTGCCGGGGATTGCTTTTTGACTGGGGCGATTTTTAGCCTTGGCCAAGTTAACCTTGCTCCACCGCACCGCAGCGGGGGGCTTAACCGAAAGGAATATTAATGCGGCATTATGAAATCGTATTTATCGTTCATCCGGATCAGAGCGAGCAGGTGCCCGCCATGATCGAACGCTATCGCGCCAATATCACCACGCGCGGCGGCAGCATTCACCGTCTGGAAGACTGGGGCCGCCGTCAGATGGCTTACCCGATCCAGAAAATTCACAAGGCGCATTACGTGCTGATGAACATCGAGTGCGACCAGGAAACCCTGGACGAACTCGATCATGGCTTCAAGTTCAACGATGCCGTGCTGCGCCATCTGACCATCAAGCGTAAAGCTGCCGAAACCACGGCATCGCCGATGATGAAGGAAGAAAAATCGCGCGACATGATGGAGGGCGCCAAGCCTGAATCGGTTAAGGCAGAAGTCGCCGCCGAGCAGCCCGCCGAAGCCTGAATGAGTGAATAGGCTGGTCATCAGCGGAGCGCTTATCCAGATTGACCCTTTGCGTTACAGCCCGGCTGGCGTGCCGATTGCCGAAGCGGTGGTTCATCACCGCAGCAGTCAGACACTTGCCACCCAGCCTCGGCAGGTGGAATGCGAATTGACGGTGCAGGCGAGTGGCTCGCTGGCAAGTCAGCTCACAAAGCTCACCGTAGGGTCGCTTGTCAAACTGGAAGGCGCAATGAATAGACGCAGTGTGAACAGCCGACAGCTGATCTTGATATTGAATCGAATCGAAAAGGAATAATCATGGCACGTCCCATGGGTGGTAAATCAGGCGGCAAGTTCGCCAAAAAAGGGGGTCGCGATAGCGGCAATCGTGGTCTCTTCAAGCGTCGCAAGTTCTGTCGCTTCACCGTCGACAAGGTCGTCGAGGTGGACTACAAGGACATCGAAGTGCTGAAGGAATTCATCGCTGAAAACAGCCGCATCATCCCGGCACGCATCACCGGCACCAAGGCGCATTACCAGCGTCAGCTCGGCACTGCGATCAAGCGTGCGCGCTTCCTGGCGCTGATGCCTTACACCAACCTGCACTAAGGAGACGACCATGCAAATCATTCTGATGGATAAAGTCGTCAACCTGGGCAATCTGGGCGATGTGGTCAAGGTCAAGGATGGCTATGCCCGTAATTTCCTGATCCCCAGCGGCCGTGCACGTCGTGCCACGCAGGCCAACATGGATGCGTTTGCGGCACAGAAAGCCGAACTTGAGCGAGTTGCTGCCGAGAAGCTTGCCGACGCGCAGAGCCGCGGCGAGAAGCTGGAAGGCTTCAGCGTTAAAATCAGCCAGAAAGCCGGTGTGGATGGCCGCCTGTTCGGTTCCATTACCAATGCAGACATTGCTGACGCACTGAAAGCGCAAGGCCATCATGTTGCCAAGGCGGATGTACGCCTGCCCGATGGTCCGCTCAAGTCGATCGGCGAGTTCAACGTGGTGCTGGCATTGCATACCGATGTCACTGCCAACATCATGGTGGTGGTGGTCGGCGAGCAGTAAGCACGCCGGGCATGTCGAAAAAAGGGAGCCGATGGCTCCCTTTTTTTATACCGTACCGTTCACCCCTTATCCACAGGCTTATCCCTTGGTCGGCGTAGGCGCGAAGACTAAAATCCTGCGATGGCCACTATCTATCCCTTATCCGCAAGTTCCGATCCGCAGCTGGCGCAAATGCGCTTGCCGCCTCATTCGCTGGAAGCCGAGCAGGCCGTGCTGGGTGGCTTGCTGCTCGACAACAGCGCGTGGGACCGGATTGGCGATGTGGTGTCGGAAAGCGACTTGTATCGTCAGGATCATCGCCAGATCCTGCGTGCAATCGTGCGGCAGATTGCGGAAAACCGGCCGGCCGACGCGGTGACGGTAGCGGAGGCGCTGCAGTCGATGGGGCAGCTGGAAAGCGTGGGAGGACTCGCCTATATCGTGGCGCTGGCAAGCAATACGCCGTCAGCCGCCAATATTCGCCGCTATGCCGAAATCGTGCGCGAGCGTTCGGTGATGCGCCGTCTTGCCGAGGTGGCGACCGGCATTGCCGATACCGCCTATTCGCCCGGCGGGCGCAGCGCCTCGCAATTGCTCGACGAGGCCGAAGCCAAGGTATTCGAGATTGCCGAATCGGGTAGCCGCGGGCAAGTGGGCTTTGTCGAAATCAAACCCCTGCTGAAAGAAGTCGTCGAACGCATCGACGAGTTGTATCACCGCGACAACGACTCGGGCATCACCGGCGTGCCGACCGGTTTCCACGATCTGGACCAGAAAACCTCGGGCCTGCAGCCAGGCGATCTGGTGATTGTCGCCGGGCGCCCATCGATGGGCAAGACCGCATTTTCGATCAATATCGCCGAAAACGTGGCGCTGGATACCGGCTTGCCGGTGGCGGTGTTCTCGATGGAAATGGGCGGCGCGCAACTGGTCATGCGGATGATCGGTTCGGTGGGCAAGCTGGACCAGCATCGCTTGCGTACCGGCAAGCTGGGCGAGGACGACTGGCAGCGGCTCACGTATGCGCTCGGCAAGCTCAACGAGGCGCCGATCTTCATCGACGAGTCGCCCGGGCTCAATGTGCTGGAGCTGCGCGCGCGTGCGCGGCGCTTGATGCGCCAGTGCGGCAAGCTGGGCCTGATCGTGATCGACTATTTGCAACTGATGTCGGGCAGCGGCAGCGGCGGCGGCAACGAAAACCGGGCAACAGAAATTTCAGAAATCTCGCGCGCACTGAAAGGCCTGGCCAAGGAGTTGCAGGTGCCGGTAATCGCATTGTCGCAGTTGAACCGGGGCCTGGAGCAACGTCCCAACAAACGTCCGGTGATGTCCGACCTGCGTGAATCGGGCGCCATCGAGCAGGATGCCGACGTCATCCTGTTCATCTACCGCGACGAGGTCTACAACCCCGACACTCAGGACAAGGGCACGGCCGAGATCATCATCAGCAAGCAGCGTAACGGCCCGATCGGTACGGTGCGGCTGGCTTTCATCGGCGAATACACGCGCTTCGAATCGCTGGCGCAGCCCGGCTCCTATTAAACCCATGCGGCCCATCCAGGCGCGAATTTCCCTTGGTGCGCTGGCGCACAACCTGCGCGTGGCGCGTGACCATGCCGGAGCGGCGCGCGTATTTGCCGTGGTCAAGGCGAATGCGTATGGCCATGGGTTGTCGCGCGCGCGGCGGGCACTGGCTGCCGCCGACGGATTTGCCGTATTGACCCTGGAAGAAGCCGCCAATCTGCGGCTGATGGGCGTGCAACAGCCCATCCTGCTGCTCGAAGGCCTGTTTGGCGCAGACGAAGTGGCGACCTGCGCCGAACTGGATTTGTGGCCGGTGCTGCACCATGCTGCGCAGCTCGACTGGTTGCAGCGTTTGCCGCCCGCCCGTCCGCTCCAGGTGTTCCTCAAATTCGATAGCGGCATGCATCGGCTGGGATTTCCGCTTGCGGCTCATGCCGCCATCGTCGCGCGTGCGCGCAGTCTGCCCGGCGTGGCCGGCGTCACCCTGATGACGCATTTTGCGCAGGCGGACGAGGCGGCCGGGGTGGACTGGCAATTGCAGCCATTCCTGGGTGAAATGGCCGACTACAACTTACCCTGGAGCAGCGCCAATTCTGCGGCGCTGCTGCGTTATCCCGTTACGCAGGGCGACTGGGTGCGTCCGGGGCTGATGTTGTATGGTGCGTCGCCCTTTGCCGAGGTGCCTGCCAGCCAATTGGGCTTGCGGCCGGCGATGAGCGTGCACTCTGAAATCATTAGCGTGCAGAGGGTGCAACCCGGCGAGGGCGTGGGTTATAGCCAGTTGTATCGGGCCGAGCAGGCGATGCGGGTGGGGGTGGTGGCGTGCGGCTACGCCGACGGCTATCCGCGCAACGCGCCGACCGGCACGCCGATTCTGGTCAACGGCCGTCTCAGCCGCACGCTTGGGCGGGTGTCGATGGACATGCTGAGCGTGGATTTGAGCGAATGCCCCGACGCCGGGGTCGGGACGCCGGTCGAACTGTGGGGTGAGGGGCTGTCGGTAGATTCGGTGGCCGCCGCCGCCCACACCAGTAGCTATGAGTTGCTGTGTGCGCTGGCGGCCCGGGTTGCCGTACAGGAAATCGACTGAGGCTGGTTCAATGCGTGGTGCCGAATGACGGGTCGCGGGTACCCGGCGGGATCGGCAAGCCAGCATAGTGGGAAGCTTGGGCTACCGGCCCCAGTGGGAACAGGGTGTAGAGATAACGGTGACCGTCCAGGCCGGAAAATTCCTCTTCCAGCGTATGCGCCAGCATGCGGGCATTGATCGTGCCGCCGTGGTCGGCATAGCAGTCGCGCAGATAGCGGATGATGGCCAGATGATCGTCGCTGAGTTCCAGACCATCCTGCTTCGCCAGCGCGATGGCCTGTTCTTCCGACCATGAATCCAGCTCGACGAGATGGCCGCGCATCGATGCATCGCCGTTTTCCTGCGCAATCAGTTTGTTGATGTCCTGCATGGTGTGCTCCTTCGATGGCCGGGGACTTTTTTATAGCGGGTTCCGCTTAAATTCCAAGTTCATCGCCGGGGGGCGCAAAGCATTCGAGATGGCGTTCCCCCACAACAAAGGCCGCGCAGTCGAGGGCTCGCCATGAAGTATTCAGGGCGTCAGTAAACGCGCCCAAATCGGCAATGTCGAGGTAGGTTTCCATCCAGGTCGACGCATCGTCGCAGCGGTGCATGCGTCGGGGCGGCGGGCCGCAATGCGGGGCCATTGCGGCCAGCAAGGCGTCTATCCGGCTCTGTGCCAGTGCCGCCTGCGCCGGATCGATCCGGTAATAGACATACACGTGCCGCACTTACTCAGGCAGCGTGTAGGGCAGGGGTTTGAGGCTGAGGGCGGCGCCATCGGCTGCTTTCAGATGCAGGGTCTGCGTTGCAGCGCTTTCGACCTGGGCCACCACCAGCACATCGAAGCCGCCGCCGGGTGCGGGTGCTGCATTCACCACGGTGCCGGTGGACTGACCTTCGAGGTCGGCGCTGTAAAGCGCATCGCCGGGCGTGGCTTCGGCATCGAGGTGGGCCAGGAACATGCGGCGTTTGAGCTTGCCCAGATACTGGCTGCGCGCAACGATTTCCTGGCCGGGGTAGCAGCCTTTCTGGAAGCTCACGCCGCCAATGGCTTCGAGGTTGACCATCTGCGGCACGAACTGCTCCTGGGTTGCGCCGACGATCATCGGAATGCCGGCATTCAGCCGCAGCCAGTCCCATACCGGCGCGCCGACCGGGGTGGCGGACGCGCACAGGGTCTGCCACACGCCGGCGGCGCGCTCGGGCGTGACCGACAGCACGAATTTGTCCTCGCCAACCCGGATCACCTGACCGGCTTCAACGGCAACCGAGCGCATCGTTGCTTCAGGAATCGCGCCCATCGCGGCGGTGACCGCCGTGATGGCTTCCTTGCCCGCAACCACCAGACGTACCCGCTCATCGCTGGCATCACGCGCCTGCACCTTGGCGCGCATGATGAACATGGCGAGGCGTTTCTGCACGCTGGGGAGAATGTCGCCCGACAGTTGCAGGCAATAGTCGCCGGCCTGCCGCCACATCAGGAAATTGCCGAGCAGGCGCCCCTTGGGGCTGCAGTAGCCATTCCATTGCGCGCTGTCGGGATGCAGGCTGCGCACGTCGTTGGTCAGCTGGCTTTGCAGAAACGTGGCTGCATCGTCGCCGCTGAAGGCAATGACGCCGAGCTGCGACAGGTCGGCCACGATGGTGCCATCTGTCGCCGCCGCGCGTTCGCGGGCCGGGTCGCCAAAGTGCAGCACGCTGCGTGCTTCGATCAGTGCGTCTTGAGATTGCAGAAAGGATTTCCAGGATTCGATCACGATACTATTCCGGCAGCTTGAACCCTTGAAAGTGTACACGCGGATGCGCGAGATTGAACTCAAACCCTCACGTCTGCTGAGGCTGTTGCTGGCCGGCATGGCCTTGATGGCGTGGCTGGCCATTTCGCTCGCTGCGGTGCCCGCCCGTGTGCAATGGGGGCTGGCGGTCGGGGTCGTGGTTTTGTTTGGCTGGGGCTGGCGGCAGGCATCGCGGCTGCCGCGGCTGCGGATTGCCGCGGATGGCGCGGATGGCGCGCTGCAAGCGCTGGACGATGCGGACGCGTGGTGCGATGTCGAGGTGCTGGGCGACAGCTTCGCCACAACCGCCTTGATCGTGCTGCGCTATCGCCTGGAAAGGCAGGGCCGCCGCAGCCTGACCCTGTTGCCCGACAGTGCCCCGGCAGACGACTTGCGCCGGCTCAGAGTGGCTCTGCGCTGGATACGCCGCACACGCTCGGACACATCGTCCCCGGACGCGGATTGAGCACGGTGTTGCCGGCAACCGGCATGGTGTCGGGGTAGTCGCGGCTGAAATGCAGGCCGCGGCTTTCCTGCCGCAACTGCGCCGAACGAATGATGAGATCGGCGCTTTGCACCAGATTGCGCAGTTCGATCAGGTCGTTGCTGACGCGGAAGTTGCGGTAGAACTCGTCGATCTCGGCGCGCAACAGGCGGATGCGGTGTGCCGCGCGAACCAGCCGCTTGTTGGTGCGAACGATGCCGACGTAGTCCCACATGAAACGACGCAGTTCGTCCCAGTTATGCGAGATCACCACTTCCTCGTCGGCATCAGTGACGCGCGAGGCATCCCATGCAGGCAGATCCAGCGCGGGAGCGGGCGGCATGTGCAGGATGTCCGCAGCCGCAGCATGGCCGAACACCAGACACTCGAGCAGCGAGTTCGATGCCAGCCGGTTCGCGCCGTGCAGCCCGGTGAAGGTGACTTCGCCGACCGCATGCAGGTTGCACAAGTCGGTGCGGGCGTCGATGTCGGTGACCACGCCGCCGCAGGTGTAGTGCGCGGCGGGCACCACCGGGATCGGCTGCCGGGTGATGTCGATGCCGAGTTCAAGGCAGCGGCGGTGGATCGTCGGGAAATGCTCGCGTACGAATTCAGGCGGTTTGTGGCTGATGTCGAGGTAGACGCAGTCAAGGCCGCGTTTTTTCATCTCGAAGTCGATCGCACGCGCCACTACGTCGCGCGGCGCAAGCTCGGCGCGTTCGTCATGCAGATGCATGAAGCGGCTGCCATCGGGCAGCAGCAGATGGCCGCCTTCTCCGCGCACCGCCTCGGTGATCAGGAAGGATTTTGCATGCGGGTGAAACAGGCAGGTGGGGTGGAATTGCACGAATTCGAGGTTGGCGACGCGACAGCCGGCGCGCCAGGCCATGGCGATGCCGTCGCCGGTCGAGGTGTCGGGATTCGTCGTGTAGAGGTAAACCTTGCCGGCGCCGCCGGTGGCCAGCACGGTGT
Source organism: Thiobacillus sp. (assembly GCA_020057245.1). Taxonomy (GTDB): domain Bacteria; phylum Pseudomonadota; class Gammaproteobacteria; order Burkholderiales; family Thiobacillaceae; genus Thiobacillus. The sequence continues at coordinate 60,607 of JAGVGD010000175.1, read as the reverse complement.
GGCCGGCGGCAAAGGTTTCGACTTCGCCGGTGCCCTTGTTGAGGGCATAGGCGCCGTGGATTTGCCGGTCGGAGCCGCCAGCGCGCTTGCCGCTGATGAGGTCAATGGCGACGTGCTGTTCGAAGGTGTCGATGTTGGGATGGGCGCGTACCTTGTCGAGCAGGCTGGTTTGCACGGCATGACCGGTCGCGTCGGTAGCATGGACGACCCGGCGCTGCGAATGGCCGCCTTCGCGGGCCAGGTGCAAGCCGCCCGGCGTGGAGGGATCAGGAGTGAAAGCGACCCCGTTGGCGGTCAGCCAGGCGATCATTTCGCGAGCCTGGCTGGCCACCCGGTAGGTAACGGCCTCGTCGCACAGCCCGCCGCCTGCAATCATGGTGTCACGTACATGCGCCTCGACCGAATCGCCGGTGTCGACTGCTGCAGCGATGCCGCCCTGTGCCCAGTCGCTGGCGCCGTCGGTCATCTGTCGCTTGGTGACGATCGCAACCCGGCGCTGGTCGGCCAGCTTGAGCGCGGTAGTCAGCGCGGCGAGGCCGCTGCCGAGGATGAGGACATCATATTTATGCATGGTGGCGGGGGATGATAGCAGGCTCATACCGGGCAAGAATAACCCGGTTCGGGATGAACTTTTTCATTGTCGGGGGCTCAGAGGTGCGGAATGTGCGGTCACGTATACTTCCAACCACAATAAAAGCAGCTAGGGAGTTATGTCGGATCGCGAACTGGATCAGGTGTTGGTCGAACGCGCCCAGCAAGGGGACAAGCGGGCATTCGAGTTGTTGGTGATCAAGTATCACCGCAAGCTCGGACGTCTACTGTCGCGCATGGTGCGCGATGCGGCCGAGGTGGAAGACATCACGCAGGAGGCCTTCATCAAGGCCTATCGCGCGTTGCCGGGCTTTCGCGGCGAGAGTGCGTTTTACACCTGGCTGTACCGCATTGGCGTCAATACCGCCAAGAACTACCTGGTGGCACGCAAGAAGCAGCCGGTGTCATCGGATGTTCAGGCGGAGGATGCCGAAAATTATGAAGACGGCGATTTGCTGCGTGAAATCGCCACGCCGGATGCGGAACTTCAAAGCAAACAAATCGCCCAAGCAGTGAATGAAGCGGTCGATGCCTTGCCCGAGGAACTGCGTACGGCCATCACGCTGCGCGAGATCGAGGGCATGAGCTACGAGGACATCGCGCAGATGATGGATTGCCCGATCGGCACGGTTCGTTCGCGGATTTTCCGTGCTCGCGAGGCGATTGCAACCAGGATACGCCCGATGTTGGGCACCAGTCAGGATAAAAGGTGGTAACCATGTCAGCACTTCGTAAACCCGATTTCTCATCCCAGATCGACGACGACAAACAACTGCTCTCTGCGGTGCTGGACGGTGCGGCGACCGACGCTGAAACCGAGTCCTGCATCGCGGCCTTGAAACGCGATGAAGCCTTGCGGCATGACTGGTCCGAATATCACCTGATTGGCGACCTGATGCGCGGCACGGCTCCAGTGTCGGATGATTTCATGACGCGTTTTTCTGCGCAGTTAGCGACCGAGCCGACGGTGCTCGCGCCGCGTCGCAGCGTGTGGCCGCAACGTGTAGCTGTCGCTTCGTTTGCCTCGCTTGCGGTGTGGGGCATGGTGACGCTCAGCAACTGGCAGCAGGATGCGCCGGCGAGCGCGCCGATGGCGGCGGCGCCCAATTTGCAGATGGCTGAGCAGGCAAGCGCACCGATGCGCGATGAAGTTCGTCTGGCACCTTATCTGGTGGCGCACCAGGAGTTTGCTCCGATGGCCGTGGCCTCGCCCTATCAACGTACGGTCGCGCTTGCTGAGGAACCGCGTTGATGCGGACACTTGGGATGGATTGGCTGGGCGACAACAAGTTCGCCGTGTTCGCGGGGCTGCTGGTGCTGTCTGGGTTGGTGCTGACGGGAACTGCGCATGCCGATGCCGCGCTCGACTGGCTCAAGCGGGCGGAAGCCGCAGCCAGGCAGCAAAACTATAGTGGCGTGTATGTCTACCACCATGGAGAACACATGGAAGTGTTGCGCGTTTTGCATCGCGTCGACGCGAAAGGGGAACAGGAGAAGGTCGAAGTGCTGGATGGCATCCCGCGCCAGTTTTTGCGCATCAACAACGACGTGTATTGCCATTTCCCCGGCGGCAAACAGGTTCGGCTGGAACGCAACGCGCCGCGCCGTTTTTTTCCTGCACTGCTGCCCGCCAACCCCGCCGGCTTGCTGGAGTACTACAACGCGAAACTGGGGGGCGCCGAGCGGGTGGCGGGACGCCTCAGCCAGGTGATGTTGCTGGAGCCGCGTGATGGCTATCGTTATGCCTACAACCTGTGGCTCGACCGGCAGACCGGTTTGCCGCTCAAGTCCCGCGTCGTGAACGGCAATGGCAATATGGTGTCGATGTACGTCTTCTCGGAAATCCAGATTGGCAAGGCCCCGGATGCCCAGTATTTCCAGAATGATCTGAGCGGGAAAGTCATCCAGCGCGCAAGCCTCGATCAGGCAGTCAGTGTGGATTGGAAGATCACGCCGCCGCCCGGATTTGTCCAGGTACAGGCAGCGGTGCGCGCACTGCCGGGCAAGCAGATGCCGGTCACTCATCTGGTGTATTCCGATGGCTTGAGCGTGTTGTCGATGTTCCTTGAGCCGGTCAACCCGCAGATGCCGAAAATGCAGGGGCTGGCCGATGAAGGCGCGATCGGGGTGTATGCGCGTGAGGTGGCGGGTTATTCGGTGACCACGCTGGGCGAGGTGCCGAACGCTGCCCTGATCGAAACCGGCAACTCGGTGGAAAAACAATGAGCCAGCCAGCGCGCAGGCCGATAGCGGATCAGACCATGATCGAGCAAACCGTCGAGGTGATCAAGACCGCGTCGGATGGCATCTGGGTTCAGGCGGTCGAACCTTCGGGTTGCGGTACCTGTGCGGGACAGGGCTGCTCGTCGCGGCGGATTGCCGAGTTGTTCCAGCGCAAGCCCCGTTTGTTTCGGGTGGATTGCGACCTGTCGCTGGCACCGGGCGATCGCGCAGTGGTCGGGATCGCCAACGGCAGTGTGCTGAATGCTGCGCTGCGTGCCTACGGCCAGCCCCTGGCGCTGATTCTGGCCGGTGCATTGCTGTCGCAGGCAATTACGCCGGGAGATGGCCCCGCGTTGCTTGGGGCCTTGATGGGCGCTGCAGCCAGTTGGGTATGGACGCGCAATAGTCAGGCCGCGCGTCCGGTCGTGCTGCGGCGGGAAGAGATGATTCATTTGATGAAAGGATAGAGTGTATGCGGAAGGTTTTGACTACGATCGCGATGCTGGGTGCCTTGTCTACACCCGCATGGGCAGCAGCTGTGATGGATGTGGCTGATCTGGTCGAATCGCAGGGTCCGGCCGTGGTCAATATCAGCACCACGACGCTCGCCAGGCGTGGCACGAATGGCATGTCGCCCGATATGCCGGGCAACGAAGACATGCAGGAATTCTTCCGCCGCTTTTTCCCCGGCATGCCCGGCATGCCGGGTGGATCGATGCCGGATACACCCAGCCATGGCGCCGGTTCCGGTTTCATTGTGGGCAGCGATGGCACCATCCTCACCAACGCGCATGTGGTGCGCGGGGCCGATGAAGTCATCGTCAAACTGACTGACAAGCGCAAGTTCACCGCCAAGGTGATCGGAACCGATGCACGCACCGATGTCGCCGTGCTGAAAATCACCGCCCAAAACCTGCCCGCCGTGAAGCTCGGAAATCCGGACGCCTTGCGCGTCGGCGAAGCCGTGGCGGCCATCGGTTCGCCTTTCGGATTCGAGAATTCGGTGACTGCCGGCATCGTCTCAGCCAAGGGACGCTCGCTGCCGTCGGAAAGCTACGTGCCCTACATCCAGACCGACGTGGCGATCAACCCAGGCAACTCCGGCGGTCCCCTGTTCAACATGAAGGGTGAAGTCGTCGGCATCAATTCGCAGATTTACAGCCGCAGCGGCGGTTATCAGGGCGTCTCGTTTGCCATTCCGATCGACGTAGCGATGGAAGTGGTGAGTCAGCTCAAGTCCGGCGGCAAGGTTTCGCGCGGCTGGCTGGGCGTGGTGATCCAGGAAGTCAGCAGCGATCTGGCCGAGTCGTTCGGCCTCGATCGCCCGCGCGGCGCATTGATCTCCCAGGTGCAGCCGGATGGTCCGGCAGCCAAGGCGGGCCTGCAGGCAGCCGATGTCATTCTCAAGTTCAACGGCAAACCCGTGGAAAACTCCGGCGATTTGCCGCGCATGGTCGGCACCGTCAAACCGGGTAGCAGCATTCCGCTGGAAATCTGGCGCAAGGGCAAGGCGCAGACCGTCAGCGTGGTGCTGACCGAATTACCCGCAGAAGAACAGGTGGCCAGCAAATCCGGCAAGGCCTATTCGCGCGGCGGTCTTGCGCTGGCCGAACTGACCGCCGAGCAGCGGCGCGAGGTCGGGATTGACTATGGCCTTCTGGTGCAGGATGCGACGGGCGATGCACTGCGGGCCGGCATTCGCAGCGGTGACGTGATCCTGGCCGTCAACAACGGAAAAGTTGCCACGGTGGAAGCTTTCCGCAAAGCCATCGCGGCCGTGCCAGCCGGAAAAGCCGCCGCCATCCTGGTGAGGCGCGGCGATGGCTCGCTGTATATCCCGCTGAAAATTTCTGCCGATTGATCGCCGTGCCCGGGCGACAACTCACGCTCTACACGCGGGCCGGCTGCCCGCTGTGCGAGGACATGTTGGAACAGGTGCGGGCACGCGGTGGTGCGCTTTGCCTGACAGCAGTGGATGTGGATCAGGCCCCTGAACTGAAAGCCCGGTTCGGCTGGGATGTGCCGCTGCTGTTCGACGGTGAAACCGAGATTTGCCGACACGAGTTCGACGCGGTTGCGTTTGCTGCCTGGCTGCAACGGGCTTGAGCCGCCCCGGATCGATTCTTGAGAGCCAGGCGTTTGCATCGGCCGGATGGTTACCCCGCTGAGTGCAAACAGTCCAGAAGCATATTAGCGAATAATGTTATAACTCATTGTCATAAAAGGATTTTTTGCCTCACGGATACGCATTGTCCAGACGCTACAGGTCATAATTGCGAACAACTCCTGCGTGGAACAGGGTTCGGCAATCCAACCAGAAAGAGCGAGGATGATGAAAATTACCGCGATGACGCTGTGTGCAAGTGTGATGACGTTGCTGGCCTTGCCGGCTCAGGCAGCAGGCGATCCCAAAGCAGGACAAACCAAAACCTCGATGTGCGCGGGTTGCCACGGCATCCCGGGCTGGCGCACGGCCTTTCCCAGCGTGTACAGCGTGCCCAAACTGGGGGGGCAGCATGCCGAGTACATCGTGGCGGCCCTCAAGGGCTATAAGTCAGGCGAGCGCAGCCATCCCAGCATGGATGGCATCGTGGGCAGCCTGAGCGAGCAGGACATGGAAGACCTTGCCGCCTATTACGCATCGTCGTACAGCGGCCCAGCAAAATGATCGCGGAGACTCCCATGAAAAATACTTTGTTTGCCCTTGCAGGTCTTGCGCTGGTTTTTTCGCTGCCGAGTCAGGCCGCCGGAAATGCCGAAGCGGGCAAGGCCAAGTCGACCACCTGTGCGGCCTGTCACGGAGCTGCAGGCGTGAGCGAAGCAACTTCGTTCCCCAATCTGGCCGGACAAAATCGGGACTATCTGTATCACTCGCTCAAGGCATATAAATCGGGTAAGCGGAAAAACCCCATCATGGCCGGGCAGGTGCAAAGCCTGAGCGATGCCGACATGCAGGATCTGGCCCTGTATTTCTCCAAGCAAAAGGGCCTTTACCTCAAATATTGAGAGAAGGGGCGCAAACAAAAACGGGGTGGCCATTTGTTGTGGCCACCCCGTTTTTATGCAGAACTCAGCAATCGGGCTAGCGGACGCAGAAGCGGTTGCGGCCTTCCTGCTTGGCCGCGTACAGCGCGAGATCGGCGGTGTTGACCAGCGCGTCGATGTCGGCGCTATTGGCCTGCTTGCTGGAGATGCCGAAGCTCGCGGTGACTGTGATGGACTTGTTTTCCCGTCCGATCATGATCTTGCTGGACTCCAGCGTGATGCGCAGGCGTTCAGCGGCTTGCGTGGCTGCCTTGATGTCGGTGTTGGGGCAGATCACCAGGAACTCTTCGCCGCCGATGCGGCTGACGGTGTCGCCCTGGCGCGCCGACTTGCGCAGGACCTCGGCGGTTTCCCTCAGCACGATATCGCCCACGGCATGACCGTAGGTGTCGTTGATCTGTTTGAAGTGATCGATATCGAGCACGATCAGTGAAAGCGGCATACCGGAACGGGTGGTGGCGCTCCAGATTTGCTGCAGCTGATCCATCGCCGAACGGCGATTGGACAAGCCGGTCAGCGAATCGGTGAGTGCGGCGGTAGCCAGGCGGCGGTTGGCTACCGCCAGTTCGGCTGCGATCTGGCGCAACTGCGCGCGGTCCTTTTCCCAGTTGTTCTGCAATTGCAGCAGGCGCTGTGCGGCGAACAGGCGAATGCGCAGTCCCTGTGCGTCGACCGAGCTGGGCAGATAACCGTCCGCGCAGGATTCGTAGGTGCGCATCGATTGATTTTCGCCATTTTCATCGCCCATCAGCAGGATATGCATGCGACGGCCTTCTTCCGTCGCCCGCAAGGCGTGGCACAACTCCGAGCCGTCAAGCTCGGGCAGCCTGACCTGCGCAATGATGACGTGCGGCAGAATCTCCATGGCCAGGGCGAGGGCGGCATTGCCGTTTTCGGCGGGATACACGATATGGGCACTGTCTTCCACCAGCAAGCTCATGATCTGGCGGCGGCTTGCGGCATTGCCGTCAGCCACCACGATGCGCAGCGGCAGCTGGTCTTCGCTGGTGTCGGACTGCCCCTGGCTAATGTCCTCAAAAGGTGGCAGTGCCGTGGTCGGAATCTTCAACAGCTCACCCCATTCGCGCCAGCTAGCCGTTACCTTGTCGATGAAGCCGCCTGCGGTTTCGGGCGTGATGTCGATTGCTTCGGCCTGCCTGATCCATTCCTGCGCCAGATGCGGCCGCGCATCGGTGGTGGCGAGCCCATAATCGGCCAGCAGATGCGACAGGCGCAGAATCAGCATCAGGCTGTTTGAGCGTGAGTCGCTGGCGAAGCTGGCATGCTGGGGGTCTTCATAATGTGCGAGGGGTTCGGTGAAGACCCTGGGCAAGCCCCAGTCGGCCATCATCACGATGCCCAGTTCGGTGTGATCGGTTTCCAGTTGCGCACGCTCCAGCACCACCAACGACTGCGTCCGGTCAGCCTGATAGGCAGCCAGCACGCCGCTGTATTCACTGGGATAGGCCGTGGCCAGCGCGAGTTGTCCGACCTGCGCCAGCAAACCGCAGATAAACAATTCGTCGGGCGCCGCCGAGCGCACCCGCGCGCCCAGCGCCTGCATGGCCAGCCCCATTAACAGGGAATGCGACCAGTAGGCCTGATAGTCGAAGCCCACGCAGATGCCGGAACGGTATTGGTCGAGCAGGGAAAACCCCAGGGCAAGCTGGCGGACCGTGGTCATACCCTGCCGTACGACGGCTTCCTGCACCGATACAACCGGACGCGAGATATGCGACGCGGAGTTGGCGAGCTTGATCAGGCGCCCGGACAATGCGGGATCGGTTTGTACCACGCGCGCAACCTCGCCCAGGGTCGCGTTTTCGCGGCGGGATATCTCGAGTACGGCCAGCGCGACGCCCTTGGGGGAGGGAAGTTGGCCGCTAATGTCTAGTTGTTCAGTGGTGTTCATCGATCAGTCTGCGAAGTGCGATGCGGCTAGAAATGGGGGGTACCCCAGTTATATCGACAACATTTCGACAAACTGAAAACCGGCCACTTTCACCGGCCGGTCGGTTAAGCGGGTTTTACTCGGCCTGCCCCAGTTGCTGGTCCAGGCAATGCAAATACGAAGCTGAATCAAACGCAGTCTGGTGGCGCTGCACTTGCCAGATCATCTCTGCCAGACATTCCATCACCGCATGCTGGGCGGCCATCGCGTCGCCGTGCAGCGCGAGCAGCTGCTGGTAACGCGCGCGGATACCGGGTGGCTGGTCGACCGACAGTTGCTCGCTGATTGCGAGATGCATGGATAAATGCAGAAACGGGTTGGTTTCCCCCGACTCGGGCAGGTAATCGCGTTCCTGATAGCGCTCGGGGTGATCGAGATGGGCGTGGTATTCGGGATGGTTGAGGATCGCGTCGAGCGCAGGCTGCTCGGCTCCCGCAAGCGGCTGTCCGGCGCGATATTTTGCCCATACGCCGAAAAAAAACTGGCGCACCTGATCGCGGCTGGGGTTAAACATGATGTGGATTAAACAGGATGTGAATTAGATGTTAATTAAATCCGGCGAGGTTCAAACCAGGCCGGGTTTGCTCTTGAACTCGCACAGATCGGCAATGATGCATTCCGCGCATTTCGGCTTGCGTGCCTGGCAGGTATAGCGCCCGTGCAAGATCAGCCAGTGGTGGGCATCGATGCGGAATTCGGCCGGAATGGTCTTGAGCAGTTTCTTTTCCACCTCCAGCACCGTTTTTCCGGGCGCCAGACCGGTGCGGTTGGCCACCCGGAAAATGTGCGTATCGACCGCCATGGTCGGCTGGCCGAATGCCGTGTTCAGGATGACGTTCGCGGTTTTGCGTCCCACGCCGGGCAACGCTTCGAGTGCGGCACGCTCGGCCGGCACGCTGCTGTGATGCAGTTCGATCAACATGCGGCAAGTGGCGATGAGATGGCGGGCCTTGCTCTTGTACAGACCGATGGTCTTGATGGCGTCCGCCAGCCCGGCTTCGCCCAGGGCATGGATGGCTTCCGGGGTGTTGGCCTTCGGGAACAGCCGGCGCGTGGCGAGGTTCACGCCCTTGTCCGTCGATTGTGCCGACAGCACCACCGCCACCAGCAATTCGAAGGGGGTGCTGTATTCCAGTTCGGTGGTGGGATGGGGATTGGCTGCGCGCAGGCGGCTGAAGATCGCGTGGCGTTTGGCCGGATTCATCTTGCCTGCGTCACGCAGCAACGGGCACGGCAGCCCGTGCCCGTTGCGCGCTGCGCGCCTTGTAGACGTTGTTTGCCGCGATCAGCAGGCCCAGCGCGATGAATGCGCCGGGTGGCAGAATGGCCAGCAGAAATCCCTGATAGTTCGGCAGCACGTGCAGGATGAAGGCTTTGGCAGATTCGCCGAAGACGAGGTCGATGCCGGAAAACAGCGTGCCTTGACCGATGATTTCGCGGATCCCGCCCAGCACCACCAGCACCAGTGTCAGCCCCAGCCCCATCGCCAGCGCATCAATCACGCTGTGCAGGGGGTGGTTTTTGGAGGCAAAGGCGTCGGCACGCGCCAGCACGATGCAGTTGGTGGTGATGAGCGGAATGAAAATCCCCAGCACCAGATACAGCGGGTGGACGTAGGCGTTCATCGCCAGATCGATCACGGTGACCAGTGCGGCGATGATCAGCACGAATACCGGGATGCGAATTTCACTCGGCACGAAATGGCGCACGGAAGAAACCGCGCCGCTGGATGCCGCCATCACCAGTATGGTCGCAAGGCCCAGAGACAAGGCGTTGACCACGTTGTTGCTGATGGCCAGCAAGGGGCATAGACCGAGCAGTTGCACCAGACCGGTGTTCTGTTTGATGAGGCCGTTGTGGAACAGGCTGCGGAATTCGGACATTGAAATCATGTTGAAGGCTCCTTGGCGAGTGGCTCATTGAATTCGGCGCGGTGCCTGGAAAAGTATTCGAGCGCATTCCTGACCGCCCTGACCACGGCGCGCGGCGTGATGGTGGCGCCGGCGCGGCTGTCGAATGTGCCGCCATCCTTGACGACTTTCCAGTGTTTGGGTGGCGGTTGGGTGAGCGATTTACCGGCGAACTGGTCGATCCACGCGCTTTTGACCCGTTCGATGTAATCGCCCAGCCCCGGCGTTTCGCGGTGGCTGGTAACGCGCACACCGGTGACCGTGCCGCTGGCGTCGATGCCGATCAGCAGCGCGATATTGCCGCTGTAGCCGTCCGGGGCGATGGCTTCCAGGACCACGCCGCTGAACTGGCCGTTGCGTTGCGCCAGCCATAGCACGGAATCCTGCCGGGTGCCCAGCAGATCGTCGGGCGGTACTTTTTTTTGGCTGCCCAGCAGGTTGTTGTCATACAGCGTGGCGGGCAGAACCTGGCTCAGCAGCGTGAGTTTCTCGGCCTGCTGGCTGCGCGCGATGGTGGGTTCGGTGGACTGGTGGGTGAACGCCAGTATGGCGGTGCCGACGAAGGCAAATAGCAGCAGGATGATGCCGGTGCGCAGTGCGTTGCGGCTGGCTACCGGGGTGCTCATGCGCGCGGCTCCTTGCGCGCCGCGCCGTAGATTTTCGGCTGGGTGTACTGGTCGATCAGTGGCACGCACAGATTCATCAGCAGGATTGCAAAGGCCACGCCGTCCGGGAAGCCGCCCCAGGTCCGGATGACCATGGTGAGAAAACCGGCGCCCAGGCCGAATACCAGCTTGCCGCGCGGCGTGGTTGCGCCCGACACCGGATCGGTGGCAATGAAAAAGGCGCACAGCATGACCGAGGGTGAAAACAGGTGAAACCACGGTGCGCCGAAGCGGCCGGCATCAAAGAAATGCAGGAAGCCGGCGGTGAGCCAGATGCCGGCCAGAAACGCCAGCGGCACTTGCCAGCTGATGATGCGCAAGGCCCACAGCAGCAGACCGCCCAGCAGAAAGGCCGCTGCCAGCCACTCGAAACCGATGCCGCCGTAGTGGCCAAAAATCGGCTGCGTCATCACTTCGTCAACCGTCAGCTGCTGGTGCAGGCCGGTTCGCAGTACATCCAGCGGCGTGGCCATGGTGATGGCGTCGAGCGTGGCCTTGGGTAGATCGCCGCCGAAAATGACGGCGGCGCTTTGTGCCAGGGAAAGCTGTACGGCGCCGGGCTCGATCAGGGTCAATTCGAGCGGTCCCGCCCATTGCGTCATCTGGACCGGGAACGACACGATCAGTACGGCGTAGCCGACCATCGCCGGGTTGAAAATGTTTTGCCCGAGCCCGCCGTACAAATGCTTGGCGACCACGATGGCGAACAGGGTGCCGGTGATGATCAGCCACCACGGCGCCAGCGAGGGCAGGCACAGCGCCAGCAGCCAGGCGGTGACGATGGCCGACAGGTCGGCCAGGAAAGGTTTGGCCGGATAGCCGCGCGCTTTCAGCATCGCCGCCTCGGCCACCAGCGCGGTGACCGTGGCGAGCGACAACGTGATGAGGATGCCGGGACCGAACAGCCAGACATACACCGCAATGCCGGGCAGCAGGGCCACCAGCACCCACGCCATGATCTGGGTCACGCTGCTGCGGTCGATGATGAAGGGGGAGGGCATCAGGGGGTCTCTTCGGATTCCAGCGGCTTTCTCGCCTGCTCGCGAATTTTAGCCCGGCGCGCTTCGATCTCCGCGATCTCATGCTGGGTGTCGGGCGACAGATTGTCGGTGTTTTGCGGCGTGGTCTCGGCTTTTTTTGCCTGTGCGCGGGCCAGTGCGGCGGCGATCAGGGCCTTCTTGGCATCGGCCTCGCTGGCCCCGCTGCTGCTGGCGTCGGTCGGTGCGGCGGCGAGCTCCGCGCGCTTGGCCTGCGCCTTGGCGGCAAGCTTCTCGGCCTTTTCCGTTTTTTCGCGTTCCTGACGGAACAGGCGGAATTCGTGGCGTTCGCGCGCCAGGTCGGCCGCGCGCTTGTCGCGTTCGCGCGCCCAGATTTCGCTTTTGGCGTAGCGGTAGAAATCGACCAGCGGGATGTGGCTGGGACAGACATAGCTGCAGCAGCCGCATTCGATGCAGTCGAACAGGTGGTATTCCTGTGCGCGGCCAAAATCATCCGATTTGGCGAAGCGGAACAATTCCTGCGGCTGCAGCTCGGCCGGACACGCATCGGCGCAGCGGGTGCAGCGGATGCAGGGCAGCGCCTTCGGCGGCGGCGGAAACAGTTCGGCGGATTTGACCAGGATGCAGTTGGTGGCCTTGACCACCGGCACGCTCGTATCGGGGATCGGCAAACCCATCATCGGGCCGCCCATCAGAACCCCCGTTGTACCGTCGCGGTCGCCGGCCAGCTGGATCAGCGTGTCGAACGGCGTGCCGATCAGGACTTCGACATTCTGCGCACGCAGCACATGGCCGGTCACCGTGACCAGACGCGAGATCAAAGGCTCGCCGTGGTGCACGGCGCGCGCCAGGGCGTGGGCGGTGCCGACGTTGAAGACCTGGATGCCGATGTCGGTGGACAGTTTGCCCGACGGCACCTGTTTGCCAGTGAGCGTCTCGATCATCTGCTTGGCGCCGCCGCCGGGGTAGCGCGTCGGCAGGCTGACGGTTTCGACGGCGAAATCAAGCTTTGCAGCCGCCGCCTGCATGGCCGCAATGGCCTCCGGCTTGTTGTCTTCGATACCGATCAGTATCTCGCTGCTGCCGAGCAGATGGCGCATGATCGCCACGCCCTGCAGGATGGCGTCCGCCTGTGTGCGCATCAGCATGTCGTCGCAGGTGATCCACGGTTCGCATTCGCCGCCGTTGATGATGAGCGTGGGACAGACCAGTGCGGCACCGGGATCGAGCTTGACGGCACTGGGAAACACTGCGCCGCCCAGTCCGGCCAGCCCCATGTCGCGCAAGCGGGCGAGCAGGTCGGCAGGCGCCAGCGCCTGGTAATCGAGCGGGCCGTGGGCGATCCACTCGTCGCGGCCGTCGGTTTCGATCGTGATGCATTCATCTGGCAGACCGGAAATGTGCGGTACGCATGCCGGGCCGATTGCGCTGACGATGCCCGAGCTGGAGGCGTGCACGGCTGCCGAAATGGCGCCGTCGGCCGCCGCGATCAGCTGGCCTTTCAGCACCCGTTCGCCCACATTGACTACGGGCCGGGCCGGGTTGCCAATGTGCTGGCGCAGCGGGATGACCAGCTTTTTGGGCAGCGGCGCAGGGTGGACCAGCCGGCCGGTGGATTCCGCCTTGTGCCCGGGCGGGTGGATGCCGCCCTTGAATTTGAACAGTTCGCGGCTCATGCGACGCGCTTCAGTTCAACGGGCTTTATTTCTATCACCGGATGCTTCCACTTCCAGTGCGGCAAGTCTTCGGCGATCGGCACCATCGAGATGCAGTCGACCGGGCAGGGCGGCAGGCATAATTCGCAGCCGGTGCATTCCGCCGCGATGATGGTATGCATCTGCTTGGCCGCGCCGGCGATGGCATCGACCGGGCAGGCCTGAATGCACAGTGTGCAGCCGATGCAGGTTTGTTCGTCGATGAAGGCCACCGATTTGGGTTTGGGCGTGCCGTGGGTTTCGTCCAGCGATTTGGGTTCGACGCCCAGCAGGTCTGCCAGTTTCTTGACGCCTTCCTCGCCGCCGGGCGGGCACTGGTTGATGTCGGCTTCGCCCTTGGCGATCGCTTCGGCATAAGGCCTGCAGCCGGGAAAGCCGCACTGGCCGCATTGCGTCTGCGGCAGGATGGCATCGATTTTTTCCGCCAGCGGGTTGCCTTCCACCTTGAAGCGGATTGCCGACCAGCCGAGCACCAGCCCGATCACGACCGCGATGCCGACCATCACCAGAATCGCAGTGAGCATTACTTGACCAGCCCGGAAAAGCCCATGAAGGCCAGCGACATCAGCCCGGCGGTAATCATCGCGATACTGGTGCCCTTGAACGGCGCGGGCACATCGCAGGTCTCCAGCCGTTCACGGATGCCGGCGAACAGGATCAGCACCAGCGTGAAGCCGATGGCCCCGCCCGCGCCAAAAAACAGCGATTCGACGAATCCGTGCTGTTCCTGCGCGTTCAGCAACGGAATCCCCAGCACCGCGCAATTGGTGGTGATCAGCGGCAGGTAAATGCCCAGCACCTGATACAGCACCGGGCTGGATTTATGGATGAACATTTCGGTGAACTGCACGATCCCGGCAATCACCACGATGAAGGACAGCGTGCGCAGATAGAGCAGATCAGTGCCGAGCAGGTATTCGCTGACAAGATAGCTGGCGCCGGAGGCCAGCGTCAGCACGAAGGTCGTCGCCAGGCCCATGCCGATCGCCGTTTCAAGCTTTTTCGACACGCCCATGAAGGGGCAGAGCCCCAGAATCTTGGCCATCACGATGTTGTTCACAAACACCGTGGAAATAAGGATGAGGAGGTAGGTTTCCAAAACAGGCGATCCGGGGGAATGGCGCATTATCCGCTGATGTGGCGCTGCGGTTCAACCCTGATCGTGCAACGTGATTGAGGCGGGGCGATGGGGTAAACGGCTTGATTTCCGGTATTTCGAATGGGAGGGGCAGCGCTGCCTGGCTTACCTGCCGATAGCCTTGTCGCTGGCCCAGAAATCGTAGCCTTTGCCGAGGAACTCGTCCCACGGCAGATAGTGCGAGCCGTCGCACGAGAAAGTCAGGCCGACAACGCCGTTGAAAATGTTGAGGGTGCCGCTACGCAGGTAGAACATTTCGTCCATGAAGCGCAGTTCGCGCAGGCCTTTAAGCACGGCGCGGATCTGGTCGCGCGGTATCAGGGCGTCGGCGGGATAGCTGCGTTTGGGATAGGCGAGGCAGGTGTTGGGATCGGTCAGCGCATCGATGTCGAGCAGGCGATAGCGGTAGGGGTCGTCGAACAGCCAGATGACGGCGCGGCTGCTGGAAAAATGCAGGATGACGTGGAACACGCCGCGTTCGGTCATCAGTTCTTCGAGTACGCCCAGCACGGTGTCGAGATGGATGTCCATCTGGCTGTCGCTGCGGGTCTGGTGGAATACGGTGCCGCGGATGGCCGGATCGCCCTTGATTTGCCGCCAGTGGGTGGGTTCGTCGTAGAGCTTGTTGGTTAGTGGCAGGTTGCGCAGGTCGAAGTCGGCGCCGACAAACCCGAGCACGCGGCCGTCTGCGTCGCGCACGATCTGGATGGCGGTGAGCGAGGGGCGTTTGGCACGCTGGCTGATGTAGGCCTGCGACAGCAGAAAGCCTGCGCTGGGAACGCGCTCGTTCATGTAGGGGCGGTCGGCGCGGTTGCGCCCGAGGTCGACCGCCACGGTGCCGTCGCGGCTAATGGTGTCGCTGATCTGGATGGCCCGGGTGTCCATGGCATACAGGTATTTGCCGATGGGAAATTGTGCCCATGCCTGGGTGAGAGCGGTATTCAGGCGCTCGCGGTCGCCCCAGACCTGGCTGCATGCCTGGGCGGCTTGCGCCAGGGGTTCGCGCAGCAGGGTTTTAAGCGCTTCGCGCTGGCGGCTGATGCTGTCCGCAAGGGTGTCGGAAGAGCGGGGCATGGAGGGGCAAATGAGGCGTGGTTTTCAGGTTGCTTGATGGGGTGCTGTACTGATGATGAAACGTAAGCACCGGCTGGTCAAACGTTAACTGGCTTTGATTACAAGGGCAAGTCGTACGTGGGGCGGTTCGATGGTGTGGCAGGAGGACGACGTGTTTGGCCGCCAACCTGAACGCCCGGGACACATAAAAAAGCCCGGCTTTCGCCGGGCGGTTTGAGGATTGCAACCGAGTGTTGTTGACGGCTGGCTTACGGGCAAATCAACGACGTCGTAGCGTCCTGGCCGATCGTGCCGCACAGCGGTTGCATGACCGAGAAGCCCAGCGTGCTGGTGAAGTCGGGCAGCGAGATGGGGCCGGTGCCGTCGTTGTTCACCAAGCCGATGCGGTTCAGCGGAAGGTTGTCCGCGTTCACCGTACCGAGGTGTGCCAGGTACTTCTCGATGATCGTCGTCAAGTCGACCGGTATACCCTCGATCTTGGGCTTGCCGTTTTCCATGATGACATTGCCGTTGGCGTCACGCACGTAGATCGGGTTGCCATTGGCATCCAGCGCGGCATTCCCATTGGCATCAACGTTCACGGGCAACAAATATGCGGCTTCGGGATCGCCAATGACGGTGGACGTACCGATCGGTGCGCAGTTGTTGCAGTTGTTGATGGTTTCGGGGCTCTGCCCATAGAAGTAACCCGCCACCGTGAAAGCCGGGTACTGGAACGGACGTGCCGCGGCATTCGCGACGTTCGGCTGGTTCGGCAGGCCTTGCAGGAATTGCCAGCCATCCGGGTTCAGCAGATAAACGTTCTTTGCCGTCGAGCCCTGGCTGACATAGGTGTTCGCCCAGCTGGGCGTCCACACGCCATTCGTGCTGTCGGTCAGCGTCGTGGCAAAGCGCGTTTGCTGATCGTTCACGTCACAGGCTGCGGCTGCCTGTTCCATGGGCGGCAGATACTTGCACACCGTCTTGATCGTCAACGAGCGGGCACGCGACGTGTTGGTCAGAGGCGCAGCCGATAGGGTGTTGTCCGTGTTGTACACGACGTCCGGTACAAAGTAGGGCGCGAAGTCGAAATGAAAGCCCTCGCCACTGTATGCGAACAACCAGCCACCGCCCCAGCCTGACGGACTACCCGCCAGCCCGTAAGCCGGCAAGCCAGCGCCCGGCGACGTGCCATAAAGGGCATCTCCGGGGATGCCATAGCCGTTGTTGTAGCGTGGCTGCACGATGACCGGGGTGTTCGGGTCGCTGCTGAACACCGCGAGCGACGAGTTGTCGATCTGGTTACGCAGCTGGTTTGCCGTGACACGCGACGCTTTCGCCACGCGCGGACCGATGGGCGCGAAATGGAACAGGTCGTTGCGCGTGATCGGGCCGGGCGCGACGTGCGTGCCGTAGCGGAAACCGCGCAGGGTGGCCAGGTCGGACTTGGCCCACCAGCGGATCGCATCGGTGATGAGGTCATGCGAACTACCTTCGACAACTGCCGGCATGTCTTCATGCGAGTAGTTGCTGCGATGCAAGGCAACATCGGTTTGGCCCACGACCTCGCTCAACGGACCGTTCAAGTAGGTGCCGTTGAACGGGTTGACGTGGGTGCTGGGCGTAAAACCGTCGTTGAAAGGATAGCTGACCTGCGCCACCTTCCTGGCCACCTTCTTGTCCTCCTTGATGCGGTCGTCGATGCGATGCGCCGTGTGTTCCATGCCGGTAACCTGGCCGTCATGCACCGACAGTGTCACCTCACCGACCAGGGTCCCGTCCTGGCCGGACTCGATGATCCAGGTCTCCTTGCCTGCGCCGTCGGTGACTTTGATCGGCTCCTGTACTTCTTCGTGCATGTCCGAGTTGAGCACCACATCGACGTGCTGGTTATCACCCAGGCTCTTGATGATCTGGATGTTGCGTGCGATCTCGATTTCGGACATCAGCACGACCACCTCCGCCCCGAGCGCGCGCACTTCTGCGGCGAATTTCGGCACTTCACGCGAGCAGTCCGTGAACTCCAGGCCCTCTGTCACCCAGCTACCGACCACTTGCGGGCCGCGGCTGGTGGTGCAACCGATGATGCCGATCTTCACGCCGTTGACTTTCTTCAGCGTATACGGGGGCAATATGCGCTGGCCGTTGTCCCGGTACCAGTTAGCGTAGGCGTCATACTCGGCAGCGGAGACATTGGAGTCCTGTGCCGAGCCCATGGCCGTCGGACGCGCGGGCGCGGCGGGGTCGGTACTTGTCCGGTACACGTTCGAAATGAGGCCGCCCCAGCGTTTGGCTTTCGGGTGGGCGGGATCGGTCTTGTCGACGAACAACTCATCGAAACGCTCGGGTCCGTAGACGAAATCCCAGTTGCCGGGCGCATAGCCGTCGACGCCCAGCATGTCGACGACGTCGACCAATGCCTGTCCGCGCGTGTATAACGCTTCGCCCGATCCCTGAATGGTGTCGCCGGTGTGCATGACCAGCGTTTTGTTGTCACCCTTGCGGGCCTTGATCTGCTTGATTTTTGTTGCGACACGCGCCAGGCCGCCGACCATCTGGCCAGGGTAGTCCACCGTGGTGCGCAGGTTGGGGCGCTGCGTCAAATGGCCGTGGAAGTCACCGGTGTGGATCAGCGTAAGCTCGCGGGCGCCGTAGCGTTCTCCGTCGCCGTCATGTCCGGCGAATGCTGACGCAGTAATCAGGCTCGCCGATGCAAGCCCCATTACCGCGCACAACGCCTTGACGCGCGTGTTGTGGGCACTGGTTTGCTTCGCCAGCCCCTCCCTTGCATTGTGCTTCTTCATTATGCATCCCCTCCGTTACGGTTATCGAACCCCCGGACGGGATTCGTATTTGTAAGGACGAGCGATAAACGCGGTTTATTCCGCTTTTAATTAAATATGGTATGAATTAACTATTCAGAAATGGAGGGGAAAAACGCTCGCTGGGCCGGCGCCGGAACGGCTGCGCAGGGTTACGCTCCTCGCAGTGAAATCACCGGCCAGCCTCTTTCCAGCGCGTGGGCGCGCAACGTCGGGTCGGGGTCGACGGCGACCGGATGCTGGATTTTTTCCAGCAGCGGCAGGTCGTTGAGCGAGTCGCTATAAAACCAGCTGCTGCTGAGACAATCCAGCCGGGTGCCATGAGCTTCGAGGAAATGTTCGAGGCGGGTGACCTTGCCTTCCCGAAAGCACGGGGTGCCGGCAACTTCGCCGGTAAAGTGGCCGTTGATTTCCTCAGGATCGGTGGCGATCAGGTGCGGGATGCCGAATTCCCGTGCGATGGGCGCGGTGACGAAGCTGTTGGTGGCGGTAATGACGGCGACCAGATCGGCTTTGTCGAGGTGGCGCTTCACCAGATCTCGTGCGGCTTGGGTCATCATCGGCTTGACCCGCGTTTCCACGTATTCGGCACGCCAGGCTTCGAGTTGCGCGCGGGTGTGGGTGGCAAGCGGGCGCAAGGCAAACGCGAGAAAGGCATAAATATCCAGTTTTCCGGCCTTGTAATCTTCGTAAAAGGCCTTGTTTTTGGATTCGTAATGCACGCCATCGACTACGCCTTTGGCAATGAGAAATTGCCCCCACTCGTAATCGGAATCACCGGCCAGCAGCGTGTTGTCGAGGTCGAAGAGGACAAGGTTCATGTTTGGCGGAGCGGAAAAGAGTTGATTGGCGGTGCACCGCTTCATGTCGCGGCTGCTAATTGTAGAACACCTCGTTGCACACAAACATTGCGATGGGCTTTCCCGCTCGAGCGTTGCCATCGGCAGCCTGCCTTGAGTGCAGTTCGGTGCCTGTGGTCCGGATAGGCTCACCCGTTGAGATGGATTAGAATGCCGAGCTTGGTTTTACTCCGCCGGGATGTAACGGCGTGGATACTGAAAACAGCGGTGAAAACAGCGGTGAAAACAGGATGGCGGAAATAAATATGATCAGAGGCAGTCTGGTTGCGATGGTCACCCCCATGACGGACGACGGTACGCTCGATCTCGATGCGTTGCGCCGCCTGGTGGACTGGCACATTGCGGAAGGCACGGACGGCATTGTGATCGTCGGCACCACCGGCGAATCGCCGACTGTCACGTTCGACGAGCATTGCCAGCTGATTCGCGCTGCGGTGGAGCAGGCGGCCGGCCGGGTGCCGGTGATCGCGGGCACCGGTGCGAATTCCACGGCCGAAGCGGTCGAACTGACCGAGTGCGCCAAGCATGCCGGCGCCCAGGCCGGCTTGTCAGTGGTGCCGTACTACAACAAACCGACGCAGGAAGGCCTTTACCAGCATTACAAAAAGATCGCCGAAGCGGTTGATTTGCCGCTGATTCTTTACAACGTTCCCGGACGCACTGTCGCAGACCTGTCCAACGAAACGGCGTTGCGTCTGGCCAGCGTGCCCGGCATCATCGGTTTGAAAGATGCCACCGGCAGCATGGAACGCGCCGGCGATTTCCTGCGACAGGCGCCGAAGGACTTTGCGCTCTACAGCGGCGACGATGCCTCGGCGATGCCCTTCATGCTGCTGGGCGGGCATGGCGTGATTTCGGTGACGGCCAACGTTGCGCCGAAGCTGATGCATGAAATGTGCGTCGCCGCTTTTGACGGGAACCTGGTGCGTGCGCGTGAGCTCAATAACGCGTTGCTGCCCTTGCATAACAAGCTGTTTGTCGAGGCCAATCCGATCCCGGTCAAGTGGGCCTGTGCGGAACTGGGATTGATACCCGCCGGTTTGCGCTTGCCGCTTACCCCCTTGTCAGCCGGATTACACGAGACCCTGCGCAGCGCGATGCGTCATGCAGGGCTGCTCTGAGAATTTGCTTTAGGACTCTTATGCGTTTACTGCCCGTGTTTTTGTCTGCCAGCCTGATCGTTTCGGGCTGCAGCATGGAATCGAAAAAAATCGATTACAAATCAGCCGAAAAGCTGCCTACCCTGGAACTGCCGCCCGACCTGACGGCGCCGACAGGCGACAACCGCTACGCCATTCCCGATGCACAGGGCGGGACTGCGACGCTGTCGACCTACAGCAAGGACCGCAAGACCGCGCCGGCGGCCACTGCGGGCGCGCTGCTGCCGACGCAGGACAAGGTGCGGATCGAAAAATCGGGTTCGCAGCGCTGGCTGGTGGTGCAGGCCACTCCGGAGCAGGTGTGGCCGGTGGTCAAGGATTTCTGGCAGGAAAACGGCTTCATCATCAATCTGGAATCGCCCGAAACCGGCGTGATGGAAACCGACTGGGCGGAAAACCGCGCCAAGATTCCGCAGGACGGGATCAGGAATTTGTTGGGCAAGGTGATGGACGGCATGTATTCCACGCCCGAGCGCGACAAGTTCCGCACCCGCATCGAAGCCGGTGCGGGCGGGGCGGGACTGCCCAACACCGAGATCTACGTCAGCCATCGCGGCATGATGGAAATTTACACCACAGAGTTCAAGGATCAGACCAAGTGGCAGCCGCGCCCGACCGATCCCGACCTCGAAGCTGAAATGCTGCGCCGCCTGATGACGCGCTTCGGCGTTGCAGAGCAACAGGCCGAAGCCTTGCTGACCAAGCAGCAGACGCCCGAGCAGGCGCGCATCGTCACGCAAGCGAGCGGATCGGTGCTGGAAATGGACGAAAGCTTCGATCGCGCCTGGCGTCGGGTTGGCTTGTCGCTGGATCGGGTCGGCTTTGCCGTGGAAGACCGCGACCGTTCCAAAGGCGTCTATTTCGTGCGCTACATCGACCCGGAAATCGACAACGCCAGCAAGAAGGATGAAGGCTTTCTGAGCAGCCTGGCCTTCTGGAACAGCAAGAAAAAACAGACCTCGCCGCAATTGCAGATCGTGGTCAGCGAGACGGGCGACAAGAGCCGCGTGAGCGTAGCGCCAGCCGAGGGCAAGACGCTCGAGGCGGAGACGCGGAACCGCATCATCAAACTGCTGTATATGGATCTGAAGTGACGCGAAAGCCGGCGTGATGCGGTTTGCCAGTCTCGGTAGCGGCAGCGATGGCAATGGCCTGGTGGTCGAGGCCGGCGCCACCCGGGTGTTGATGGATTGTGGTTTCGGGCTTGCCGACAGCATTGCACGGCTGGCGCGGCTGAAGCTGGAAGTGTCGGATCTGGCGGGTATCGTGGTGACGCACGAGCATGGCGACCATATCGGCGGCGTCGGGCGGCTGGCGCGCAAGCACAAGTTACCCGTGTGGCTGACCGCGGGCACGCTGGCCATGGCGCAGGACCTCGACGGCGTGGCCGTGCAGGTCATCGACAGTCATGCGGCCTTTGCTGTCGACGACCTGGAAATCCAGCCTTATCCGGTGCCGCACGATGCGCGCGAGCCGGTGCAGTTCGTCTTTGGCGACGGTCAGCGCAGGCTTGGTGTGCTGACCGATGTGGGATGCAGTACGCCGCATATCGAGGCGACCTTGAGCGGCGTCGACGCGCTGGTGCTGGAATGCAACCACGACGCGGCCATGCTGGACCAGGGGCCGTATCCCGCAGGGCTCAAGCGGCGGGTGGGCGGGCGCTTCGGCCATCTGGAAAACGCGCAGTCGGCCGCCTTGCTGCGCACACTGCGCCACGACAAGTTGCAATGCGTGATGGCCGCGCATGTTTCGCGCACCAACAACACCGATGCGCTGGCGCAGCGTGCACTGGCCGAAGTGTTGAACTGCGCGGACGAGGAAGTTCGGGTCGCCTGCCAGACGGCGGGCTTTGACTGGATCTGTATTTAAGGCCGGGCTTGTTCCCTGCTGGAATTTTACTGGATGGACTTTGACCACTTTTGCTGAACTGGGACTTGCGCCCGACATCCTGCGTGCCCTCGACGACATGGGCTACGCCACGCCAACGCCGATTCAGGAGCAGGTGATTCCACTTGCGCTGCAGGGAGGCGACATTCTTGGCGCAGCGCAAACCGGTACCGGCAAGACGGCGGCTTTCGCGCTACCGTTGCTGCAGCGCCTGCTGCCGTTTGCCAACAACGGCACCTCGCCGGCCAAGCACCCGATTCGCGCCCTGATCCTGACCCCCACGCGCGAGCTTGCAATTCAGGTCGAGGAGAGCGTCAAGGCGTATTGCAAGCACATCCCGCTGCGCTCGCTGGTGGTTTACGGCGGGGTCAATATCAATACGCAGATTCCGATCCTGAAAACCGGCATCGAGATTCTGGTGGCGACGCCCGGTCGCCTGCTCGACCACGTGCAAAACAAGACCCTGATGCTGAACCAGGTGAACACGCTGGTGCTCGACGAGGCCGATCGCATGCTCGACATGGGCTTCATGCCCGATCTCAAGCGCATCGTTGCGCTGTTGCCGGTGCAGCGCGTGAACATGATGTTCTCGGCCACGTTTCCGGAAGAAATCCGCAAGCTTGCCGACAGCATCCTCAACAACCCGACCTTCATCGAAGTGGCGCGCAACGCCACCGCAGTGACGGTGACCCAGGTGGTGCACCCGGTGCACCACGAGCGCAAGCGGCAACTGCTGACGCACCTGATCAAGACGCGCGACCTCAAGCAGGTGCTGGTGTTCACCGGCACCAAACTGGGCTGCAACCGGCTTGCCAACGAACTCAACAAGCTTGGCCTGCATGCGGACGCCATCCATGGCGACAAGACCCAGCAGGAACGCATCAAGGCGCTCGACGCGTTCAAGGCCGGCACGCTGCGGGTGCTGGTCGCCACCGACGTCGCCGCGCGCGGAATCGACATCGAAGCCTTGCCCTACGTGGTGAATTACGATCTGCCGCACAGCGCCGAGGATTATGTGCACCGCATCGGCCGTACCGGCCGCGCGGGTGCCATGGGTGAGGCGATCTCGCTGGTGAGCGAATCGGAAACGCGCTATCTGCGGGACATCGAAAAACTGATCGGCTCGCCGCTGGCAACCACCATCGTCCCCGGTTTCGAGCCGGGAGCGGCCGATGTGCCCGTCTATCAGCAACCGCGTTCGCCACGTCCCGAGCATGCGGCGGAGCCCGTTGTCGAACGCCCGGTCGAGCGCGCCCCCGAGCAACGCAGTGCGCCGCGCAGCAAACCCGCCGCATCGCGCGATAGCTTGTTCGATGCGCCCTATGTTCCGAGTGCGGCGGCAACCGTCGCGCCGGTGGCAAACCGTCAGCCGCCCAAGAAACAGGTGGCGGCCTTGTTCCGCAGCCCGGTCAAACCCGAATCTGCCGGGCAATGAGCTGGGAAATCATCCTGCTGGTTGGCTCAGGCGCAGTGGCCTGGTACTGGTATGACGGGATGAACGTGCGCGAACAGGCTGTTGCCGAAGGGCGCCGCGCCTGCAGCGACGGCAAGCTGCAGTTTCTCGATGACAGCGTGGCCCTGAGCCGCACCCGTTTTGCCCGCAACAGCCTCGGCCAGCTGCAATTCCTGCGCGACTACCGTTTCGAGTTTTCGAATACCGGCAACAACCGCCGTCCCGGTGTGGTGCGCATGCTGGGGAACCGCGTCGAATGGGTGAACCTGGATGGGGAGTGGCAGCCGGGGCAAACGGCCAGCGTCACCCGATTGCCCGACTGATTTGCTTCACTGTTGTTCGATCTCCAGCACCGCCAGGCTGATCTGCTTGCCGACTGCATCATCGAAGCCGTTCCATTTCTGGTAAACGGCCAGTTTCCTGACCACATCCGGTTTCATTTCGAAGTCGCTCTTGCCTGCGTCATATTCAGCCTTGACCGCGTCGAGCAGCGCCTGAAAGTAATCGCGCTGGGCTTTCATCATGGCGGGCTTGCCGGGATTGCCGTGCCCCGGGACCACCACCTTGACGGGCAAATCCAACACCCGCTCAATCACCTTGATATTGCCGCTGAAGGTGCCGTCGTCCATGCGCGCAACGCGCTGGTTGAGCACGTTGTCGCCAGTGAACAGCACGCCGTTGTCGACCTCGATCATGATATCGGTCTTGCTGTGGGCGTCGTTGGATGAGTAGATCCTGAAAGTGCGGTTGCCGTGTTTCTTGACCATGCCGTCGGTGGTGGCGACGGTAGGAATCACAGCCTGGGTGCCGTCGGTATAACCCTTGGTCAGGTTGCTCATTAGATTGACCCAGTTGGCCGCTTCGCCGGCGTGTGCCTTGGCGATCATGTCGGGATGGGCGATCAGCACGGCTTTGGGCCAAGCTTCGAGGATGGCCTGGTTGCCCAGCCAGTGGTCGCCGTGGACGTGGGTGTTGTAGACGGCGGTGACGGGCAACTGGGTGGTTTTCTTGATGGCTTTCACCACCATGCGCCCGACCTGCACGCTGGAGCCAGGGTCGATGACGATGACCTGATCGCCGGCGATGATCCACGCCGGATTGTTCATGAAACTCTGATTCTCGACCGAAGGTTCGCCCAGCGGCCCGGTAATGACCCAGGTGTCGGGCGCGATCTGTTTGGCCGGGTGGGGTTTGACGCTGTCGGTGGGGCCGGCGTGGGCGCTGAGGGCGAGGCTGGCGGCGAAGAGGAAGGCAGTCAGGCGCATGGCGAACTCCAGGTTGTGTGATGTTGCTAGATTAGTGCGGAGGGGGCGATCGGGCGATGGTACGAAAGGCTGACCCGGTCAAATCGCTACCACCACTTTTCAAAAATGATTCGGCTCATCGGCACGCCCAGGCCATGCAGCAGCGTGCTCATGTCTTCGACCATGCCCTTGGGGCCGCACAGGTAATACAGCGTGTCGTCCGGCACGTCGAGCGCATGCAGCTTGACCGGGTCGATGCGGCCGGTGAGGCCATGCCAGTGCGGGTCGGGCTGGGTGACGGTGATGCTCAGATGCAGGTTGTCGTGTGTGTGGGCGGCCTGCTCGAGTTCGTCGCGAAACAGGATCTCGCGGCTGTCTGACACGCTGTAGACCAGATGCGCTCGGGTGGACAGCCTGGCATCGCGCACGTGGCGAAAGATCGAGAGCAGCGGGGTGATTCCGACGCCGCCGCCGATCAGCACCACGTTGTCGCTCATTTCTGGCAGGTAAACGAAGGGCCCCTGCGCCTGTGAAACTTTGACCGGGTCGCCGACGCGCGCCTTCTCGTGCACCCAGCGCGCCACGGGGTGGCGTGTGCTGGCCTTGATTGCGAGTTCGATGCTGCCCTGATGGAGGGGCGAGGTGGTGATGGAATAGCCTGCCGTATGCGCGATGCCGTCAACCGTGATGCTCAGATCCACCCATTGCCCCGGCAGAAAACGGAAGCCGGCGTCGGGAATGGCCAGCTGCAGCGCATGAATGCTGGGCGTGGCGGGGGAGATCGCCGTGATGCGGGCGTCAAAAATATGCAAGGTTCAGTCCTGTTTAGGCGTCGGGTGTTCGGCTTCAAAATTCAGCGAGGCCGAATTGATGCAATAGCGCATGCCGGTGGGTGCGGGGCCGTCCGGGAAAACATGCCCGAGATGCGAACCGCAGCGGCGGCACAAGGCTTCGGTGCGCGTCATACCGTGGCTGGCGTCGGTTTTTTCTGCCACCGCGTCGGCGTTGATCGCCTGGTAGAAACTCGGCCAGCCGGTGCCGGAGTCGAATTTTGTGCCGGAGGCGAAGAGGGGCTCGCCGCAGGCGGCACAGCGGTATTTTCCGGCTGCGTGGTTGTTCCAGTATTGGCCGGTAAAGGCGCGTTCGGTGCCATGCTCACGCAGAATGCGGTATTGCTCGGGGCTCAGTTCGGCTTGCCATTCGGCGTCGGTTTTTGTTTTATCGAAAGTCATGTCGGTCTCCTGCTGTGGCGGAAGTTTACCCCTTGAGGCATGCCGCAGGCCGCTTTATCCCTATGGCAGGCATGGGTGTTTGTTGCGCGGTTGACAGCGTCATTGGGTCGGGTCTACTCTTCGTTCAGGTATTAGACTTAGTCTAAAAACCGTCTATCCTCAACTGGGGTTCCAGTCCGGGGATGGGTATTTCAAGGCTGAAAAGCATCCGATACATCAATCAAGGAGATAGGGTTATGCAACTTAAAGGCTCAAAAACTGAAGATCATCTGAAAGCCGCTTTCGCGGGCGAATCACAGGCCAATCGCCGCTACCTTTACTTTGCAGCAAAAGCTGACGTGGAAGGTTATAACGACGTTGCTTCGGTATTCCGTTCCACCGCCGAAGGTGAAACCGGCCACGCGCACGGCCACCTGGAATATCTGGAAAAGTGCGGCGATCCTGCCACCGGCATGGCTTTTGGCCCCACTGCCGACAACCTGAAGACCGCGATCGCAGGCGAAACGCATGAGTACACCGACATGTACCCGGGCATGGCCAAGGATGCACGTGCCGAAGGTTTCGACGAAATCGCCGACTGGTTCGAGACGCTGGCCAAGGCCGAGCGTTCGCACGCCAACAAGTTTCAGAAAACGCTGGACACCCTGGGCGCATAATCCTGCCCACGCAAAAAGCGGGTCGGATTCGGCCCGCTTTTTTTGATTCTCGACTTTGAAAACCTCTCTGCAAAAATGACACAGGAGTTCGCATGAGCACTCGTGAAGGCAACCTCGAAGCTCCCACCCGTCACCCGCTCGACTGGAAATCCCCGAATTTTTACGACGAGGAGAAGCTCAATCACGAGCTGGAGCGTGTTTTTGACGCCTGCCATGGCTGCCGTCGCTGTGTGTCGCTGTGTACCGCGTTCCCGACGCTATTCGATCTGGTGGACAACTCCTCGACGCAGGAAGTAGATGGCGTCGACAAGGCCGATTATTCAAAGGTGGTGGACGAGTGTTACCTGTGCGACCTCTGCTACATGACCAAATGCCCCTACGTGCCGCCGCATCCGTGGAACATTGATTTCCCACACCTCATGCTGCGTGCCAAGGCGCTCAAATTCAAGCAAGGCGGCACAACGTTCCGCGACAAGCTGCTGTCCAGCACCGATACGATGGGCAAGCTCGCCTCGATTCCCGTGGTGGTGCAGGCGGTGAACGCCAGCCTGAAGAGCAAGCCGATCCGCAAGTTGGTCGGCAGCGTGCTGCACATTCACCCCGACCGCCAGTTGCCCGAATACGACAGCGAAAAATTCCGTTCCACCGCCAGGCCGCGCAGCGATTTCGCCGTGAAAGCCGGAGCGAAAACGCCCGGCAAGGTGGCGATTTACGCGACCTGCTATGTGAATTACAACGAGCCCGGCATCGGCCACGACCTGCTGAAGCTGCTGGCGCACAATGAAATCCCCGCCGTGCTGGTGGACAAGGAAGCCTGCTGCGGCATGCCGAAACTCGAACTGGGCGATCTCGACGCAGTGCAGAAACTGAAGGAAATCAACATTCCGCATCTGGCGAAACTGGCGCGTGAAGGTTGCGCGATCCTGACCGCCGTGCCGTCCTGCACACTGATGTACAAGCAGGAGCTGCCGCTGATGTTCCCCGATGACGCCGATGTGCAGGCCGTCAGGTACGCGATGTGGGATCCCTTCGAATACCTGATGGCGCGCAATGTCGACGGCCTGTTGAAGACCGATTTCAATTCGCCGCTCGGCAAGGTCGCTTATCACGTGCCCTGTCACCAGCGGGTGCAGAACATCGGCAACAAGACGCGCGACGCCCTGCAACTGGCGGGTGCCAAGGTGACGATGGTCGAGCGCTGTTCGGGTCACGACGGCACCTGGGGCGTGAAGTCGGAGTATTTCGACAAGTCGATGAAAATCGGCAAGCCGGTGTTCCGCCAGATGGCCGAGCCGCAACCCGATTACGTCAGCTCGGACTGTGCGATTGCCGCGCGCCACATCCTGCAGGGTATGGGGGAAGGCGCCACCGCCGAGAAGCGGCACCCGATCACGCTGTTGCGCATTGCATACGGCCTCGAATAATCCGTTGAGCAAGGAGAAGCACATGCCCCAGATTACCCGTGACAGCCTGATGAGCCTGGAAAGCTATGCCAAGATCCGTCCGGCTTATCGCAGTGAAATAATTGCTCACAAGAAAAACCGCTCTGTGGCGCTGGGCGGGCACGTGACGCTGATTTTCGAAGACGAGAAAACCATGCGTTACCAGATACAGGAAATGCTGCGCGCCGAGCGCACCTTTGAAGACGCGGGGATCCAGGACGAACTGGATGCCTACAACCCGCTGGTTCCGGATGGCAGCAACTGGAAGGCCACCATGATGATCGAGTACCCCGATCCGGACGAGCGCCAGGTCGCCCTGGAGAAACAGAAGGGGATCGAGGACCGGGTGTGGGTGCAGGTGGCGGACCAGCCGCGCGTCTATGCCATCGCGGATGAGGACATGGAACGCGAGAACGCGGAGAAAACCTCGGCGGTGCATTTCTTGCGCTTCGAGCTCGATGCCACCTCGGCCGCGGCCGCCAAATCAGGCGCAGCCATCCGCATGGGAATTGACCTCGCTGCGTATCCGGTGGAAGCAAGAACGCTGGCGGAGAACGTGCGTGCTGCGCTGGTGGTTGATCTGGCCTAAATTCAAAGCAGGCGCATAAACCCCGAACCTGGCGCCATTTACTCCGGGAGGGCGCGATGCTGGATCAATTGCTGGTTCATCAGGTGCGGCGGCGGCTGGAAGCATCCGGTTTGCCGCTGGTGATTGAACTGTGGAATGGCGAATTGCTGGGAGCGGTTGCAGACGCCAGCGTGCGTTTGCGCCTGCATCGCCCAACCAGTCTCAAGGCCGTTGCCGATCCCAGTCTGGGCGTCCTGGCGCGAGCCTATGTCGAAGGAACGCTTGATCTGGAAGGCGACATCCGCGATATCCTGGCGCTCGGCGACCGTCTCTGCAATGCCAGCGCTTGCAAGCCGAAACCGGGTTCGGAAGGCTGGAAGTGGTGGCGTCACACGCGAAGTCAGGACCGCAAGAACATCCAGTATCACTATGACGTGTCCAACGATTTTTACGGTCTGTGGCTGGACACCCGGCGGGTGTATTCCTGTGCTTATTTCAAAACCCCGGACATGAGTCTGGATGCCGCTCAGGAAGCCAAGCTCGATCACATCTGCCGCAAGCTTGACCTCCGATCGGGTGAACGCTTTCTCGATATCGGCTGCGGTTGGGGCGGCCTGGTCCTGCATGCCGCCGAACGCTACGGCGTGCGGGCGGTGGGCATCACCCTGTCGGACGACCAGCATGCCTACGTCAGCCAGCAGATCGAATTTCGCGGACTGACGGGCCGCGTCGAGGTCCACAAGCTGGATTACCGCGACGTTCCGGAGCGAGGCGGCTACGACAAGATCGCCAGCGTCGGCATGTTCGAACACGTCGGCCGCGCCAATCTCATGGCGTATTTCGATCAGATTGCTGCGCTGCTGAAGCCCGGCGGTCTGGTGCTCAACCACGGCATCACTGCAGCCACCCCTGCCGCGGGCGGCTTGGGTAGCGGCATCGCCGAATTCGTCGAAGACTATGTATTCCCTGGCGGCGAACTGGTGCATGTGTCGGACGTGCTGCGTACCGCATCAGGCAGCAGCCTTGAATGTCTGGATGCCGAAAACCTGCGGCCGCATTACGGGAAAACGCTTTGGCACTGGGTGACCCGGCTGGAACAGCATGCCGACGCCGCCAGCCGCCTGATAGGCGAGCAAAAATACCGTATCTGGCGTGTCTACATGGCAGGCTCCGCTCATGCCTTCGATCGCGGCTGGCTGGAGTTGTGGCAGGTTCTGGCTGGCAAGGGCGTGAGCGGCGCGCAGCCGAATTATCAGTTCAACAGGGAATGCCAGTACCGCTGATACGTGGCGGGCATGTTCGAGGGCGAAAAAAAGCAACGCAACTGCGTTGCCGTTTTGCTGAGCTGGATTGGACTCAGGCGTGCGCTTTGCGGCGACACATCATGCCCAGGCCGGCCAGGCCGAGCCCCACCCGTGCAAGAGAAGCGGGCTCGGAGATCGGATTGGGGTTGACCACCTGACCGTTGCGGACAGTAAAGATGTATGGGCCGCTGGTGTCCGAATTGTACAAATCGTGAATCAGGACGCTAGCATTGATTGGAGACTTTCCCGTTCCGAGCCCATACAATTGGCGCGCATGAAAAAGCCTTTGATGTTTTTGCTGTATCTGCCCCTGCTTGCCCACGCTGAGTGGGGGACAATCGAACAGGATTTCGAACAGGACAAACCCTGGGTCGAGGTGGCCGCGCAGTTGCCGGCCTATCCCCGGATCGAAAATCTGCTGCCTTTCTCCGTTTCTTCCGTGACCAGGCATCGTTATTTCATTGACGCGGCATCGATCAGCGTGAGTGAAGACCATGTGGTTCGTTATACGGTCGTGATCGAAACGGTGGGTGGTGCAAAAAACATCTCGTTCGAAGGATTGCGCTGCGAAACCGGTGAAAGCCGCCTGTACGCATATGGGCACCCTGACGGTAGCTGGTCCAAGGCCCGCGATGCGGGTTGGAAGGACATCCAGTTTCGTTCGCCGCTTTCATATCAGAAAGCCCTGTATGAGGGGTTTTTCTGTCCCGACGGGATTGCCGTCAAAGACGTGAATACAGCCGTGAGCAATCTGCAGCAGGGGGTGCGATGAACACGTCGATCGTCAAGGATGCGCGGCGTATCGTCGTCAAGGTCGGATCGAGTCTGGTCACCGCCGAGGGCCGCGGGCTCGATCATGCCGCCCTGGCACGTTGGGCCGAACAGATTGCTGCGCTTGCCGGGCAGGGGCGGGAGGTCGTGCTGGTGTCCTCGGGTGCGATTGCCGAGGGGATCGCGCGGCTGGGGTGGAGCAGGCGTCCCAAGGCCGTCAATGAGCTGCAGGCAGCGGCTGCGGTCGGCCAGATGGGGCTGGTGCAGGCGTATGAATCCATTTTTCGAACCCATAATCTGCATGCTGCGCAAGTTTTGCTGACCCACGAAGATTTGGCCGACCGCACGCGCTATCTGAATGCGCGTTCAACCTTGCGCACCTTGCTGGAACTGAAGGTGGTGCCGATCATAAACGAAAACGACACGGTCGCCACCGATGAAATCCGCCTCGGCGACAACGACACGCTGGGCGCGCTGGTCACCAATCTGATCGAAGCCGACTGCCTGATCATCCTGACCGACCAGACCGGCTTGTATACCGCCGACCCGCGCCGCGATGTGACCGCGACGCTGGTGAGCGATGCCCTGGCGGGGGATCCCGAACTCGAACGCATGGCAGGCGGCGCAGGCAGCAGCGTGGGCACAGGCGGCATGCTGACCAAGATTCTTGCCGCCAAGCGTGCGGCGCGTAGCGGCGCGCATACCGTGATCTGCAGCGGGCGTGAAGAACGCGTGTTGTTGCGCCTGGCAGCGGGGGAGGCAATCGGCAGCCAGCTGGTGGCGCGCCAGGCGCCGCTTGCGGCACGGCGCCAGTGGCTGGCTGACCATCTGCAATTGCATGGCGGCGTGGTGCTGGACGAGGGCGCCGTGCGGGCCTTGCGCGACGAGGGGAAAAGCCTGCTGCCGGTCGGGGTGAAATGCGTTGTCGGTGAATTCGAGCGCGGTGAGGTCGTTACCATAAGCGACATGAACGGACGCGAGATTGCGCGCGGGCTGGCCAATTACAGCGCCAGCGAGGCGCGGCGAATCGCCGGTAAACCCAGCAGCGCGATCGAGTCCGAGCTGGGCTATATGGATGAACCCGAGCTGATCCATCGCGATAATCTGGTGGTGCTGGCATGAGCGTAACGCTGGACTTGATGCGTCATGGCGAGCCGGTGGGCGGACGCAAATACCGGGGGCAGATCGACGATCCACTATCGGAAAAGGGCTGGGCGCAGATGCATGCGGCAGTGGGCGATCAGGCGCCATGGACGCGGATCGTGTCGTCGCCTTTATTGCGTTGCCGCAAGTTTTCAGAAGTGATGGCCGAGCGTCACAAGCTACCGCTTGCGTTCGATCCGCGGTTGCAGGAAGTGGGTTTTGGGGTGTGGGAAGGCAAAACCGCGGCTGAAATCGAACTGGAAGCCCCCGGAACCCTGGCGCGTTTCAAGAGCGATCCCGTCCACGCGCGCCCGCAAGACGCTGAGCCGCTGGCGGACTTTCAGGCGCGGGTGGCCGCCGGCCTTGATGCCGTGGTGTCGCAAAGCCCCGACCAGCATGTGCTGGTGGTGGGGCATGCCGGCGTGGTGCGCATGGCGCTGGCCTGGGCGCTGCATATCCCGCTGCAGCATGCCTATCGGATCGAAGTGGCAAGCGCATCAATGACGCGTTTGCGCTTCAGCAAAGGATTCGCCAGCCTGATCTTCCACGGCGGAAGCTTGCCCGGGCGGTGACCCGCTTCCTGTTTTTTTTCCTGTGTGCGTTGCTGGCATGGCCAGCGCAGGCGGCGATGATCGCGGTGCGCGACGATGCCGGACAGATGCTCGCATTTGCCCGCCCGCCTCAGCGCATTATTTCCCTGACACCCCACCTGACCGAACTGCTGTTTGCCATTGGCGCGGGTCCGCAGATCGTGGGGGTCGACAGTGCCAGCGATTACCCGCCCGCCGTTCAGGCGCTGCCACGCATCGGCGATTTCAGCCGGGTGAATTTCGAACGCGTCCTCGCGCTGAAGCCAGACCTGGTGCTTGTATGGATGGACGGCAATCGTGCCGTCGATATTCATGGCCTGAAGAAAATGGGGGTGCCGGTTTTGCAAACCCGTGCCACCCGACTTGACGATGTTGCACGCCTGCTGCGGTTGCTCGGCGTGGCGACCGGCCATGAGGCACAGGGCGAGGCGGCGGCAAGGGCATACCGGACACGGCTGGCTGCGGTGCAAATGAGGAAGCCCGGGCAGCCCCCGCTCAAGGTGTTTTATCAGGTGTGGGATCGGCCGCTGATGACGGTGGGCGGGATGCACTGGATCAGCGATGCGCTGCAGCTGTGTGGCGCGCTCAACGTGTTTGCCGACCTGCCCGGGCTGTCGCCGGTGGTGTCACGCGAGGCCGTGTTGCAGCGTGCGCCGGAGGTGATCGTGAGTGGCAGCGATGCGCCGGACATGCGTGCGCAGTGGCAAGAATTTCCAGGGCTGCCTGCGGTGAAAAGGCAGGCCTTCGTGCGCATTGATGCGGATCGTCTGCACCGCCCGACGCCGCGTTTGGTCGAGGGGGTGGCCGCGTTGTGCAATGCGCTCCAGCCCGCGATACTTCACTCCGGTCAGCGTTGACGCGCTGAGCTCGGCTTGCGGTTGGGGCAGTTTTCCTTGATGCAATCGGCGTAAATCTGCAGTGAATGATCGTGGATGGCGAAGCCGCGTTCCTTGGCGATCCGGTGCTGGCGTTTCTCGATTTCGGCGTCGATGAATTCTTCGACCTTGCCGCATTGCATGCAAACCAGATGGTCGTGGTGGTCGCCATGATTGAGTTCAAAAACCGCCTTGTCGCTATCAAAATGATGGCGCATCAGCAAACCGGCCTGTTCGAACTGTGTCAGCACGCGATACACCGTTGCGAGCCCAATATCCTGCTCATCGTCAGTCAACAGTCGATAGACCTCTTCTGCCGTCATGTGGCGCTTGTTGCTTTGCTCGAATAAATCGAGGATTTTTAGCCGCGGCAGCGTGGCTTTGAGACCGATGTTTTTGAGATCGGAGGGGCTGCTCAATGGAGGCTCCAGAATGGGAACACGAATACGTTATGATACGTCTTTTCACCCTCGCCTTATCCCTTCTGGCTACTTGGCTATGCGTCGTGTTTTGCTTCCCGTAATGTGTTTGAGCCTGCTTGCCGGGTGTTCGCTGGTTGAGCGCGTCCAGAAGTTCGGACCCTATCGCGTCAATGTGCAGCAGGGCAACGCCCTTGATGCCGAAAGCGTCGCCCGCCTGAAACCGGGGATGACGCGTTCGCAAGTCCGCTTTTTGCTGGGAACGCCGCTGGTGGTGGACCCCTTCCGCAACGATCGCTGGGACTACGTGTACGTCTACTATGAAGCGGGCAGCCTGGTCGAGCAAAAGCGCATCAGCCTGTTTTTTGATGGCGATACCCTCGCACGCATCGAGGGGGATATGCCTGCGCCTTCCGCCCCGGCTTCTGATGCCCCGGGCACGGCTTCTTCGGTAGAGTCCCAATCTGCTCCCGCTGCCGTTCCTGTTGCGACTCCGGTTCCTCCGTCAACGGGCGTACAGCCGTGACGGTGCAGGTTGCCATCGCCGGCGTGTCCGGCCGGATGGGGCGTGCCCTGATCGAGGCGATCGCTGCAGATGCGGGGTGCGCTTTGCGTGCGGCGATCGATCGTCCAGCCAGCCCCTTGCTGGGCCAGGATGTGGGTGCGGCCTGGGGCACGGCCAGCAATGTGCGGGTAACCGACCAGCCTGCGGATGCGCTGCACAATGCACACGTTCTGATTGACTTCACACGCCCCGAGGCGACTTTTACCTATCTCGACGCCTGTTCGGCGGCTGGCGTGCCGCTGGTCATCGGCACGACCGGGTTCGATGAGGCCGGCAAGGAGCGTATTGCCGCAGCGGCGCGGCAGATCCCCATTGTTTTTGCACCCAATATGAGCGTGGGCGTGAACCTGTTGATGAAGCTTGCCGAGCTTGCCGCGCAGGTGCTGAAAGACGGCTATGACATCGAGATCATCGAGGCCCACCATCGCCACAAGGTCGATGCGCCTTCCGGAACGGCGCTCGGCTTGGGTCAGGCCGTTGCCGGGGCAATTCAACGCGATCTGGCGCAGTGCGCTGTGTACGGTCGCGAAGGCGTGACCGGCGAACGCGACCCCAAAACCATCGGTTTCGCCACCGTGCGCGGCGGCGACATCGTGGGCGACCACACGCTGCTGTTTGCCGGCATCGGAGAACGCGTCGAACTCACCCACAAGGCCAGCAGTCGCGCCACCTTTGCGCAGGGCGCGCTGCGTGCGGCCAAATGGCTGCAGGGCCGTGCCCCGGGTCTGTATGACATGCGCGATGTACTCAATCTCAAATAAGCGAATTCCAGGAAGCCCATGAACGTCGTCAAGGTATACAGCACAGGAACGTGTCCGATTTGCGTCAAGGCCAAAGCATTTCTCGACAAGCGCGGCATCGGTTATGACGAGGTTCGCATTGATCTTGACCGGGAAGCCATGAAAGAGTTTTCGGTGGTCACAAATGGCGCACGCACGGTTCCGCAAATCGTGATCGAGGGCAAGTGCATCGGCGGGTTTACCGAACTGACCGAACTCGACATGGATGGCGAACTGGATCATCTGCAGCCCTGAATAGTCGGCCGCATGCCCGTTTTAGCGCCGCCGGCGATTGAAGCGGGGCCACGAATCGGCTATAATTTTGGCATTCAATTTCAGGCGGGTTGCGCAAGCAGCCCGCCTGAATTTTGTCACCTGCGCCACGATCACCGTCTTTCTGGAGTCTCCCCTTGCCACGTACCCAGCCCGCCATCCTTGTTCTAGCTGACGGTTCTGTATTTCGCGGTCTCTCGGTCGGTGCGGAAGGCATGACTGTCGGCGAAGTGGTATTCAACACGGCCATGACGGGATACCAGGAAATCCTGACGGACCCGTCCTATTCGCGCCAGATCGTGACGCTGACCTATCCGCATATCGGCAACAGCGGCATCAATAGCGAAGACGTTGAGGCAGATCGCATTCATGCAGCAGGCCTGGTCGTGCGCGACGTGCCTCGCCTGTATTCGAACTTTCGTGCAAACCAGTCCCTGCCGGAATACCTCAAAAGCCAGAATGTGGTGGCCATTGCCGATATCGACACGCGCCGTCTGACTCGTGTGCTGCGGGAAAAAGGCGCGCAAAGCGGCTGCATCATGGCGGGCAAGCTGGACGAGGCGGCTGCGCTCGAAGCTGCGCGCGGATTTCCCGGGCTTGCCGGCATGGACCTGGCCAAGGTGGTCAGCGTGTCCACGGCG
Source organism: Thiobacillus sp. (assembly GCA_020057245.1). Lineage (GTDB taxonomy): Bacteria > Pseudomonadota > Gammaproteobacteria > Burkholderiales > Thiobacillaceae > Thiobacillus. The sequence continues at coordinate 24,634 of JAGVGD010000175.1, read as the reverse complement.
TACGACTGGAGCGAAACCGAATGGCGTCTGGGGCGTGGCTACGGCAAGCAGGATATGCCGCGTTTTCATGTGGTCGCGTTCGACTATGGCGTCAAGCGCAACATCCTGCGCATGCTGGCCGAGCGCGGCTGCCGCCTGACCGTGTTGCCCGCCACCGCGACTGCGGCCGACGTTCTGGCGCTCAAGCCGGATGGCGTATTCCTGTCCAACGGCCCGGGCGACCCCGAGCCCTGCGACTACGCGATCCGCGCGATTGCCGAACTGGTCGCGGCAAAGATACCGGTTTTTGGTATTTGCCTCGGCCACCAATTGCTCGCGCTCGCTTCGGGTGCCAAGACCGTGAAAATGAAATTCGGCCACCACGGTGCGAATCATCCGGTCAAGGATCTCGATAACGGACGGGTGGCGATCACCAGCCAGAACCATGGCTTTGCGGTTGATGCGACGACCCTGCCTGCCAATCTGCGCAGCACCCACGTTTCCCTGTTCGACGGTTCGCTACAGGGCATTGCCCGCACCGATGCGCCGGCATTCAGCTTTCAGGGCCACCCTGAAGCCAGCCCCGGTCCGCACGACGTGAGCTATCTGTTCGACCGGTTTATTCAATTGATGGCCGACCACGCCCCGGTATCCTGACCATGCCTAAGCGCACTGACCTCAAAAGCATTCTCATCATCGGCGCCGGTCCCATCGTCATCGGGCAGGCGTGCGAGTTTGACTACTCCGGCGCACAGGCCTGCAAGGCCCTGCGCGAAGAAGGTTACAAAGTCATTCTCGTCAACAGCAATCCGGCGACGATCATGACCGACCCGGACATGGCTGACGTTACCTATATCGAGCCGATCACCTGGCAGATCGTCGAAAAGATCATCGCCAAGGAGCGTCCCGATGCGCTGCTGCCGACTATGGGGGGGCAGACCGCGCTCAACTGCGCGCTTGATCTGGCCAAGCATGGCGTGCTGGAGAAATACGCCGTCGAGATGATCGGCGCCTCCAAGGAGGCGATCGACAAGGCCGAGGACCGCGAAAAGTTCAAGCATGCGATGACCAAGATCGGTCTTGCTTCAGCGCGCTCGTCGATTGCGCACAGCATGGAAGAAGCCTTGCAGGTGCAGGCCGCATTGGGCTTTCCATCGATCATCCGGCCGTCGTTCACCATGGGGGGGTCGGGCGGCGGCATTGCATACAACCGCGATGAGTTCATCGCCATCTGCGAACGTGGACTCGAAGCCTCGCCGACCAAAGAGCTGCTGATCGAAGAATCGCTGCTCGGCTGGAAAGAGTACGAGATGGAGGTGGTGCGCGACCGCAATGACAACTGCATCATCATCTGTTCGATCGAGAACTTCGACCCGATGGGGGTGCACACCGGCGACTCCATCACCGTTGCACCGGCGCAGACGCTGACTGACAAGGAATACCAGATCATGCGCAATGCCTCGCTGGCAGTGCTGCGTGAAATTGGCGTGGAAACGGGTGGCTCCAACGTGCAGTTCTCCATCAACCCGGTGGACGGGCGCATGGTGGTGATTGAAATGAATCCGCGGGTGTCGCGTTCCTCTGCGCTGGCGTCGAAGGCGACGGGCTTCCCCATCGCCAAGGTGGCCGCCAAGCTGGCGGTCGGCTACACGCTCGACGAGTTGCAGAACGACATCACCGGCGGTGCGACCCCGGCATCGTTCGAGCCGTCGATCGATTACGTCGTCACCAAGATTCCGCGCTTTGCCTTCGAGAAATTCCCGCAGGCCGATGACCGCCTGACCACCCAGATGAAATCGGTGGGCGAGGTGATGGCTATTGGCCGCAGCTTCCAGGAGTCACTGCAAAAAGCGTTGCGCGGACTCGAAGTGGGCGTGGATGGCTTTGATCCGAAAACGACAGACCGCGACGAAATCGAATCGGAATTGATGTCGCCCGGCCCCGAGCGGATCTGGTATGTCGCCGATGCCTTCCGTGTCGGCATGAGCCAGCCTGAAATATTCGACCATTCGAAAATCGATCCGTGGTTCCTCGATCAGATCCAGCAACTGATCGAGATGGAAGCCTCGCTTGCCGGCCGCGCCTTGTCCGACATCGGTCGTGATGAATTGCGTCAGTTGAAGCGCGCCGGTTTCGCCGATCGCCGCCTGGCCAAACTGCTGAACACCGACCAGCACGCAGTGCGTGCGCATCGTGCTGCTCTGGCGATTCATCCGGTCTACAAGCGGGTGGACACCTGCGCGGCGGAGTTCGCCACGCAGACCGCTTACATGTATTCAACGTACGAGGAAGAGTGTGAGTCAGCGCCTTCCAATGCGAAGAAAATCATGGTGCTCGGTGGCGGACCGAACCGTATCGGCCAGGGAATCGAATTCGATTACTGTTGTGTGCATGCTGCGCTGGCGCTGCGCGAAAACGGTTTCGAAACCATCATGGTCAACTGTAATCCAGAGACCGTTTCGACCGATTACGATACTTCCGACCGCCTCTATTTCGAGCCGCTGACGCTGGAAGACGTGCTCGAAATCGTGCGTATCGAAAAACCCTTTGGCGTGATCGTGCAATACGGCGGCCAGACGCCGCTGAAACTGGCGCGCGATCTTGAGCGCAATGGCGTGCCCATCATCGGCACCAGCCCCGACATGATCGATGCGGCGGAAGACCGCGAGCGCTTCCAGAACATGCTGCATGAGCTGGGTTTGAAGCAGCCGCCAAACCGTACCGCGCGTGACCCTGAAAGCGCAATCCGCATGGCCGAGGAAATCGGCTATCCGCTGGTGGTGCGCCCCAGCTATGTGCTGGGCGGTCGTGCCATGGAAATCGTCCGCGAAGAAGCCGATCTGCGCCGTTACATGACCGAGGCGGTGAAGGTCTCGAACAAGTCGCCCGTTCTGCTGGACCGTTTTCTCAACGATGCGATCGAGGTCGATGTCGACGCCTTGTCGGACGGCGAGCAGGTCGTGATCGGCGGCATCATGCAGCACATCGAGCAGGCCGGCGTGCACTCGGGCGACTCGGCGTGTTCCTTGCCGCCATACAGTCTGTCGGCGGACGTGCAGGACGAGTTGCGGCGGCAGACGGTCGCGATGGCCAAGGCGCTCAAGGTGGTCGGCCTGATGAACGTGCAGTTTGCGATCCAGGGTGACACCGTGTATGTACTCGAAGTGAATCCACGTGCATCGCGTACCGTGCCTTATGTATCCAAGGCCATCGGCGCGCCGCTGGCCAAGATTGCCGCGCGGGCGATGGCCGGCATTTCCCTGAAATCGCAAGGTTTCGAAAAGGAAATCATTCCGCCGTATTTCTCGGTGAAAGAGGCGGTTTTCCCGTTCCGTAAATTTCCGGGCGTGGACACCATCCTGGGCCCGGAAATGAAGTCGACCGGCGAAGTGATGGGCGTAGGCGACAATTTCGGCGAGGCTTTCGTCAAGTCGCAGATGGGCGCCAGTTCCGACCTGCCCAAGCCAGGTGGCCGGGCATTTGTCAGCGTACGTGCCGGCGACCGTGCCGTGGTCATCGAACTTGCCCAGGCACTGCGGGATCTGGGCTTTTCGCTGGTGGCGACGCGCGGTACTGCGCAGGCGATCGAGGCAGCCGGAATTCCCGTGGCGGTGGTCAACAAGGTCAAGGAAGGCCGTCCGCATATCGTCGACATGATCAAAAACGGCGATATCGACTTCATCGTCAATATTGTGGAAGACAAAAAAGCCGTGAAGGATTCCTACACCATTCGCGCCGAGGCGCTGGTGCGCCGGGTGGTGTATTTCACCACCCTTGCTGGGGCCCATGCAGCCTGCATGGGCATGCAGCATGGCAAGGAACTCGAAGTGTATTCCCTGCAAGCGCTACATCAGCGCCTGCAATGAACTGAAAAGGTAAGCCCGTGAACAAAGTTCCTCTCACCGTCGTCGGCGCGGAAAGGCTCCGTGTCGAATTGCAGCACATGAAAAGTGTTGAACGACCCGCTGTAATTCAGGCCATTGCAGAAGCACGTGCCCAGGGCGACCTGTCGGAAAATGCCGAATACGATGCCGCCAAGGAAAAGCAGGGATTCATCGAAGGTCGCATTGCCGATTTGGAAGGCAAGTTGGCCAACGCCCAGATCATCGACCCGACTCTGCTGGATGCGGAAGGCCGGATTGTTTTTGGTTCAACGGTCGAGCTCGAAGAAGTCAATACCGGCAATGCCGTGACTTACCAGATCGTGGGGGAAGACGAGGCGGACATCAAGGACGGCAAGATTTCCGTGTCTTCGCCGATCGCACGCGCCCTGATCGGCAAGTATGCCGGCGACAGCGTCGATGTGCAGGCGCCTGGCGGGATCCGTCAGTACGAAGTGCTTGACGTCATTTACAAATAGGCATGCGGCGATTCTGGGATGGCCTGGCCGGGGTGGCGCTGGTGCTGTGGATCGGCGGCATGTGGGCAATCGGCTATGTTGCGGCGCCGGTGCTGTTCGCCAATCTGGATGACAAGCAATTGGCCGGCATGCTGGCCGGAAAATTGTTTGAGTTGATGGCGTGGATCGCGATTGCGGCGGCGAGCTACCTGTTGATATATCGGCTTGTCCGCGACGGCGGCGGCGCGCTGAAGACGTTTTTTTTCTGGGCGGTGGCGTTGATGCTGGCATTGACCCTGGCAGGCCATTTTGGCATTCAGCCGATCATGCAAGGCCTGAAAGACCAGGCCATGCCGCATGCGGTGATGCAGAGCGTGTTTGCCGACCGCTTTGCGCGCTGGCACGGCGTGTCGAGCATTCTTTATCTGATCCAGAGTGCGCTGGGCCTGTTGCTGATCTGGCGAGCGGGGCTGGCGCGATAACCCCCTCTGGCCGATGTTTACTTGGGCAAGGTGATGGCGGGTTTGCTGCCTGCGCGATAAATCACCAGAACTTTGCCGATTTGTTGTACCGGCGCAGCCCCGGTTGAGGCGCAGATTTCCTCCATCCAAGCGCGGCGCGTTTCAAGCTCGCCGCTAGCCGCCTTGATCTTGATAAGCTCGTGCGCATTGAGTGCAAGATCGATTTCCTTCAAAACGGCAGGGGTCAGGCCGTGATTTCCTATCATGACGACAGGCTGGCGATTGTGCGCCAGCCCTTTCAGATACTGCTTTTGTTCGGTGGTAAGCGTTTTCATGCATGTTCCTTAAACTGAGCGAGGATTGTAGCCGATAGAGATGGGCCAGAAAGCGAAGCGAACCAAATCGGGCAGCGCCTGGATGCACGAGCACGTAACCGACCCCTATGTGAAAAAGGCACAACTGGACGGATACCGCTCACGTGCTGCATACAAATTGCTGGAAATCGACAAGCGCGACCATTTGTTGCGTGCCGGCATGACGGTGGTGGATTTGGGGGCGGCCCCCGGAAGCTGGTGCCAGGTTGCGGTGCAGAAGCTTAAAAAGCAGGGCAGGGTACTGGCGATCGATTTGCTGCCCGTGGCGCCGATGCCGGGAGTCGAGAGCCTGGAGGGCGACTTTACTGACCTCTCCGCCTTGAACTGGCTGGAAGACAAGTTGAAATCCGGGCGGGTTGACCTTGTATTAAGCGACATGGCACCCAATATCAGCGGGGTGATGCTGCGGGATCAGGCGCGTCACTATGAATTGTGCGAATTGGCGCTGGATTTTGCGAAGACCTGGCTGAAACCAGACGGGGCATTTCTGGTCAAAGTATTTCAAGGCGTTGGGTTTGAAGATTTTCGGACGCAGATGCGGCAGGCTTTCAGCCAGGTCCATATCCGCAAACCTGATTCCTCACGCGATCGCAGCACTGAAGTCTATCTGTTGGGGCGCGGGCCGCTTGGGAACGTTGCGGCTGTCGATGAAGCGATCGTGACAAGTTTGCAGGAGTAGGCTTAGAATGAGTCTAAATATCTGCTTGAATGAGATGTGCTGAACATGGCACGAAGGAGTAATTTTGAACAATTTGCCTAAAAACATCGCCATCTGGCTGATCGTTGCCGTTGTCCTGATGACGGTATTCAATCAGTTCGGTGCTCAGCGTACTGCGCAGACGCAGATGCCGTATTCGCAGTTCATCGAGGCGGTGCGCTCGCAGGAAATTACCAAGGTGGTGATCGAAGGCAACGTGCTAAAGGGTGAGCGGGCTGACGGCCAGCGTTTCACCAGTTATGCGCCGAGCGATCCCTGGATGGTGTCTGACCTGCTGAAAAATGGCGTGTCGGTCGAGGCAAAGCCCGAAGAACAGCCTTCTTTCCTGATGAGCCTGTTTATTTCATGGTTCCCCATGTTGTTGCTGATCGGCGTGTGGATCTTCTTCATGCGCCAGATGCAAGGCGGTGGTAAAGGCGGTGCGTTCTCGTTTGGCAAGAGCCGGGCTCGTTTGCTTGATGAAAACGTAACCCCAGTGACGTTCGCCGACGTGGCGGGCTGTGATGAGGCCAAGGAGGATGTTGCCGAGCTGGTTGATTTCCTGAAAGACCCGACAAAGTTCCAGAAACTGGGTGGACGGATTCCCCGTGGGGTGTTGCTGGTTGGCTCGCCTGGTACCGGTAAAACCCTGCTGGCACGTGCGATCGCAGGCGAGGCCAAGGTGCCGTTCTACAGTATTTCAGGTTCCGATTTTGTGGAGATGTTTGTTGGCGTGGGCGCATCGCGTGTACGTGACATGTTCGAGCAGGCGAAGAAAAGCGCGCCTTGTATTATTTTTATCGACGAGATTGATGCCGTGGGTCGCCAGCGCGGTGCGGGCTTGGGCGGCGGTAACGACGAACGTGAACAGACCCTGAATCAATTGTTGGTTGAAATGGACGGATTTGAAGGCGTCAGCGGCGTGATCGTGATTGCCGCAACCAACCGTCCTGACGTGCTTGATCCCGCTTTGTTGCGCCCCGGCCGTTTTGACCGCCAGGTGGTGGTTGGCTTGCCTGATATCCGTGGCCGCGAGCAGATATTGCTGGTGCACATGCGCAAGGTGCCGGTCGCGCCCGATGTGCGTGCCGATATTCTGGCGCGGGGCACGCCAGGCATGTCGGGTGCGGATCTCGCCAATCTGGTCAATGAGGCGGCATTGTTTGCTGCTCGCAGCAACAAGCGCTTGGTCGATATGGACGATTTTGAGCAGGCCAAGGACAAAATTTTCATGGGCGCCGAGCGCAAATCCATGGTGATTACGCCTGAAGACAAGAAAAAAACGGCTTATCACGAGTCGGGTCATGCGGTGATCGGGATGACCTTGCCGGGCTGCGATCCGGTGCACAAAGTGACCGTGATTCCGCGTGGCCGTGCACTCGGCGTGACCATGTCGCTGCCGGAAACCGATCGCTTCAGCCTGTATCAGGATCAGATGCTGGCGCAGATCAGCATGCTGTTTGGTGGCCGCGTCGCAGAAGAGATCTTTGTCGGTAGCATTTCGACTGGCGCATCGAACGACTTCGAGCGCGCAACCAGCATTGCGCGTGACATGGTGACGCGTTACGGCATGTCGGCCGCCCTGGGCCCGATGGTCTATGGCGAAAACGAAGGGGAAGTGTTCCTGGGACGTTCGGTGACGACGCACAAGAACATGAGCGAAACCACGATGCAGAAGGTGGATGCTGAAATTCGCCGCATTCTCGACGAGCAGTATGCGCTGGCGACCAAGATCCTGACCGAAAGTCGCGACAAGGTTGAGGCGATGACTGCCGCGCTGCTGGAATATGAAACCATCGATGCTGAGCAGATCGGTGACATCATGGCTGGCCGCACGGTGCGTCCACCCAAGCCTTCCTCCTCCGCAACGCCGCAGCCGCCAGCAAGTGGGGGCGATAAGCCCAGTGCGCCTGCGCCAACTGTTCAACCGGCACAGGAAACCTGAACGGCGCGATCGGGTTTGACGCACTACAATAGAGGGGCTTCGGCTCCTCTATTTTTATGTCCGTCCTCCACGCAGGCTCGCACCGCCTTTCCCTGCTCAAGCCGCTCATCATGGGCATCGTCAATACCACGCCGGACTCGTTTTCGGATGGTGGACGTTGTCTGGATACACGTTCTGCCATCCAGCATGCCCTTCAGCTCCGTGACGAAGGTGCCGATATCCTCGACGTTGGTGGGGAGTCAACCCGCCCGGGCGCTGTGCACGTGCCCGCGAACGAGGAAATCAGCCGTGTGGTGCCTGTCATTGAGGCGCTGGCATGTCAGGGATGTGTGGTGTCGGTCGATACCAAAAAGCCGGAAGTGATGCGGGCCGCCCTGGAGGCAGGTGCAGTCATGGTGAATGACGTGATGGCCTTGCAGGCGCCCGGCGCGCTGGAAGCAGTCGCGAAATCCGGAGCGGCGGCATGTTTGATGCATATGCAGGGCGAGCCGCAAACCATGCAGCAGGCGCCCGCCTATGAAAATGTCGTGGCCGAAGTACTGCAGTTTTTAGCGGGCAGGGTGCGGGCCTGTGAAGCGGTCGGTATCCCGCGGGCGCGGCTGCTGATTGATCCGGGTTTCGGTTTTGGCAAATCCCTGGAACACAATCTGGCCTTGCTCAAGCATCTTGACCGGCTGCTTGAATTGGGCGTGCCGGTGCTGGTGGGGATGTCGCGCAAATCGATGCTGGGTCAACTGACCGGACGCGAGATCGAGCAACGTGAGTTTGCCAGTGTGGCAGCTCACCTGCTGGCGGTGGCACGCGGTGCGCGCGTGCTGCGGGTACATCAAGTTGCGGCCATGCGGGATGCGCTGGCCATTTGGAACGCTGTTGAGGGGACATAAATAATGGGACGCAAGTATTTTGGGACGGACGGGGTGCGTGGCAAGGTTGGGGAGTCGCCGATCACACCTGAATTTGTCATGCACCTGGGCTACGCCGCCGGACAGGTCCTGGTGGCTGACCGCGGCAGCCTGCCGCCGAACCAGCATCCGACGGTGCTGATCGGCAAGGACACCCGGATCTCCGGCTACATGCTGGAAGCCGCCTTGGAAGCCGGCTTTACCGCTGCCGGGGTGAACGTGCTGATGACCGGGCCAATGCCTACCCCCGCGGTTGCGTATCTGACGCGCGCATTGCGCTTGCAGGCCGGTGTGGTGATCTCCGCCTCGCACAATCCGTTCGAGGACAACGGCATCAAATTCTTTTCGGCCAGCGGGCAAAAGCTGCCGGACAGCGTGGAAGAAGCCATCGAAGCGCGGCTGGACTTCCCGATTGTGACGGTTGAAGCCCGCCAGTTGGGGCGTGCGCGGCGCATCGAGGATGCCGCCGCGCGTTACATCGAGTTTTGCAAGAGCACTTACCCGAATCACCTCGACCTGCGCGGGATGCGCATCGTGGTCGATTGTGCGCATGGTGCGACCTATCACGTCGCGCCGCATGTACTGCATGAGCTGGGTGCCGAGGTGATCGCCATCGGCAATGAACCGAATGGCTTCAATATCAATGATGAATGCGGCGCCACGTATACCAAGACCCTGGCGGACGCGGTACGTACTCACCGTGCCGACGTGGGGATCGCGCTGGATGGGGACGGCGATCGCCTCATGATGGCCGATGCGCAAGGGCGGATCTATGACGGCGACCAGCTGGTTTATGTGATCGCGCGTCACCGCATCCAGACCGGTTACATGAAGGGGGGGGTGGTTGGCACCTTGATGACCAATCTGGGTACGGAGCATGCACTCGGGCGCGCCCAGGTTCCGTTCGAGCGCGCAAAGGTGGGCGACCGCTATGTCATGGAACGCCTGCTGGCCAATGGCTGGACACTGGGCGGTGAAACCTCGGGACACATCCTGTGCCTGGACAAGCACACGACGGGAGACGGTATTGTTTCTGCCCTGCAGGTGCTGCGCGCACTGCGCGAAACGGGCGAAACGCTGGATACCATTACGGCTGATCTGGAAACCTATCCTCAAGTCATGATAAATGTGCGCGTTTCAAAAGGTTTTAAGCCCGACGATTCTGGGGAACTTAAGGCGGCGGTAGCCGCGGCGGAGGCGGTGCTCAATGGCAACGGCCGCATCGTGCTGCGTGCGTCTGGCACCGAGCCGGTGATCCGTGTCATGGTGGAGGGGCGCGAAGAAAAGCCGGTTCAGCTCATGGCCGAAGAGATTGCCGCTGTGGTGCGTCGGGTGAGCGAACACGTTTAAGGACATGTCGAACAGACAAAACCCGCAGAAGTTTTTTGAAATAATTCTGTAATGTCTCCTGTATAAAATTTGTCATCTTGAACGTGGCGCCTGCTGATGTTCAAGATGATATTTAATCCCTATACAGGAGTCCTCCAGAATGAACATGAAGAAGCTCGTTACGGCTCTCGGCATCATCGCCGGTTCCGCCTTCGTGGCGCAAAGCGCCGTTGCCCAGGCCGTCAAGGTCGATCCCGCTCTGCCGACCTATCAGAAAGCCAGTGGCGTCTCCGGCAACTTCACCAGCGTTGGCTCCGACACCCTGAATAACCTGATGACGCTGTGGGCCGAGTCCTACAAGCGCTTCTATCCCAACGTCAACATCCAGATCCAGGGCGCCGGCTCCTCCACCGCGCCACCCGCACTGATCCAGGGCGCGGCCAACTTCGGTCCGATGAGCCGGACCATGAAGGACGATGAAATCGTTGCCTTCGAAAAGAAACATGGTTACAAGCCCACCGCTGTGCCCGTCGCGATCGACGCGCTGGCCGTGTATGTGAACAAGGACAACCCGGTTGCGGGTCTGTCCATTCCCCAGGTCGACGCCATCATGTCTTCGACCCGCAAATGCGGCGGCGTGAAGGAAATTAGCAAGTGGGGTGATGTGGGCATGACGGGTGACTGGGCGGGTCGCCCTATCGCCTTGTACGGCCGCAACTCCGTGTCCGGCACCTACGGCTACTTCAAGGAAAAGGCCCTGTGCAAGGGTGACTTCTCCAAGCGTGTGGCTGAGCAACCGGGTTCTGCTTCCGTGGTGCAGAGCGTGACGGGTCAGATTGGCGCCATCGGCTACTCCGGCATCGGCTACATCACCTCCGGCGTGCGTGCTCTTCCCCTGGCTAAAAAAGACGGCGAACCCTTCGTTGCGGCCACGGCTGAAAATGCGCTCAACAAGAGCTATCCGCTGTCGCGCGTGCTTTATGTCTATGTGAACAAGCGTCCGAACCAGCCCCTGCAGCCTCTGGAGCGCGAGTTCTTCAAGATGGTGCTGTCGAAGCAGGGCCAGGAAGTGGTGGTCAAGGACGGCTTCGTACCGATGCCTGCCGCGATGGTTAATAAGGCGCTGAGCGACTTGGGCATCAACTGATCCCGCTTGCATTTTCTCCGCTGCGTGCCCCTGATGGGGTACGCACAGACAATCAAAATGGAGTGAAAACATGCTAAACACGTTGCAGCGAAAGTCCGTTATCGCGCTGTCCGCCCTGTTCGTGCTGGGTGCTATGGGTGGTTGTGCCACCAGTACCAGCCAAACCCCGGCAGTTGGCAAGACCGAAAGCGCCCCGGCAGCGAAAAAAGCTGAAGCCACAGCCCAGAAGCAGACCTATTTCATGGTCTTCCACGAGAACGGTCGCATTTACGCCATGACCGAACCGAAGATCTACCTCGGACTGATGGAAAACGATGAAGTCCCCCTGACCCGTGCCCGGGTTGGCGGTGGCCCAGAGGGTGAAACCGTGGTCTTTGGCATCACCAGCAAGGAAGGCGATCAACTGGACAAGCCGACTGCCGCCGAAGATATCTACGACGGCCGGACCAAGGATGTCGGCGCCTTCTACGGCGAAGTGGTGCGCAATGGGCGCTATCACGTCTTCGGCGAGTGGAAGGATTTCCAGGACTATCTGGCCCACAAGGAAATCACCTTCACCTATACCGAAATCGGCACCGGCCCCAAGGGCGAGACCGTGATCTATGCCTTGAACAACAAGACCAAGGATAGTGGTCGCCCCGAGGCCCTGATCGAGCAGTTCAATCAGCTTCACAAAGCAAAATAATCCAGTCGGCTATCAAGCGTCCGCGAACAGGGTCGAACCATATCCTGGTTCGACCCACTTTTTTCCCGGATTAGTGCGCTTGGCGCAAGTGGGTGAATGGCGATGGATAGAGTGGTGAACCATGGAAAAGATTGAGGCCAGCATAACCTCCGCCGGTGGTTACACTGGCCGCCGGATGGCGAAAGACAAGCTGTTCAAGTACGTCATGGTCTTTGGCGGCTTGAGTGTGATCATCGCGATCAGTACGATCTTTTTCTATCTGGCCGGCGTGGTCGCGCCACTGTTCATGCCCCCTCACATGGACGACCTGAAGCCCTTGGCGGTGCCGGCGCTGGTGGACCAGTCGACGGTTCATTTGGCGCTGGAGGAGCAGGTCGAGATTGGTGTCCGCGTTGCGAGTCAGGGAAGTGCTACCTTCTTCAGCACGCGCGACGGCAAGCCGCTGCAACAGGAACGGGTGAGCCTGCCGGAATCGGTTCAAGCCACCAGTTTTGCGGTAGGCGACCTGCGCAAGCGGATCATGGCGTTTGGCCTCGCGGACGGGCGTATCGTGCTGTTAAAAGACGATTACAAGGTCAGCTTTACCCAGGATCCCAAAGACGCCAAAAAGGATGTCCGCAGCATTGTCCCAGGTCTGGTTTACCCGCTGGGTACCGATGCCCTGGTGGTGGACGATGCGGGCCAGCCACTGAAGCGCCTGGCCATCCAGCATGACGAGGACGGGACCACAGCCATCGCATTGACTGAAGACAATCGACTGCTGTTGACTTACTTCACCAGCGAGAGTGATTTCACCGGTGAATCGGTCACCACCGAGCGTGCAGCCTTCCAGGAATTGCCGAAGCTGAAAGGCGAGATCGACCAGATCCTGCTGGAAGTCAAGCAGCGTGATCTCTACGTCGTTCACGGAGGTCGCTTCGTCAGTCATTTCGATGTTCAGAACAAGGACGAAGCGAAACTGGTGCAGACCGTCGTGGTCGTGCCGGAGGGCGAACGCGTCACGGCGGCGGCACTGTTGTCGGGTGGTTTCTCGCTCATTGTAGGCACCGACAAAGGGCGCCTGGCTCAGTGGTTCCAGGTGCGCGACGCCAACAATAAGAACACCTTGACCCGTATCCGCGAATTCAAACCGATGGGTGCGGCGATCACCCTGGTTGCCCCGGAGCATGCCCGCAAGGGCTTCGTGGCTGCAGACGAAAAAGGGGCGGTGAATCTCTATTACGCCACCTCCGAGCGCCTGCTGGTCGAGCGCGCCACCGATGGTTCTCCGGCGCGCCTGGCGGCCTTTGCACCGCGCGCCAACGCTGTCGTTCTGGAAACAGAAAAGGGCGAAATCCGTTCTGCCCATATCGAGAACGAATATCCTGAAATCTCCTTTGCCTCGTTGTGGGGCAAGGTCTGGTACGAGAGTTACGAGAAGCCCGATTACGTCTGGCAATCGGCCGCAGCCAACTCCGATTTCGAGCCTAAATTCAGTGTTGCACCGCTCACCTTCGGCACCCTGAAGGCGGCTTTTTACGCCATGCTGGTGGCGGTTCCGCTGGCGGTGCTGGGGGCCATTTTCGCGGCGTATTTCATGTCGCCGAAGATGCGTAGCGTGGTCAAGCCCTCCATCGAAATCATGGAAGCGCTACCCACCGTCATTCTGGGTTTTCTGGCCGGTTTGTGGCTGGCACCCTTCGTTGACAACAACCTCGCTGGAACGCTGATGGCGATCTTCCTATTGCCCTTCAGTTTCGTGATCGCGGCATGGGTTTGGCATCGACTTCCCCGGAAATGGATCAAAAACGTAGGGCCAGGTTGGGAAGCTGCCCTGCTGGTCCCCGTAATCATTCTGGTGATATGGGGGGCGGTCTCGCTAGGCCATCCCATCGAGGCTGCATACTTCAACGGCGACATGCCGCGTTGGGTGAGTAACGAGCTGGGCTGGTCCTATGAGCAGCGCAACTCCCTGGTGGTCGGTATCGCCATGGGCTTTGCGGCCATTCCCATCATCTTTTCCATCGCCGAAGATGCGATATTTTCCGTGCCCAAGCACCTGACCAGCGGCTCCCTGGCGCTCGGTGCGACACCTTGGCAGACCTTGTTCAACGTCGTGCTGCTGACGGCCAGTCCCGGTATCTTCTCCGCCATCATGGTCGGCTTTGGCCGTGCCATCGGCGAAACCATGATCGTGCTGATGGCCACGGGCAACACGGCGGTGATGGATATGTCCATCTTCACCGGCTTTCGCACCCTGTCGGCCAATATTGGCGTGGAGATGCCCGAGGCAGCGGTGGGCTCAACCCATTATCTGCTGCTTTTCTTCTCCGCCCTGGTGCTGTTCATCTTCACCTTCTTCATCAACACCCTGGCCGAGCTGGTTCGCCAGCGCTTGCGCGAGAAATACAGCTCTCTCTAAGGAATCTAGCGATGCGTAACTGGTTCAAGGGCGGCGAGCCCTGGATTTGGATGACGGCCGGGGCGGTAGCCTTATCCCTGGTGTCGGTGTATGCCGTGTTGTGGATGACAGCGGCCCAAGGCTTGGGTCACTGGTGGCCCAAGCCGCTGGTGGAAACCACGCTTACCGAGACTGACGGCTCGATCAAGCGCCTGATCGGCGAGTTGCGCGATAAAGAGGAAATTTCGCTGCTCCGGCTGCGAGCGTCTGGCTACGCCATCAAGAGCGACGACAAATACACCAGCCGTTACTTGTTCAAGCAGGGCAACCGCGATGTCTACGGTGTCGACTTCAAGTGGATCCCGGCACCCTTGCTGGGGGAATTCAAATATCCGAAGGACGTCATTTCCATCGAACGCCATGAGTGGGGCAGTTTTTTTGGCCACCTGAAGTCAGTCAAGGAAAATGGCCAGGTTGTCGCCGAGGGTGCCGCCGCCTGGCCCGAATTGCAAAAGCGCCTGGCGCGCTCCGGCAAACTTTTCGATGAAATCCTGAGCATCGAAAAAAAGGATATCGGCGAGGTCAACTACAAACTCGAGCGCCTGCGTCTCAAGCAGCGCAAGCTGGAATTGCTTGGTGAACTGACTGATGAGACAAAAGTCGAGATCGACCAGGAACGGCAAATCCACGAAGCCGCGTTCGCCAAGCTGCAGGCCCGCCTGGATGGACTACGGGCGCAAAATGCACGCGACAGTCTGACTGCCGAAATTCAGGATGGTCAGGTGATCGAGATTCCGTTCGGCAAGATCGCTGACGTCATCCAGCCGAATGACATGAGCTTCATGCAGAAGGTCGGCCACTATCTGCAAAAACTGCATGAGTTCATCGTCGACGATCCGCGCGAAGCGAATACCGAGGGCGGCATTTTCCCCGCCATCTTCGGCACGGTGATGATGGTGCTCCTGATGTCTGCGATGGTTACGCCGCTCGGCATCATGGCAGCGGTCTACATGCGTGAATATGCCAAGCAGGGACCGCTGATCCAGATTATCCGCATCTCGGTCAACAATCTGGCAGGTGTGCCGTCCATCGTTTACGGCGTGTTTGGCTTGGGTTTTTTCGTCTACTTCCTGGGTGGCAATATCGATGCGCTGTTTTTCCCGGAGGCCAGCCCGGCACCAGTCTTTGGTAGCCCCGGCATTCTCTGGTCTTCGCTCACCCTCGCGCTGCTGACCTTGCCCGTCGTCATTGTGGCGACTGAAGAAGGTTTGTCGCGCGTGCCTCGCTCGATTCGCGAAGGCAGCCTGGCGTTGGGTGCAACCAAGGCGGAAACGCTTTGGCGAACGGTGTTGCCAATCGCCAGCCCGGCGATGATGACCGGCCTGATCCTGGCGGTTGCCCGCGCTGCCGGTGAGGTGGCGCCGCTGATGCTGGTGGGGGTGGTGAAGCTGGCGCCGAGCCTCCCGATGGACGGCAACTTTCCGTTCCTTCACCTGGAGCGCAAGTTCATGCACCTGGGCTTCCATATTTATGACGTCGGTTTCCAGAGCCCCAACGTCGAAGCGGCGCGTCCCCTGGTGTTTGCCACCTCGTTATTGCTGGTGATCATCATCATCGTGCTCAACATGTTCGCGATCCGGTTGCGCAATCGCCTGCGCGAAAGAATGCGCGGGCTGGAAGGCGTCTGATTCCAGCTAACTCATACAACGATAGACCGAAGGATTTTGAAAATGAACGATGGCAGCCCACAAACTCACGCGATCAAGCTAGGCGATTTGGGACGCACGCAGACTGAAGATACGAATGAAGTGGCGATTCGCGTCGAGAATCTCGATTTGTATTATGGCGAAGCCAAAGCGCTAAAAAGCGTCGCAATGACGATCCCAAAAAAACGCGTGACGGCCTTTATCGGTCCTAGCGGATGTGGCAAATCGACCTTGTTGCGCTGCTTCAACCGCATGAACGATCTTGTGGATATCTGCCGGGTCGACGGCCAGATTCTTCTGGATGGCAAGAATATCTACGACCGGGATGTAAACGTTGCCTTGTTGCGGCGTCGCGTCGGTATGGTGTTTCAAAAGCCCAACCCGTTTCCCAAGTCTATTTACGAAAACGTGGCCTATGGCTTGCGCATCATGGGAGTCAACAACCGCAGCACACTGGATGAGGCAGTCGAGAAGGCTTTGCATGGTGCCGCACTGTGGAACGAAGTCAAAGACCGCCTCAGTGAAAATGGCATGAGCCTCTCCGGTGGCCAGCAGCAGCGTCTGGTGATTGCTCGTGCCATTGCATTGGAGCCCGACGTTCTGCTGCTTGATGAGCCGGCCTCTGCACTCGACCCCATTTCCACCGCCAAAATCGAGGAACTGGTCAACGAAATGAAAGACAAGTACACGATCATCATTGTCACCCACAACATGCAACAGGCTGCTCGTGTTTCAGATTACACAGCTTTCATGTACATGGGCGAGTTGATCGAAATGGGACGCACCAACGATTTGTTCCTTAAACCTAATGTCAAGCAGACCGAAGACTATATAACAGGCCGCTTTGGTTGACCTCCTGCTCCTGCCATACGCCCCTGATTTAACCCTCGGTGCATGTGCTGCACTTTGGGTGGACTTGCACAGTGCGAATCACAAGAATCCCATGAGAAAGCGGCAAGCGCAGCTATGGTTCGAGCTCATGCGATTTTTGCGTCATGCATATACATGGCGAGCCAAACAGGCCCGCAGACTGCAACTCTGATTTTGTGGATTTACAAATCACTCGCCGAGTTGAATAAGGCGTAGTCGTGCAAGCGTTGTAATCCAGGAAGTGGCTAGGGCCATATAGAAGTTGGCATTACGGATTTTGAATAGATCGTTTACATCAACTTAGGTTTTGGTGCACTGCGCTTACCCAGCTATTACGTGGCTCAATGGCACGGTTGCGCACACTAGCCAAGATGTGAGACATGTTGAGGTCGGCGGGTTGTCTCATGTCTAGCAATAAAAAGTAACATTTCTGTAATATTCTGCCAGTACCATCAAGAAAGTCGGCATTACGGCAATAACTTTTATTACTGGAGATAAACATGCAAAAATTCAACAAACTGGCCCAGGGCGCACTGGCTGTGGCCATGGGTCTGGCTTTCTCGGTTAGCGCGTTGGCCGCTGACATCAACGGTGCGGGCGCAACCTTCCCCTACGCCGTTTACGCAAAATGGGCTGAAGCCTATCAAAAGGCAACCGGCAACAAGGTCAATTATCAGGCCATCGGTTCGTCCGGCGGCGTCAAGCAGATCAAGGCCAAGACCGTCGATTTCGGCGGTTCCGATGCGCCGGTGAAAGAGGCTGATCTGGACGCAGCTGGTCTGGTTCAGGTGCCGACCGTAATGGGTGGCGTGACCATCGTCATGAACGTACCCGGCATGGCTTCTGGCAAGCTGAAACTGGACGGTGTCACCGCCGCTAACATTTTCCGTGGCGCCATCACCAAGTGGAATGATCCCGCCATTGCCAAGCTGAACCCCGGCGTGGCGTTGCCCGATCTGGCTATCACCGTTGCGCACCGTTCGGATGGCTCCGGCACCACCTACGCCTTCACCAACTATCTGGCCAAGCAATCGGCTGATTTCATGCGCGAAGTCGGCGCGGGTAACACGGGCAACTGGCCATCCAACGCAGTTGGCGGCAAGGGAAATGCGGGTGTGGCTGCCACGGTGCAGAAGATCAAGGGCACGATCGGCTATGTCGATATTGCCGATGCAATGAAGAACAACATGAGCTTTGTTGCGCTGAAGAACAAGGCTGGCAATTACATTGTGCCGAACCAGGACGCAGTGGCTGATGCCGCTGCAGGTGCCAACTTCAAGGTCAAGGGCATGGCGCCCGATCTGCTGGATCAAACCCATAAGAACGCGTGGCCCATCACCAGCGCTACTTATGTGTTGGCGTATGAAAAAGGCAGCGATGCCGCCAAGCAAAAAGGCGTGGTCGACTTCTTCACCTGGTCTTTGAACAATGGTCAGAAAATGGCTGAAGAGCTGGGCTTTGTAGCGTTGCCGCCCAGTGTGGTGAAGATGGTTGAGGCTGAGATGAAGAACATCAAGTAAGCAGGCCTGATGTCTTGCCGGGAGGAAGCGTGCTCCCGGCGCTCTGCGAAAGAGGCTGCCTGTGCGGGCGGCCTCTTTCGCAGATAACGAACCGAACCGATAGGCGCCTAACGTGAGCGAACCCAGTACAGTATCCGGACTCGATTTGCAGGCCGAGCAGATTCGAAAGTTTCGGTTTCAGGACAGACTTTTTCACCATACCACCCAGCTTTTTGCAGTACTCCTGCTGGCGGCGTTGTTGGGAATTCTGATTGCGCTTGGCCTGGATGCCTGGCCCAGCATCAAGGAATTCGGCCTGCCTTTTTTGTGGACGAATGTCTGGAGCGTGCCGGATGACCAGTACGGGGCGCTGGCGGCCATTTACGGCACGGTGGTGACGTCGGTGCTGGCGCTGTTGTTTGCGATTCCGGTGAGCTTCGGGATCGCTTTTTATCTGACCGAATCCTGTCCTCCCTGGCTGCGTCGTCCGCTGGGCACGGCGATCGAGTTGCTGGCCGGCGTGCCTTCGATTGTGTATGGCATCTGGGGCTTGTTCATTTTTGCGCCGCTGTTTGCGGAATACATTCAGCCGCCCCTGCAAGCCCTGCTCGGCAATGTGCCGGTCATCGGTGGCTGGTTTTCCGGGCCACCGATTGGTGTCGGCATTCTTACAGCCAGCATCGTGCTGGCGATGATGGTGATTCCGTTCATTGCTTCCGTGATGCGCGACGTGTTCGATACCGTGCCGCACGTGCTGAAAGAGTCAGCGTACGGCATCGGCTGTACCAAATGGGAAGTGATGCGCAATATCGTGCTGCCCTACACCCGCGTGGGCGTGATCGGTGGAATCATGCTGGGGTTGGGGCGTGCGTTGGGCGAAACCATGGCAGTGACCTTCGTGATCGGCAATGCCAACCGCATCAACGGCAGTTTGTTTGCACCGGGTACTTCCATCGCCTCCACGCTGGCAAATGAGTTTGGCGAGGCTGATCCCGGCTTGCATATCTCCGCTTTATTCGAACTGGGCTTGGTGCTGTTCGTCATTACCTTTATCGTGCTGGCGATTTCACGCTGGCTCATCAGCCGCAGCATGGGCTCCGAGGGGCTGTAATCATGATGGACCTGTATAGCCGCCGACTTTGGGCCAATCGTGTCGGGATCGCCTTGTCCATGGTGGCCATGAGCGTGGGGCTGGCCGTTTTGTTATGGATTTTGTGGACACTGTTTTCCAGGGGATTTGCTGCCCTGAGTCTGGACATGTTCACGCAGGACACGCCTGCTCCGGGCTCCGAAGGCGGAGGTTTGCGCAACGCCATTGTCGGTAGCGGCCTGATCCTGTTTTTCTCCATGCTCATCGCAACGCCGATTGGCATTCTGGCGGGAATTTATCTGGCCGAGTACGGGCGTGTGTCGAAGTTCGCTTCATTTACCCGCTTCATGACGGACATCATGTTGTCGGCGCCGTCGATTGTGATCGGCCTGTTCGTCTACGCCCTGTTTGTTGCAACCACCGGCGGGTTTTCCGGATGGGCCGGCGCGCTGGCACTGGCCCTGATCGCCATTCCGGTGGTGGTACGCACCACCGAAAACATGTTGAAACTGGTTCCCACCAGCTTGCGCGAGGCGGCATTCGCGGTAGGTGCGCCGCGCTGGCAGGTTTCGCTCAAGATTACCTTGCGCGCAGTTAAATCGGGCGTGGTGACGGGCGTGTTGCTGGCGATGGCGCGCATCACCGGCGAAACGGCTCCTTTGCTGTTTACCGCACTGAACAATCAGTTTTTCAGCACCAATATGGCTGAGCCGATGGGCAATCTGCCTGTCGTGATTTACCAGTTTGCGCTCAGCCCCTATGACAACTGGGTCAACCTGGCCTGGGGCGGCGCGTTGTTGATCGCCCTGTTTGTGCTGGCGATCAATATCGGCGTGCGCGTTGCTTTCCGCAACAAAGATAAAAACTGATCCAGCGCTTAACTAAACTCCTATCGAATCAAGCCATGCCTACTATGCCCAACCAAGTCGCGCCCACTGGCGAAAACGCTGCCTTGCAGATCCGCAATCTGGATTTCTACTACGGCGATTTCAAAGGCATTAAAAATGTCAACCTGGACATTGCCGACAACAAGGTGACCGCTTTCATCGGACCGTCAGGCTGTGGCAAGTCCACCTTGCTGCGTACCTTCAATCGCATGTATGACCTCTACCCGGGCCAGCGCGCGGAAGGCCAGATCATGTTCCATGGCAAGAACCTGCTGGATAAATCGCAGGACGTGAACATGGTGCGCGCCAAGATCGGCATGGTGTTCCAGAAGCCCACTCCGTTCCCGATGACGATTTATGAAAACATTGCGTTCGGCGTCCGGCTGTATGAGCGGCTGTCGAAGAGCGCGATGGACGATCGCGTCGAATGGGCGCTCAACAAGGCCGCGCTGTGGACCGAAGTCAAGGACAAGCTGCAGCAGAGCGGATTGTCGCTTTCCGGTGGCCAGCAACAGCGCCTTTGCATCGCGCGCGCGGTATCGGTCAAACCCGAGATTGTGCTGCTGGACGAACCGACTTCAGCGCTGGATCCGATTTCCACCGCCAAAATCGAAGAACTGATCAACGAACTCAAAAGCGAATACACGATTGCCATCGTGACCCACAACATGCAGCAGGCTGCGCGGATATCCGACTTTACTGCCTTCATGTATCTGGGGGAGCTGATCGAATTCAATGAAACCGGCACGATCTTCATGCGTCCGGGCAAGAAGCAGACCGAAGACTATATTACCGGTCGTTTTGGCTGATTCCCTGGCCGGGCAAGGCCGTCTGCGGTTGACCATGGGGCGCGTTGCGCTTAACATCGCGCACTTTTGTCTGGCGGACTCCCAATGCGTAAAAAGCTCGTAGCCGGTAACTGGAAAATGCACGGCAGCCTCGCTGAAAATGCCGCGCTGCTGGCTGCACTCAAGCCCGCTTTGGAAGGCATCAAGGCTGTCGTGTGCGTGCCCTTTCCTTATCTGGCTCAAGCCCAGGCAGCATTGGCGGGTTCATCCATTGCCTGGGGCGCACAAAACCTCTCCGAACAAAGCAAGGGCGCATTCACGGGCGAAGTGTCGGCGTCCATGCTGCTGGATTTTGGCTGCCAGTATGTGATTGTCGGACACTCCGAGCGGCGCAGTCTGTACGGCGAGTCCGATGAGCTGGTTGCGAGCAAATATGTGGCCGCCCAGGCAGCCGGATTGACGCCCATTCTGTGCGTCGGTGAATCACTGGACGAGCGCGAATCGGGCGTGACCGAGGCGGTCGTTGCGCGTCAACTGGATGCGGTGATCAAGCTTGCGGGCGTGGGTTCTCTGGCCAAAGCGGTTGTTGCGTATGAGCCGGTGTGGGCCATCGGAACAGGTAAAACGGCCTCGCCTGAACAGGCGCAAGCAGTGCACGCATTCATTCGAAGCAAGATTGCGGCCCTTGATGCAGACATCGCCAAGCAGTTGGTGATTCAGTATGGGGGTAGCGTAAAAGCCGCAAATGCGGCAGAATTAATGGCTCAGCCCGATATAGATGGCGGCCTGATTGGCGGTGCGTCTCTGGTTGCCGATGAGTTTGTGGCAATTTGCCGGGCAGCAGCCAAGTAAGAGTAGAAGAATATGGAAACACTGGTTTGGGTCGTTCACATTATCGTTTCAGTCGCGGTCATCGGACTGGTGCTGCTGCAGCATGGCAAAGGGGCGGATATGGGTGCGGCATTCGGCAGCGGATCTTCCGGCAGCCTGTTCGGTGCCACGGGTTCGGCTAACTTCCTGAGCCGCAGCACAGCGGTTCTTGCCACCTTGTTTTTCCTGTCCAGCCTCGGCTTGGCGTACTTCGGTTTGCAGCAGCATAAACCGAATAGCGTGCTGGATCTGACCGCAGTGCCGGCGAAGGTGGGTCAACCCGCCGCTCCGGTTCCGGCGCAGAACGCCGGGTCCAAAGCTGCAGATATTCCGCAGTAAGTTTCGGTAGCAAAAACCTCGTAATACCAAGCAGTACACAATCGGGTGCAAGCCCATTGGCCGTCGTGGTGGAATTGGTAGACACGCTATCTTGAGGGGGTAGTGACTTCGGTTGTGCGAGTTCGAGTCTCGCCGACGGCACCATCAAATTTCCTGATTCATTCATCAGTCAAAATCATCAAATAACTTATTGATCCATAAGTTAAATCCGGCTATTTTTTCGGCTTGACAGTGGGTGCGGCGCACACATAAACTGCGCCCATAATGACTCACCCCGCG
Organism: Thiobacillus sp.; assembly: GCA_020057245.1. Lineage (GTDB taxonomy): Bacteria > Pseudomonadota > Gammaproteobacteria > Burkholderiales > Thiobacillaceae > Thiobacillus. The sequence goes on along the minus strand of JAGVGD010000175.1, from coordinate 2,068 downwards.
AAGGGGACGCCGGAGGATCAGTGCTGGAGAATTACCTCCCCATTCTGTTGTTCATACTGGTCGGCCTGGCCTTTGGCATCGGCCCGATCATTGCGGGCTCCCTGCTGGCGCCGAATCGTCCGGACAGCGAGAAACTCTCCCCCTATGAATGCGGCTTCGAGGCGTTTGAGGATGCACGCATGAAATTTGACGTGCGGTATTACCTCGTTGCCATCCTGTTCATCCTGTTCGATCTTGAAATCGCCTTTCTCTTTCCATGGGCCATTGTGCTGGAGGAAATCGGCCTGGCCGGATTCCTCGCCATGATGGTGTTTCTCGGCATCCTGGTGGTCGGCTTCATCTACGAGTGGATGAAGGGCGCACTGGAATGGGAGTAAGGCTGTTGAGCCGCTGGGCGAAGGGGCCGTCGCGCAGCATGCGGACTGACCCGACGAAAAGCCCCGTCCGCAACGCGCAGGCGGTGAATCCTGAAGCAAAATTTTCGGAGGCGGCTGCATGAGCATCGAAGGCGTCCTCGAACAGGGCTTTGTCACGACCAAGGCTGATCAGCTCATCAATTACATGCGCACCGGCTCGATGTGGCCGATGACCTTTGGTCTGGCTTGTTGCGCGGTTGAAATGATGCAGGCCGGCGCATCACGCTATGACCTCGATCGTTTCGGGATCGTGTTCCGTCCAAGTCCGCGTCAGTCTGATGTCATGATTGTTGCCGGCACCCTGTGCAACAAAATGGCCCCTGCGCTGCGCAAGGTTTACGACCAGATGGCCGAGCCGCGCTGGGTGATTTCCATGGGCTCCTGTGCCAACGGCGGCGGCTATTACCATTACTCCTACTCGGTGGTACGCGGTTGCGACCGCATCGTGCCAGTGGATATTTACGTCCCGGGTTGTCCGCCCACCGCAGAAGCGCTCTTGTTCGGCATCATCCAGTTGCAGAACAAAATCAAGCGTACCAACACCATCGCCCGTTAAGAATTGATGACACAGACTGTGGAAGCCCTCTCTTTGTCGATTGAAACCGTGCTGGGCGATGCGTTGGCGCAGTCGTTTGTCCGTTTGGGTGAATTGACCTTGATTATCAAATCGCAGCATTACGCTGCAGCGATGCTTGCCTTGCGCGACCATCCCGAGTGCCGGTTTGAACAGCTGATTGATTTGTGCGGCATGGACTATTCCGGCTTTGGCGGGGACGGCGAGTGGGATGCTGCGCGCTTTGCGGTGGTGGTGCATCTGTTGTCGGTCTCGAACAATCAGCGCGTGCGTGTGCGCGTGTTCTGCCCGGATGATGATTTGCCGGTCGTGGCTTCGATGGTCGATACCTGGCCCGCCGCCAACTGGTTCGAACGTGAAGCGTTCGACTTGTACGGCATTGTGTTCGAGGGGCATCCGGACCTGCGTCGCATATTGACCGACTATGGTTTTATCGGTCACCCCTTCCGCAAGGATTTTCCGCTGTCGGGCAATGTTGAAATGCGCTACGACCCGACCCAGCGGCGGGTGATTTACCAGCCGGTGTCGATTGAGCCGCGTGAGATCGTGCCGCGCATCGTGCGTGACGAAAGCTATGGAGCGGGGCGCTGAACATGGCTGAAATTCGCAATTACACGATGAACTTCGGCCCGCAGCACCCGGCCGCGCACGGCGTGCTGCGTCTGGTGCTGGAACTCGACGGCGAGGTAATCCAGCGTGCCGATCCGCATATCGGCCTGCTGCATCGGGCCACCGAGAAACTGGCCGAGCACAAGACCTTCATCCAGTCGGTTCCTTACATGGATCGTCTCGACTATGTGTCGATGATGGTCAACGAACATGCCTATGTAATGGCGATCGAAAAGCTGCTCGGCATCCAGGTGCCCGAGCGTGCCCAGTACATCCGCGTGATGTTCGATGAAATCACCCGTGTGCTGAACCACCTGCTGTGGCTGGGTGCGCATGCACTCGACGTCGGTGCAATGACGGTGTTTCTGTATGCCTTCCGCGAGCGCGAAGACCTGATGGATTGCTACGAGGCGGTGTCGGGTGCGCGTCTGCATGCGGCTTACTATCGCCCGGGGGGCGTGTATCGCGA
>JAGVGD010000152.1 GCA_020057245.1 Thiobacillus sp. | reverse complement strand
GCGGATGCGCGCACGGATTACGAAACCGCACTCGCCCAAGTGGCGAACTGGGAACAGGCGCAGCAGGCCGCGCAAGCGCTGGCCGAATCCGCGCGGCTGACGGCGCGCGCCTACGAGCTGGGCGAAGGTAGCCTAGATCAGGCGCTGCTCAGCCGCCGTCTGGCGCTGGAAGGCCAGCTGGCAGCACAACAAACGCAGCTCGACGCGTTGGCGGCGAATGCCCGGCTGATGCTGGATGCGCACCAGCTGTGGCCACTCGACGTCGATCCCGACCCCGCGCACGCGCATCCCTGAGCGTCGCCTCCAACCTAGCGGGGTCGAAGGGCACACGCGCCACTCGACCCCAGGCTGCAAACCGCCGCTTTCCTGCCCGCATCATTCGATGCCATTCACGCGCGGCATCGCCACCCGAAGAAATCCTCTATATTGGCGGCCAGCAACCCGATCCCGCGCCGCACCATGCCCCATCCTCCCACCGACCCGCACCTGCTCGAACACGCCGCCTTGCGCACCCTGTTCCCGGCCCTGCTGGGCATCGAGCGCACGCTGCAGGAGCGGCTGAGCCGCAGCCTCCAGTGGGTGCAGGTGCCGCGCGAAGCCGTACTGTTCGCGGCGGGCGACGTGTGTCAGGGTTTCCCTTTGCTGGTCGCGGGCGAGGTCCAGGTGATGCGCAGCACGCCGGATGGCCACGAAATCGAGCTGTACCGGATTCGCCCGGGCGAGTCCTGCATCGTCAGCACCAGTTGCCTGCTGGGCGAGGCTGCTTATCCGGCGCGCGGCCAGGCGCTTTCAGACGTCGTGCTGGCGGTGTTGCCGCACGACCTGTTCGACGCCCTGATCGCCAGCCACGCGCCGTTTCGCCGCTATGTGTTCGGCCGCTTTGCCGAACGACTGGCGCAGATGATGCAGCGGGTGGAGGACGTGGCGTTTCGTTCGCTGACGCGGCGAATCGCGGCGCTGATGCTGTCAATCCCGGAAGGCCATCTGGACATCACCCACGAAAAGCTGGCTGCGCAGATCGGCGCCAGCCGCGAGGCGGTGAGCCGGGCGTTGAAAAAACTGGAAGATGCGGGCTGCATCAGGCTGACACGCGGGCGCATCGACACGGCCGACCCCACCCGGCTGCAGGCCGAGGCCTGACCCGGTTTGGTGACGTACGTCACAGACCGGCAGGCAATCGCTCCCTATAGTGGCGCCACCTCGTTGAGGTCATCCCGTCATTTTCAGGAGCACACCATGTCATGCAATGTTGGTAGTACCGATCGCATCATCCGGATTCTGGCCGGCCTCGCCCTCATCGCCTGGGCCTTGATGGGCGGCCCGGCGTGGGCATGGGTCGGCGTCGTCCCGCTCGCCACCGGCCTGTTCAAGTTCTGTCCCGTCTATCCCCTGCTCGGCATGAACACCTGCAAGAAATAATCAGGCCAGAAACAGTTTATAGGCCGGGTTGCAAGACTCGTCCCAGTAACGGTAGCCCAGTCCGTCCAGAAACTTCTGGAAGCTGGGCTTTTCCTTGTCCGGCACCTGGATGCCCACCAGCACACGGCCATGGTCAGCGCCATGGTTGCGGTAGTGGAACAGGCTGATATTCCAGCCCTGGCTCATGCTTTCGAGAAAGCGCATCAGCGCGCCGGGGCGCTCGGGAAACTCGAAGCGGTACAGCACTTCGTTGACCGCGTCGGGCGCGCGGCCGCCGACCAGATGGCGGATGTGCAGCTTGGCCATTTCGTTGTCGGAAAGATCGAGCGCGTCGATGCCGTGGCGCTTGAGCAGTTCGACCACCCGCTTGCCCTCGCCCGCGCCCGGAACCGACAGGCCGACAAACACGCGTGCGGTTTTGGGGTCGGAATAGCGATAGTTGAATTCGGTGATGTTGCGCGCACCGAGCAGGCTGCAAAATGTCTTGAAGCTGCCCGGCGTTTCGGGAATGGTGACGGCCAGCACGGCTTCGCGCTGTTCACCCAGCTCAGCGCGTTCTGCAATGTATCGCAGGCGATCGAAATTCATGTTGGCACCGGACGCCACCGCGACCAGGGTCTTGCCCTTGAGCTTGCCGCTGGCGATGGCCGCCTTCATCCCGGCGACCGACAGCGCGCCCGCCGGCTCCAGAATCGAACGGGTGTCTTCGAACACATCCTTGATTGCCGCGCAGATGGCGTCGTTGTTCACGCGGATGATTTCATCCACGTACAGCTGGGTCAGCCGGAAAGTTTCCTTGCCGACCAGTTTCACCGCTACGCCGTCGGCAAAAATGCCCACGCGCGACAGCGTGACGCGTTCGCCGGCTTCCAGCGAGCGCGCCATCGCGTCGGCGTCTTCTGGCTCGACGCCGACGATGCGGATGTCCGGACGCAGGCGCTTGATGTACGCCGCCATGCCGGCGATCAGCCCGCCGCCGCCGACCGGGATGTACACGGAATGGATCGGTCCCGGATGCTGGCGCAGCAATTCCATCGCCACCGTGCCCTGCCCGGCGATGACATCGGGGTCATCGTAGGGGTGCACGAAAGTGGCCTTGGCCTCTTTGGCAAACTGCATCGCATGCGTATATGCGTCATCGTAACTGTCGCCATGCAATACCACCTGCGCGTTGCGTGCCAACACCGCATCCACCTTGATTTTTGGCGTGGTGGCGGGCATCACGATGGTGGCCGACACACCCAGCTTCTGCGCCGCCAGCGCCACCCCCTGCGCATGATTGCCGGCTGAGGCGGCGACCACGCCGCGCGCCAGTTGCGCGCTGCTCAGGCGCGCCATCTTGTTGTAGGCGCCGCGACACTTGAACGAGAACACTGGTTGCAGGTCTTCGCGCTTCAGCAAAATGGTGTTGCCGAGCCGCCGCGACAGATTGTGGGCTGGGTCGAGCGGCGATTCCACCGCGACGTCGTAGACGCGCGAAGTGAGGATGCGTTCAAGGTAATCGTCGGGTTGGCTCATGGCGAGGGTTTGAAAAAAGACAGCGATGCCGCTATCTTAGCGGGCTGAATTCAAATAGACGAAACCAAAATGACCCAAGACGAAATGAAGCAGGCTGTAGCACGTGCTGCAGTTGAGTATGCCCGCGGCGGCATCATCGGCGTCGGCACCGGCTCGACCGCCAACTATTTCATCGACGCGCTGGCCGAAGTGAAGGGCCGCATCGACGGCGCCGTCGCCAGCTCGGAAGCCACCGCCACGCGGCTGAAAAGCCACGGCATCCAGGTGCTCGATCTCAACAGCGTGGGCGAACTCGAAATCTACGTCGACGGCGCCGATGAAATCACCGAACATTTCGCCATGATCAAGGGCGGCGGCGGCGCGTTGACGCGCGAAAAAATCGTCGCCGCCTGCAGCAAGCAGTTCATCTGCATCGCCGACGAAAGCAAGCTGGTTGGGGTAATGGGCCAGTTTCCGCTGCCGGTCGAGGTGATCCCGATGGCGCGCTCGTATGTGGCGCGCGAGCTGGTGAAGCTCGGCGGCCAACCGCGCCTGCGCGAGGGCTTCACCACCGACAACGGCAACCTCATTCTCGATGTGCACGGCCTGTCGATCGTTGATCCGGTGTCGCTGGAAACCGCGATCAATCACATCGTCGGCGTGGTCACCAATGGTCTGTTTGCGCGGCGCGGCGCGGATGTGTTGCTGCTGGGCACCGCCAGCGGCGTCAAGACCTACACGAAATAAACCGGCAGGGTCTGCGGTTTACTGCGGGAGCGGAGGTTCTTCCTCCGGCTCCTGTTCTTCGGCCGGCACGCGATACTTCTCGGTCGCCCACTGCCCCAGATCGATCAACTTGCAGCGCTCGCTGCAAAACGGCTTCCAGCGGTTCTCGGCTGTCCACGCAACCGGCGCGTTGCAGGTCGGGCAATTCACCACCGGTATCTTCATAGCGTGCAGAAGGTCAGGTCGAAATCGATCGCCAGATCGGAGCAGATACGCATCTGCCCAAACCCCGCCTGAACAAAGCGGATGTTGAGCATGTATTTATTGGCGGAAATCTCCGGCACGCACGGCAGGCTGTCAGTCAGCGTGACGCGGATCAGCAGCGGATTGCGCGACTCCAGCATGCGCTGGTAGCTGCCGTTGTCCACATGCTGCAACTCGGGCTGACCGCTGTCGCGCAGCAGCCCCAGCACGATATCGATCGCCGAATGGATGGACGCGAACGGCAGCAGCCAGCGCCGCAATTGCTGCATGCGTTCTTCGGCCGGGCGGTGTTGCCAGTAATGGTAGGACGGCAGATCGAACTCGCTCATGCCGCCAGGTATCGCAGCGCGCTGCTTGATCGCCATCAGCCATTCGTCTTCGCGCAGGTGCATGCCGACTTTGCCGGGGGTCTGATACATTTTCTGGTGAGTGGATTCGATCGACGCCAGCACCTGCTCCAGGGTGCTGTCCTGCACGTGCGGATTGCCGCGCAGTGCAGTCAGAACGCTTTTCTGTCGATCCAGTTCCTGCAACAGGTCCGATTTGAGGTCGGCGCGCGCAGCCACTTCCGCCAACTCGAACAGAGTCAACAGCGCTGCATGGTGAGCGTGCGAGTCGGGTGAACTGGCATAGGCATCGAAGCGGTCGAACAGGTCTTCGAGCCGCAGCAAGGTGCGGATACGTTCACTCAGAGGATATTCGTAATGGATCACACCGCGACGCACAGGTTTGAATCGACCGATTGTCGCCGATCCGAGTGAAAAATCAAGGCGACGCGGCTGCCGCAAGCGCCAGATAGCGCTGATGCAGGGTCGCGACCATTGCACGCAAGTCTTCCGGCGTGGCGGTATTGGCAATCACGTCGTCTGCAATCGCCAGGCGCTCTGCCCGCGTCGCCTGCGCTGCCAGGATCGCCCCCACCTCTTCGCGCGCGAGCCCGCTGCGCGCCATCACCCGCTCCACCTGGGTCGATTCGGAGCAGTCCACCAGCAGAATGCGCTGGAGCACATCGCGGTAAGCGCCCGTTTCAACCAGCAGCGGTACCACGATCAAGGCGTAGGGCGAGCGCAATCCGGCCAAGGCCTGTTCGACGCGCTGCCGGATCAACGGATGCAGGATGGCTTCAAGTCGAAGGCGGGCCTCGGTGTCGGAAAACACCCGCTGGCGCAAAGCGGCGCGATCAAGCGTACCGTCCGGCTGCATCACAGATTCACCAAAAGCCTCGCGCACCGGATTCAGCGCGCCGCCGCCGGGTGCGGTCAATTCGCGCGCGATGACATCCGTGTCGATGACGGGCGCCCCCAGCGCCGCGAAGGCATCGGCAACCGTCGATTTGCCCGATCCGATCCCGCCGGTCAGCGCCACCACAAACATCAGATTTGGCCGAGATAGGCCTGTGTCAGATCTGCGCCGAAGAACAAGGTGACCAGCCCGCCCCCCGCCAGGTAGGGGCCGAACGGGATCGGCACGCGGCGGTCATGCTTGACCAGCACAATCATGGCAATGCCGACCGCCGCCCCGACCACCGATGACAACAGCAGGGTGACCGGCAGCATCTGCCATCCCAGCCACGCTCCCAGCGCGGCCAGCAGCTTGAAGTCACCGTAGCCCATACCTTCCTTTCCGGTGGCCAGCTTGAACAGCCAGTACACCGACCACAGCACCAGATAGCCCGCCATGGCGCCGATTACGGCATCCGGCAAACTGGTGTAGGTGGCGCTCAAGTTGAACAGCAAACCCAGCCACAGCAGCGGCTGGGTGAGGCTGTCCGGCAACAGGGTGGTATCCAGGTCGATGAACGCCAGCGCGACCAGCGTCCAGATCAGCAGCAGCGCGCCGCCAGTCTGCACGCTCATCCCCCACTTCCAGGCTGCGGCAGCCGACAACAGCGCGGTTAGCAGCTCCACCAAAGGATAACGGGCGCCGATCGGCGCTTCGCATGAAGAACAGCGCCCACGCAACCACAGCCACGACAGCACGGGAATATTTTCCAGCGCCGTGATCTGGTGGCCGCAATGCGGGCACGCCGAACGGGGAAGTGCGAGGTTGTAAGGCGGGGACGCCACCGGCGTCTCGCCGCGCAGCTCGGCGCATTGCGCGTGCCACTCGGTTTCCATCATCCTCGGCAGCCGATGAATGACGACATTGAGGAAGCTGCCGACCAGCAGGCTGAACAAAAAAACCAGCCCTGCGAACAGGGCTGGCTCCGAAAGCAATATTTCCATCAAACGACCGAGCCCATCTTGAAAATCGGCAGATACATGGCAATCACCATGCCGCCGATCAGCGTACCCAGCACGACCATGATGATTGGCTCCATCAGGCTCGACAGGGCCGCAACTGCATCGTCCACTTCAGCTTCGTAAAAGTCGGCCACTTTGTTGAGCATGGAGTCCAGCGAGCCGGATTCCTCGCCGATCGCCGCCATCTGCAGCACCATGTTAGGGAAGAGCTCAGTGTTCTGCATCGCCACGGTCAAGGCCGTACCGGTCGACACTTCAGCCTTGATTTTCTGGGTGGCCTCGACATACACCTGATTGCCCGAGGCGCCGCCCACCGACTCAAGTGCTTCAACCAGCGGCACGCCTGCCGCGAACATGGTGGCCAGGGTGCGGGTCCAGCGCGCGATGGTGGCCTTCTCGATCACAGCACCAAAAATCGGCAGTTTGAGCATGACGCGATCCATGAACATCTGCACCTTGCGCGAACGCTTCCAGGCCTGCAGCAAAAAGTAGATGCCGCCGCCAATGCCACCAAATATCGCCCACCACCACTGGACGAAGAAGTCCGACATCGCCATGACCACCAGGGTCGGGCCGGGCAAATCCGCGCCAAAACTGCTGAACAGGTCTTTGAACGCCGGGATCACGAAAATCATGATGACCGCGGTAATGACAAAGGCCACCACGATGATGGAGACCGGATAAAACAGGGCCGATTTAATCTTGCTCTTGATGGCAAGGATTTTTTCCTTGTACACCGCCAGGCGATCCAGCACCGCTTCGAGAATACCGGCCGACTCACCTGCGCCCACGAGGTTGCAGTACAAGGCATCGAAATACAGGGGATGGCGACCGAATGCCTGGGTGAGGCTGCTGCCCTTTTCGATGTCCGCCTTGATTTCGGCCAGCAAGCGTTGCACCGACGGGTTGGAATGGCCGCGCCCCACGATTTCGAAGGATTGCAGCAAAGGCACGCCGGCTTTCATCATGGTCGCCAGCTGTCGAGTGAACAGGGTGATGTCCTTGTCGGTGACTTTCTTCGCACCACTGAACAAAGTGCTCTGCTTTTTGACCTTGGTCACCGTAATGCCCTGCTTGCGCAGTTGGGAACTGACCACCGCGTCGCCGCCGGCCTGCATCTGGCCCTTGACCTTCTTGCCGCGTTTGTCCATGCCCTCCCATAGGTAGGTGGCATCCTTGTTCGCTGTTTTTGCCGCTACTGCTTTTGCCGCTATTGCCATAAAAATGTTCCTTAAATATTGGTGACAGCCTCAACCTCTTCCAGCGAGGTCAGTCCAGCCATTACTTTCAGCAGCCCGGCCTGCCGCAAGTCAACCACACCTTCGAGCCGTGCCTGGTCGGCAATATCGGATTCATCGCCTCCCTTGAGGATGATGCGGGTCATTGCATCGGTGATGGGCATCACCTGGTAAATGCCGAGGCGCCCCTTGTAACCCGTGCCGCCGCAAATATCGCAACCCACCGGTTTATAAGGCCGCCAGTTGCCATCCAGTTGCGCTTCGGTAAATCCGGCATCCAGCATCGCCTCACGCGGCAGATCGGTTGGCTGTTTGCATGAGCACAACTTGCGCGCCAGACGCTGGGCGGTAATCAGGATCACGGAAGACGCCACGTTGAATGGCGCCACGCCCATGTTGAGCAGACGGGTCAAGGTGCCTGGCGCATCGTTGGTGTGCAGGGTGGACATCACCATGTGGCCGGTTTGCGCAGCCTTGATCGCAATATCCGCCGTTTCCAGGTCGCGGATCTCACCGACCATGATGACGTCGGGATCCTGCCGCAAAAACGATTTCAACGCAGCCGAGAAGGTCAGCCCGGCCTTGTCGTTGACGTTGACCTGATTGATGCCGGGTAGCTGGATTTCAGCTGGGTCTTCCGCCGTCGAGATATTCACGTCGGGCTTGTTGAGAATATTCAGACAGGTGTAGAGCGATACGGTTTTACCGGAGCCCGTCGGGCCGGTTACCAGCACCATGCCATAGGGGCGCTGCACCGCGTTCAGCAGCAATTCCTTCTGGAACGGCTCATAGCCCAGCGCCTCAATTCCGAGCTGTGCGCTGGTCGGGTCGAGAATACGCATGACGATCTTTTCACCATACAGCGTAGGCAAGGTGCTGACCCGGAAGTCGATGGCGCGACTTTTCGACAGCACCATTTTCATCCGGCCGTCCTGCGGCACACGTTTTTCCGAAATATCCAGTCGCGACAGCACCTTGATGCGCGACGCGACCTTGTCCTTGATCGCCATCGGCGGCTGCGCCACCTCGGCCAGAATACCGTCGCGCCGGTAACGGATGCGGTAATACTTTTCGTAGGGCTCGAAGTGGATGTCGGACGCGCCGGCGTTGATCGCATCGAGCATGATTTTTTGCAGGTAACGCACCACGGGCGCGTCGTCGATCTCGATGCCGGGCGCATCCTGCTGCGCAGCAGAGGCCTCCTCGTCGACAAAGTCGAGATTCAGGTCTTCCGCATTCATCACCGCCATGGTGTTGTCTGCCGCGTCACTCACCACCTTGATCAGCTTGGCGAGCTTGTCGTCTTCCACCACCACCGGCTCCACCGACTGGTTGGTCTGGAACTTCACCTCATCCAGCGCCTGCAGGTGCGTCGGATCGGAGGTGGCGACATACAGCTTGTTGCCACGCTGATACAGCGCGATCACCCGCCGTTTCTGCACCAGCTTGGCATCGAGCAGCCCCTGCGGCAGGCTGTCGGGATCCATGGCGTTCAAGTCGAGATAGGGAAACCCGAACGAGGTCGCGGCGAATTCAGCGATCTGGTCAGCCTTGTAACGCCTGCCCTTGATGAGTTCGGTTACGAAAGACTCGCCTGCCTGACTCGCGCGCTTGCCAACGCCATCGGCCTCGGCCTCGGACAGCCAGCCGTTGTTGACCATGGCGCGCGCCAGACCGGTTAAATTGTTGGAGATAGACGCATCGGCCATAGCTCGATTCCAATAAGTCCTGAGTCAGATTAATGCCCGCACCGGCCAGGCCGCCGATAGCGAATCACAAGCTATAACGGCAATGATAGGTTTAAGTTGAGGCGCTACCGGCATCTGGCGCCGGCAGGTAAATGCGCGCCATTTTGACGGCCCGATCCTGCGTTTGCACGATCTCCACCGGCACGTCGCCGAGTTTCAGGCTCACCCCCACCTCGGGAATGTCCTCGAACTGCTCGAGCAGCAGACCGTTCAGGGTTTTCGGGCCATCCAACGGCAGCGACAGGCCCAGGGTGCGGTTCAAATGACGCAGTAGCACACTTCCCTCGGCCAGCCAGCTGCCGTCCGCCTCGCGCCGCAAGTAGCCCATGTCCGACGGCGCCTGCGTGGTAAATTCACCGACCATTTCCTCGAGCAGGTCTTCCAGCGTCACCAGACCCTGCAGTTCGCCGTATTCATCCACCACCAGCGCCAGCCGGCGACGGCCTTGCTGAAAGTTGCGCAACTGGGTGAACAGCGGCGTTCCCGCCGGGACGAAATAGGGCGCTTCCAGATTTTCCTTCAGCGTCTCGGGGTTGAGTTCCTCGCCGGTCAGCGCATGCAGCACCCGCCGCACATGCAGCACCCCGAGCAGAGTGTCCTGCGAGCCTTGCTGCACGATCAGGCGGGTGTGATGGCTGGTGGAAATCTGCTGGCGCAGCCGCTCGGGATCATCCTCGATGTCGATCGCCTCGATCTGGTTGCGCGGCGTCATCACGTCGTCCACCGTGATGTCTTCCAGCTCCAGCATGTTCATCAAGATCCGGTGGTGTTCGCGCGGCATCCGGCCGGACGACTCCAGCACGATGGTGCGTAATTCCTCCAGTCCCAGGCTATTGCCCTGCCCCGGCTCCGGTTGCTTGATCCGCAACAGCTGCAGAATGCCCTGTACAAACAGGTTGACGAACCACACCACCGGATACGCCAGCTTCAATAGCGGCGTCAGCAACCAGGTCGCCGGATAGGCGACACGCTCGGGGAACGCCGCGCCAAGCACCTTGGGCGTCACTTCACTGAACACCAGAATCAGGAAAGTCAGCAGCAGGGTCGCCAGCATCAGCGCCACCTCGCCGTCGCCAAACAGACGAATCGCCAGCACCGTGGTCAGCGTGCCCGAAGCCGCATTGACCAGATTGTTGCCGAGCAGAATCACGCCCAGCAGCTTGTCGGTTCGATCGAGCAGGGCCTGGGCCCGCATGGCCCCACGATGGCCGGTATCGGCGGCATGGCGCAGCCGATAGCGATTGATTGCCATCATCGCGGTCTCGGATGCCGAAAAGAAAGCCGAGCTCAGCAGTAAAACGGCAAGCACGGCGAACAGCGTGCTGGTAGCAATACTATCCAATCAGAATGGCCTCAACGCCGGAGTATGACTTCCAGCACAAATTGCGTCCCCAGATACGCCAGCAACAGCAGCGTGAAGCCGGTAATCGTCCACACCAGAGCCGTGCGCCCACGCCAGCCGCGCAAATGCCGTCCCAGCAGCAGTCCGCCGAATACCAGCCAGGACAGAATTGCAAAAACGGTTTTGTGGGAAACCTGTACGGGCTTTCCAAACAATTCCTCGGAAAAAAACACGCCGCTGAACACCGACAGCGTCAACAATGCAAAACCGATACCGATGGTCCTGAACAGCATCGCTTCCATCGTCAGCAAAGGCGGAGCGCCGCTCTGCAGCATGCCGCCCCGATGCAATTGTTTTTCCAGCATGGTCATCAGCACGGCATGCAATGCCGCCACCGCCAGCAAGCCATAAGCCAGAAACGACACCACCAGATGCATGCGCAAGCTCAGCGCCTGCGAATTCGGGATGACATGAGTCTCCGTAAACACCAGCATACCCAGCACGGACAGGGCTGCCAGCCCGCTCACCCAGGACTGAATCCGCGCCAGCGGCGTGCCCTTGCTGGACAGCCAGTAGGTGAGCGCGGTCAGCCACAGGATCGTCGACAGGGAATTGCCGAATCCCAGCCGGATATCGCCCTGCCCCAGTACGGATTGATAAATCAGTGCGCCATGTGCCAGCAAGGCGAGCGGCAGCGCCACGCAAGCCATCTTGTACGGCGGCGTGCGCTGCAGGCGCCAAGCCACCCAGCCATAGAGCGCGCTTACGCATAAAGTAACCAGCAATAGCGGTGACATTCGTTAAAATGGAAAATGTTTCGGCCAGCTCATTATCCATGCCGCTCTCCGCGGCAACAAGGAAACCATGCTAGATAACCTCAGCGGACGCCTCGCCGGCGTCGTCAAACAATTGCGCGGCCAGGCCCGCATCACCGAAGCCAACGTGCAGGACACGCTGCGTCAGGTGCGGCTTGCACTGCTGGAAGCAGACGTCGCCCTGCCAGTGGTCAAGGATTTCATTGACGCCGTCAAAACGCGCGCGCTGGGGCAGGACGTGCTGACCAGCCTGTCACCCGGGCAGGCGTTGATCGGCATCGTCCACGAAGAACTCACCCGGCTGATGGGTGGCGCGAACGCCGAATTGAATCTGGCCGCCACCCCGCCTGCAGTGATCCTGATGGCCGGCTTGCAGGGCTCGGGCAAAACCACCACCAGCGGCAAACTCGCGCTGCTGCTGAAAAACCGCAAGAAAAAAGTCCTGCTCGCCTCGGCCGACGTCTATCGGCCCGCCGCAATCGACCAGTTGCGCCAGCTTGGCAAGCAGTTGGATGTCGCGTTCTTTGAAGCCGGCGACGAGCGCGACCCGCTGAAAATCGCCGCCGCCGCACAGGATCACGCACGCAAGCAGTTTTACGACGTATTGATCGTCGACACCGCCGGCCGGCTGGCGATCGATGCCGCGATGATGGCCGAGATTCAGGCGCTGCACGCCGCCGTCAAGCCGGTCGAAACCCTGTTCGTGGTCGATGCCATGCAGGGCCAGGATGCAATCAACGTCGCCAAGGCGTTCAACGAAGCCCTGCCGCTGACCGGCATCGTGCTGACCAAGCTCGATGGCGACTCACGCGGCGGCGCGGCGCTGTCGGTACGACAGATCACCGGCAAGCCGCTCAAATTCATCGGCGTTGGCGAAAAGCCCAACGGCCTCGAAGCCTTCCACCCGGAGCGCATGGCGCAGCGCATCCTCGGCATGGGCGATGTCCTGTCGCTGATCGAGCAGGCGCACAGCTCGGTCGACATGGCCGAAGCCAAAAAGCTGGCGGACAAGGTCAAAAAGGGCAAAGACTTCGACCTTGAGGACTTCAAGGCGCAAATCCTGCAGATGAAGAAAATGGGCGGCCTGTCGGCGTTGATGGACAAGCTCCCCGGTGCCGGCCAGATGAACATGCCTGCGGGCGCCGATGACAAGGCGATCAACCGCGTCGAAGGCATCATCAACAGCATGACGCCGCTGGAACGCCGCAAGCCCGATCTCATCAAGGCCAGCCGCAAACGCCGTATCGCCGCCGGCGCGGGGGTGCAGGTGCAGGAAGTCAACAAACTGCTCAACCAATTCGAGCAGGCGCAGAAAATGATGAAAATGATGGGAAAAGGCGGCCTGTCAAAAATGATGCGCGGCATGAAAGGCATGATGCCCGGCATGCGCTGAGCAACCGGCGGAATCCTGTTGCCCGGGGCCCCGGCCCTCCTTTCCCCGACCCGGATTGCCGCCGAACTGGCAAGCCGCCGAATTTTGAGTATAATTCTCGGTTTTCTCCGTTTGCCCGGTGGGTTAAATCATGGTCGTTATTCGTCTTTCGCGCGGCGGCGCTAAAAACCGTCCTTTCTACAATGTGGTGGTTGCGGATTCCCGTTGCCGCCGTGATGGCCGCTTCATTGAGCGCGTCGGTTTCTACAATCCGGTCGCAGCCGAAGGCGCAGAAGCCATCCGCCTGAATGCCGAGCGCATTGGCTACTGGGTGAGCAACGGCGCTCAGATGTCCGACACCGTCGCACGTCTGGTCAAGCAGAACAAACCCGCAGCCGCTGCCGCCTGAGTTGAGCCAGGACAGCGACTGGGTCGTGATGGGGCGCATTGCCGCCCCGTTCGGCATCAAGGGCTGGGTCAAGGTTCAGGCTTTTAGCGAGGACCCGGGTACGCTGATGGACTTTGCGTCCTGGCGTGTCGGGCGCGGTACCGAATACAAGCATTACCCGGTCGAAGCCATACAGGATCACAGCAATACGCTGGTGGCCAAACTGGCGGGAATTGACGATCGCGATGCGGCCTTCGCCTTGCGCGGCCAGGAAATTTCGGTCGAACGCAGCAACCTGCCCCCGCCTGCGGAGGACGAGTTTTACTGGTCGGACCTGATCGGTCTCAAAGCCGTCAATCGCGAAGGGATTGTGTTAGGCACGGTCAGCAGCCTGATGGAATCCGGCGCGCGCGACCTGCTGGTCGTGAAGGGATCGCGGGAATACCTGATCCCGTTTGCCGCGGCCTTTGTCGGCAAAGTGGATGTAGCGGGTGGCCGGATCGAAGTGGACTGGGGCGAAGATTATTAAAGGAGAAGCGGGTGCGGTTTGATGCCATCACGCTTTTCCCCGAAATGTTCGATGCCGTGCTGGATTCCGGCATCACCCGGCGAGCTCTGGATCGCGGGCTGTATCGGTTCAAGGCGTGGAACCCTCGCGACTTCACCGACGACCCGCACCGCACGGTGGACGACCGCCCTTACGGCGGCGGGCCCGGGATGCTGATGCAGGCCGAACCGCTGGATCGCGCGTTAAACGCAGTGCAGCAGGATCTGTCCAGCGAAAATTTAACGCCTTGGGTGGTGCATTTTTCCCCCCGCGGCCGTCCGCTCACCCACCAGCGGGTGATGGAATTGAAGGAAAAGTCCGCACTGGTTTTATTGTGCGGGCGTTACGAAGGGATAGACGAGCGGCTGTTGCAGCGCCGCGTGGACGAAGAAATCTCGCTCGGCGACTTTGTGTTGTCGG
Organism: Thiobacillus sp.; assembly: GCA_020057245.1. Classification (GTDB taxonomy): domain Bacteria; phylum Pseudomonadota; class Gammaproteobacteria; order Burkholderiales; family Thiobacillaceae; genus Thiobacillus. The sequence continues at coordinate 8,248 of JAGVGD010000152.1, read as the reverse complement.
GCGGCGAACTCCCCGCGCTGGCATTGATGGACGCGCTCATCCGGCAACTGCCGGGTGCGTTGAACGATGCCGATTCGGCGGTGGAAGATTCCTTCGCCAACGGCTTGCTCGACTGCCCGCACTACACCCGGCCCGAAGTGTGGCAGGGCATGGCGGTGCCGGACGTATTAACCAGCGGCAACCACGCTGCGATCGCCACATGGCGATTGCAGCAAAGCCTGGCGATCACGGCAGCCCAGCGCCCCGATCTGCTGGGCGCGCGCGGGCTGTCCAGGCAGGAACAGGATTACCTCGATTCGTTATCGCAAGATGCGAACCGGGAATAAGCGGCCCCAACCAGGGTCTATTTGAAACGGCGTGATGTCTGCCCAAAAGCCTGACGGCTTGCGGGTACACCTCTCCCGCCAGGTGTTAAGGAAACATCATGAATATCATTGAGCAACTCGAGCTGGAAGAAATTGCCCGCCTGAACAAAACCCTCCCCAGCTTTGCCCCCGGCGACACCATCGTCGTGCAGGTTAAAGTGAAAGAAGGTACCCGTGAGCGTCTACAGGCTTACGAAGGCGTCGTCATCGCCAAGCGTAACCGTGGACTGAATTCCGCTTTCACCGTGCGCAAGATCTCCGCCGGCGAAGGCGTCGAACGCACCTTCCAGACCCACTCGCCGCTGGTTGCCAGCGTCGAAGTCAAGCGCCGCGGTGACGTGCGCCGCGCCAAGCTGTACTACCTGCGCGAGCGTTCCGGCAAATCCGCCCGCATCAAGGAAAAGCTGCCGGCCCGCAAGGCCAAGGCTGTTGCAGGCACCGCTGCCGAATAAGCCGCACCTTTGCCTGTCCTGCAAAACGCCCGCTTCACGCGGGCGTTTTTGTTTGGCCCCTAGCCTGAAAGCACAGCCTAAATCACTGGTACTTTGCTGCCAGTTGGCACGCAAGCATATTGAGATGGATGGCGCTTGAAACTGCTAAAATTGCACAGATTGAACATCGCACTGAATCACCCCCTATAAAAACAAAGGAGTGTCTGATGGCAGGAGAAGCCAAAAAGCCCGGTGAGCGCCGCTTGCGAATTCTGCAAACGCTGGCTGCGATGCTGCAGGACCCCCAACCCGAAAAAATCACCACGGCGGCGCTAGCCGCGCGAGTCGGCGTATCGGAAGCGGCGTTGTACCGCCATTTCTCAAGCAAGGCGCAGATGTATGAAGGTCTGATCGAGTTTATCGAACAGACCCTGTTCGGTCTGATCGCGCGCATCACAACGGACACGCCTTCCCCGATCGCGCAGGTCGAGGCCATCATTGGCATGCTGCTGAACTTTTCTGCCAAGAATCCGGGAATGACGCGGGTGCTGATCGGCGAGGCACTGGTACATGAAAACGAGCGCCTGCAAAAGCGCATCAATCAGCTGCATGACCGCATCGAAGCGCAATTGCGGCAATGTCTGCGACTCGGCGGCGGCAAACAATCCGAACTCAGCGCGCCGCTAGCCAATCTGCTGCAATGCATGGTGGTGGGGCGCTGGCATCAATTTACCAAAAGCGGATTCACCCGCGCGCCGGGCGGCGATATCGAGCTGATGCTGGCGCGCCTGCTCGACGTTCAATCTGCCTGAAACGGCGCCTGCCCGCATACCGGGCAAGCCGGATCGCGCGGCACCTTCATCACGCGCGCCTGCGTACGCAAGCCATCCCACAACAGCAACTTCCCGATCATCGGCTCACCTGCGTGAGCCAGGTATTTCAGCGCTTCCATCGCCTGCATCGCGCCGATCACCCCCACCAGCGGCGCAAACACGCCCGCTTCAGCACAGCGCATCTCGGGTTCGCCGGCAGCTAGCTCTGGAAACAGGCAGTGGTAGCAGGGACTCCCGACACGCGCCGAATCAAATACGGCGAGCTGCCCGGAAAAACCGATCGCAGCCCCTGAAACCAGGGGCTTTCCGCTCTGCACGCAGGCGCGATTGACAGCATGACGGGTGGCAAAATTGTCCGATGCATCGACCACCAGATCAACCGCCGCGACGGCATCGCGCAGAGCGGCGCCCGCCAAGGCTTCAGGAATGGGTATCACCCCGATTTCCGGGTTGATCGCACGCACACTGCGCGCCAGCGAGTCAGCCTTGTTCGAGCCTATCGCCGCAGTGGTGTGCGCAATCTGGCGCTGTAAATTGGTGAGGTCAACCGTATCGCCATCGGCCAGCAACAACTGCCCCACCCCTGCCGCCCCCAGATACAACGCAACCGGACAACCCAAACCGCCCGCACCGACAATCAGCACGCGGGCGTCGCTGATACGCGCCTGCCCTGCCACGCCAACGTCTGGCAGCAGAATATGGCGGCTGTAACGCAGCAGAAGATCGTCAGTCAAATTCATGGAGTACGGACTGCGGGCTGACTACTTGTAGTCGCGCCATTCCTCTGGCGTCTCGTCACGATCGCCATGCAAATGCCGCTCATAGACTTTCACAAACGCCTGTTGCGACTTGATGTCAGGCTCGTTTGCGGCGATGTTGCGCCGTTGCACGCTCTCGCAGAAATAAGCCAATGCGCGCTTGAGTTTGCACAGCAGGCTGTTGTCGAGATGGAAGCCCTGATTGCTCAACGCCAATTCCAGCCCTTCCAGGGTGTATTCGCAGACGTTGTAACGTACCAGCAGATAATTTGCCTCGCGTCCTGCGAGGGCAGTCAGACCGTCCATACCCTCCAGCAGGGCCAAAGCGCGCCCGGCCTGCCCTTCGGGCAAGGCGTGGAACACGATTTCACGGTCTTTTTCGAGGTCACACGGACGCATAACACTCCTGGCAGGCCCAAGCCTGATGGTTACAAGGCCAGTATAGCGGACTGGCTGCGGCGCTTATAGCCACAGCCAGTGGCTCAACTTAACGCCCCTGCAGAATCTGCAAGCCCTTCAGCAGATTCAGCGCCTGGTTCATTTGATAATCGTTTTTCGATACGACCTCACCTGGCTCCAGCGGGGCCGGCTTCACAGGCGCGCTTTCCTTGCCATCCTTGCCCGGCTTGCCGGCTGGCGGCGCCTTGATTTCGCCATCCGGCTTGGCAGGCTCCTCGCCCCCATTCGGGTTGCTCAGATGCTTGTCGAGATCGGCCTCGCGTATCCCCAGGCTTTCCTCTTCACTCGGCATGCTCGGGTCCTGCACCACGATATCGGGCTCAATCCCCTTGGCCTGGATAGAGCGGCCATTCGGAGTGAAGTAGCGGGCCGTGGTGAGCTTGATCGCCGTACCGTTGCCGATCGGCAGAATGGTTTGTACCGAGCCCTTGCCGAAGGTACGGGTTCCCATGACCACCGCACGTTTGTGATCCTGCAACGCGCCGGCAACGATTTCCGATGCCGATGCAGAGCCGCTGTTGACCAGCACCACCATGGGCACCTGCTTCACGCCCTCGGGCAGTTTGGCGAGGTAATCCGCCTGCATCGGACGCAGATAATATTCGCGGCTCGCTGTCAGGCGCATCTTGGCGTCTTCGGTGCGGCCTTCGGTGTATACCACCAGACTGTCGGGCTTGACGAAAGCCGCGGTTACCGCCACCGCGCCGTTCAGCAAACCACCCGGATCATTGCGCAAATCCAGGATCATGCCTTTGAGTGGAGCCTTGTTTTCCTTGTACAGCGCGTTGAGGGCATCGGCCAGCAGTTCACCGGTATGCTCCTGGAATTGCGTCACGCGGATATAACCATAGCCGTTTTCCAGCAGCTGGGATTTGACACTGCGGATCTTGATGACGGCGCGGGTCAGGCTCAGCACGATGGGCTTGTCCGTGCCCTTGCGTGCGATGGTCAGCTTGATCGTCGAACCCGGCTTGCCGCGCATCCGCTTGACTGCATCGTTCAGCGACAGGCCCTTCACCGGCGTATCGTCGAGCTTGATGATCAGGTCGCCCGGCTTGACGCCGGCCTTGAATGCGGGCGTGTCCTCGATCGGCGATACCACCTTGACGAAGCCGTCTTCCATGCCGACCTCGATGCCCAAACCGCCGAACTCGCCCTGGGTGCCGACCTGCAAGTCCTTGAAGCCCTCGACATCGAGATAAGTCGAATGCGGATCCAGTCCGGTCAACATGCCATTGATCGCACCGTCGATCAGCTTCTTGTCTTCGACCGGCTCGACGTAATCGTTCTTGATGCGGGCAAACACATCGGTAAAGGCGCGCAACTCTTCCACCGGCAACGCCGTTGCGGCATCCTTGTCGGCCATTGCCGAGAGGTTGACGGTTAACGCCGCGCCAGCCATCACGCCGGCCAGACCGACGAGTATGAATTTCGCCTTTTGTGTCATTTCACTTCACCCATAGGAGGGGATTAACAGGACGGCTTTGATGCCGCATTTCGAAGTACAAACCCGTGTCGGGCTGGCCGCCGCTATTGCCCACGGCCGCAATCGGATCGCCGGGCTGAACCCGTTCGCCCACCTGCTTATACAGACTTTCATTATTGCTGTACAGGCTCATATAGCCCTCGCCGTGGTCGACAATAATGAGGTTGCCAAAGCCACGCAGCCACTCGGCAAACACCACTTGTCCCGCAGCAATCGCCTTCACCGCGACGCCTTGCCCGGCCCGGATGAAAAGCCCTTTCCAACTCACCCCGCCACCCTCTCTCGGAGCCCCAAAGCGGTTCATGAGTTCCCCGGCAACAGGCAGCCGCAGCGAACCTTTCAAGCTCGAGAACGGGCGCCCCGAATTGAACGCAACCGGCGTTTCAGTATTGACCGCCACAGCCTTGCGCGGCTGACCACCGGTGCTTTTCGCGGCCTGCTGGGATTTTTGCGCTTTATTGGCCTGCTGCGCGGCACGGGCACGCGCGGCTTCACGCGCCGCCTGCTGTGCCATCACACGGTTCAGGCGTTGAACCAGCTGGGTCAGACTGCGTTCGTCACGCTTGAGCGTGGAAATCTCGCGCTGCTGCTGCTGGATCTGCGCAGACAATTTGCTCAGCAACTGTTCGCGCGCACGCTTTTCTGACAGCAATTGCCGGTTCTCGCTTTCGCGCGCAGCCTGCAACTGCGACAACTCGGTGGATTTCTCGCTGACCGCCTGCTGCAATGCGGCCAGTTGCGCAAGTTCGGCGCGCAACGCTTCGATCTGTTCATGCTGGGCACGCGACACATGCGACAAGTAGCGCAAATCGCGCGCAAGCTGATTCGGGTCTGCGCCATTCAGCATCAATTTCAGCGCATCGCCCTGGCCACGCTGATAAGCCGAGCGGAGTGCCTGCGCGAGGTGCGTCTGCTGCTGGCGGATGCTTGCCGCAGTCGCATCGGCCTGCTGCTGCAAGGTCAGCAGCTCATCCCGGGTTCGCTCCCGCTCACCGTCGAGCTGACGCAGTTGGCGAACGCCACTGCTGATGGCCTGTTCGGACTGGCGCAGTTCATCCACTGCCTCTTTGCGATGCGTCTGGGTTTTGCGGAATTCCTGCTGCAGGGTATCGAGGCGCTGTTTGAGCGCCTTCAACTCGGATTGCGTGCGATCGACCTGATTGGCCCCGACACACAACGGCCAGCACAAGGCCAGCAAGAGCAGGCGGCGGAAGGCGGCCGCCAGGGATTTACTCAAAACGAACCAAGGCTTCACCGGTCATTTCGGCAGGCTGCGACAAACCCATCATTTTCAGCAGCGTGGGGCTGATGTCTTCGAGTGCGCCGGTTTCAGCCAGGCTGGCATGCCGCCGCCCAACGTAGATCAGCGGCACCAGGTTCAAGGTATGCGCGGTATGCGCCTGGCCGGTGACCGGGTCGAGCATCAATTCGGCATTGCCGTGATCGGCCGTCACCAGCACTTCGCCGCCGCGCGCGCGCTGGGCCGCGACCACCTTGCCCAGACAGACATCAACTGTCTCGATCGCCTTGATGGCTGCCTGCAGGTTGCCGGAGTGCCCGACCATATCCGGATTGGCAAAGTTGCAGACGATGAGGTCGTACTGCCTGCCCTCGATTGCCGCGACCAGCTTGTCGGTGACCTCATACGCGCTCATCTCGGGTTGCAGATCGTACGTGGCCACGTCCGGCGAGGGCACCAGCACGCGGTCTTCACCGGGAAAGGACGCTTCCTCGCCGCCGTTGAAAAAGAAAGTGACGTGCGGGTATTTCTCGGTTTCGGCAATCCGCAACTGACGCAGGCCCATATTGGCAACATATTCGCCCAGGCCGTTCTTGATCCGCTCGGGCGGAAAAGCCACCGACACCACGAAATCATCGCTATAGCCGGTCAGGGTGCAATAGGTTGCCAGACGTGGGGTGACTTCACGCTCGAACTCACTGAAATCGGGCTCGATGAACGGCCGCGACAACTGGCGTGCACGGTCGGAGCGGAAATTGAGGAACACGACCGAATCGCCGTCCTCCATTTTGACCGGCTTGCCGTCCGGCGAAGCGATGGCCGTCGCCTTCACGAACTCATCCGATTCGCCGCGTGCGTACGCCGCTTCGAGGCCGGCCAGCGGAGAGTCGGCAAGAAACTCGGCACGCCCCAGCGTCAGCAGGTCATAAGCCGCCTGAACTCGCTGCCAGCGACGGTCGCGATCCATGGCGTAATACCGGCCGATCATCGACGCGATATGCCCGACCCCGGTCTGTTCGATTTTTGCGCTCAGCCGGCGCAGGTAGATTTCGGCGCTTTTCGGCGGCGTATCCCGGCCATCCACAAACACGTGCAGACACACTTTGTGCAGCCCTTCGCGCGCCGCCAGTTCCAGCAAGGCATGGAAATGCAATTCGTGACTATGCACGCCGCCATCCGACAGCAGCCCCAGAACATGCAGCGTCTTGTTGTTGTCCCGCGCCAGATGGATGGCATTCAACAGCGCCGGGTTGGTGAAAAAGTGGCCCGATTCGATCGCCCGGTCGATGCGGGTAAATTCCTGATACACCACGCGTCCCGCACCGATATTCAGATGCCCCACCTCGGAGTTCCCCATTTGCCCCTTGGGCAGCCCCACTTCCGACTCCGACGCGTGAATCAGTGTGTGGGGGTTTTCTTTCCACAGGCGATCGAAATTGGGCTTGACAGCCTGCGCAATCGCATTGTCGGCGCGCTCGGCGCGACAGCCAAAACCATCGAGAATGATGAGGAGAACCGGCGTGGTCTTCATGAAGAAATTTCTATTGCCTAACTCGTTTTTGTGGGATTATTTTAATATATGCATGATTTCTAATCTATACGCAGCACATCAAATCGGGGCAGTTTTCAGCTCGACAATGGGCGATTGGCCATAAATTTTCCAGGGCCTTTCCAGGAAATCACCGCGCATCAAGAGTACTACACGAATGGGAACAAGGTAATGAATATGGCAGCAGAGCGGGACGAAGTGGACCTGATGGACAAGGACGAACACATTGAGCAGGCATCACGTGCAATGAAAGCCATGTCGCACCCCTTGCGCCTGAAAATCCTCTGTGTGCTGGGTGACAAGGAAGTCAGCGTGCAGGATATTGTCGACCATGTCGGCACCTCGCAAAGCAACATTTCCCAACATCTGGCCATCCTGCGCGACAAGGGCGTTTTGCGCACCCGCAAGGATGCCAACCGTGTGTTTTACCGGGTAGGCGATACCCGAACGCTCAAATTGCTGGGGATGATGCGCGACGTATTCTGCGGTTTCACCAAATAATCCCCCGCCCACCGAAAGACCCGGACGCGCAGGCGTACCGGGTCTTTTTTATTGCCGCGAAGCGCCGTTCATCCGCTCGACTTGGCTCCCATCACGCACCACTAAGTAGAGTGGATAGGCTCGCGCTTGTGGCGCATACTGGCAGCGCCTTGCGTCACTCCAAGGCCGATAAATCAATACAAGCAATTGATAATAATGGTTAATTAGCGTATTCTAATAAACAGTTTCAGGAGAGTCGTCCGTGCCTGCATTGAATCCCGCTCGTTTGTTTTTGTACGCCTGCGTCCTGCTGCCGGCCCAGGCTGCCTGGGCCGCCCTGCCGTTTGCTGTCGCGCCGGTGCAATACCGGACTGCGGCCAGCGGCTATTCCACCGAAGCCGTGGTCGAGGCGGTCAAGCAATCGACGCTCACCGCCCAGGTATCGGGGCGCGTGGCGGCGGTCAATTTCGATGCAGGGGATAGGGTCAAGGCCGGCGCAGTGCTGATCCGGCTCTCGGCACAGGAGTTGTCCTCTGCGGTTGCGGGTAGCCAGGCGCAAGTGGCCCAGGCCAGCGCCAATCTGGCCAATGCGCGCGCCAATTACGAACGCCAGAAACAGCTCTTCCAGCAAAAATTCATCAGCCAGG
>JAGVGD010000105.1 GCA_020057245.1 Thiobacillus sp. | reverse complement strand
TTGCCTGGACCACGCCGGTCGGCGCGCCGACCTCGGTGGCGCTGCTGCAGGGCAATATTCCGCAAGACATGAAATGGCAAGCCGACAAAACCCGCGCCACGCTCGATGGCTACGCGCGCATGGCCGCCGCCGTGCCCGCGCAACTCATCGTTCTGCCCGAAACCGCGCTACCGCTGTTCGAATCCACCTTGCCGGAGACCTACCGCGCACAGCTGACCGCCATCGGAAAACAACACGGCGGCGATCTCCTCGCCGGCCTGCCGACCGGATCGCCCGACAGCGCCTACTACAACAGCGTCATCAGCCTGGGCAGCGCGCCCAGCCAGCGCTACAGCAAGGTTCACCTGGTGCCGTTCGGCGAATACATTCCCCTGAAAGCGGTATGGGGCTGGGTGATCAGCGTGCTGCATATTCCGCTGTCGGATTTTGCGCGCGGCGCGCCGGATCAACGCCCGCTCGCCATCGGCGGCCAGCAGGTGGCGGTCAATATTTGTTACGAGGATGTATTTGGCGAGGAAATCATCCGCCAGCTGCCCGCCGCGACGGTGCTGGTCAATGTCAGCAATCTGGCCTGGTTCGGCGATTCGTTCGCGCCCTGGCAACACGCGCAGATGTCGCAGATGCGTGCGCTGGAAAGCGGCCGCATGATGCTGCGCGCTACCAACACCGGGCTCACTGCCATCATCGATCCGTGGGGTCGGCTGCTCGCTTATCTGCCGCCATTTACCCGCGGCAGTCTTGGCGGCTCGATCCAGGGCTACGCCGGTAGCACGCCCTACGTGCGATGGGGCAATGCCGCGATCCTGGCTGTGTGGGGGGTGTTGGGTTTGGGATTGTGGCTCGTCCGCATCAAGCGGCGGCCCTGATCCGCGTGATGTTGCGGCCGCTGCGCTTGGCTTCCAGCAAGGCGGCGTCGGCCCGTGCCAGCGCTTCGTTTTCTTCCTTGTCGTCGCGGCTGTATTCGGACAGGCCGCCGCTCCATGACAGCCGCTGCGTCACGCCCTTGATCAGCTCCACGCTTTCCGGCATGTTGGCCCGCAGCCGTTCGGCCAGTTCCTGCGCACGCTCCAGCGGCGTGAAGGGGAACAGCACGCAGAATTCGTCGCCGCCCAGGCGTGCAATGAAATCGCTGTTGCGCAAGGTGATTTTCAGCGCCTCACCAAATTTGATGATCAGCTGATCGCCCGCTTCGTGGCCGAAGGTATCGTTGACCTGCTTGAAGTTGTCGATATCCATGATCAGCAGGCTGTGCGACCAGCCGTCCTTCATGCTGGCGAACAATTCCTTCTGCTTCTCGTCGAAACTGCGCCGGTTGTTGACTTGCGATAAGTGGTCAAGGCGCGCCTGCGAGGTCACTTCCTTCTGCTTGCCGAGCATGATCTTGCCGATTTTCAGCATGGTCTCGATCGGCGAGGTGAATTCTTCCAGACTCACCGGGTAATCCGCACGCAGGCGCTGTTGCCGCAAATCATTGGTGAAGCGCACCAGCATGCGCAGACTGTCCCCGACCCGATTGCGCACCGTCAGCGTAAACGCCATCACCAGCACGGCGATCAGCAGGCTGGCCAGCAGCCAGCCCAGGAAATACGGCGCGACGCGTTCGATCACCGGTTTTTCGTAACGCCACACGGCGATCGTCCACGGCGTACCTCCCAAAGCGATCCAGTTGGGCGCATTGCGTGATTTGATGGCCTGATTGCCGCGCCGCATCAGCACGCTGACCGCGCCTTCACCCTGTTTTTGCTGCAGTTCGGCGTAGGCCGCAGCATCCGGCAGTGGCAGGGTGTCAAACAAGGCCTGCAATTGCGGCATGCTCTGTTCAACGATGACAACCCCCAGACGCTTGCCTTCGGCGCTCACCACCGGATGCGAGATCGACAGGCTGAAACTGGCGGATGCACTCTCGCCGCCGCGCCCGGCCGTGGCGATCAGCTGCCGCGTGTCGCCGGGCAAGAAACCGGGCAACAGCTGGTTCTGCCCAGCCGTGACAAACAACACGGTTGCATCCTGATTCAGCGCATGCAGGTTGGCGGCCTGCGCCTGGCACACTGCAGGAGCCGCCGTGGCAAAACATTCCAGGGTTTGCGGATGGGTGGCGATCCGCGCCGCGCTGCGCTGCATCGCGGTGGCCAGAAACTCGATCTGCGTGGCCATTACCGGTTTGTCGAGTTCGTCCGTAACCACCGAGGCTTCTGGCCGCGTCAGGTAAATCGCGGCCGTCACCAGCCCGGTCAGCAGCACAAGGGCTGCAACCAGGCTCAGGCCAAACCGCAATATGGACGAAGGACGCATAAAGTAAAAAGCAGCACGCTCCAGACGTTAAGGGTTACGCTTGTTCGCAATCACAGGCAGCGCGTTTCCGGATGCCTGCAGACACACAGTTCAGCAAAATCCATGCCCCGATACGAACACACCCGGCAGGCCAGCCTGTCGGGTGTGTCGTTCGTTCCATGTAAAAAATTTCGACTTTATTGCCTGCCGGTGCTGCCGAAGCCAGCTTCGCCGCGTTGACTGTCTTCAAACTCATCCACCAGATTGAACTCGGCCTGCACCACAGGCACGATGACCAGTTGCGCCAAGCGCTCCAGCGGCGCCAGCTCGAACGGCTGCTGGCTGCGGTTCCATGCCGACACCATGAGCTGGCCTTGATAATCCGAATCGATCAGCCCCACCAGATTGCCCAGCACGATGCCGTGCTTGTGACCCAGACCCGAGCGCGGCAGGATCAGCGCAGCGTAGCCGGGGTCGGCCAGATGGATGGCCATGCCGGTTGGAATCAGGCGAGTTTCGCCCGGAACCAGTACGATCGTACTATCGATACACGCCCGTAAATCGAGTCCGGCAGCCCCCGCAGTGGCGTAATGCGGCAGCTGGTCGCGCAGGCGAGCGTCGAGAATCTTCACATCCATCTTCATATTCGTCGGAATTTCATCAGTTAAGCAGGGTTGAGAGATGGCGTACCAGATGGCGCGCCTGAGTCAATTTGTCGGCGCGCGGCAGCGGATGCTGCCCCTGGGCGTCGAACAGTACCAGCTCGGCGGCATCCTGGCCCAAGGTGTCCTGCGCCAGGTTGCCCACCAGCAGGGGCAGTTTTTTCCACAGGCGCTTGGCTTCGGCGTATTCGGCCAGACGCTCGGTCTCGGCGGCAAAGCCCACGCAAAACGGCGCATCAGGCATCGCCGCCACTTCGGCCAGGATGTCGGGGTTTGCAATGAATTGCAGCGTCAGCGGTTCGGTGCTTTTCTTGATTTTTTGCGTGGCAGCCGCATCCACCCGGTAATCGGCCACGGCCGCCACCGCAATGAACACGTCGCCCGGCAGCACGGCCAGCACGGCCGCGCGCATCTCGGCCGCGCTTTCCACCTCGATGCGGCGCACCCCCGCGGGCGGCGTGAGGCAGGTCGGTCCCGACACCAGGATCACTTCGCCTCCCGCCTCGGCTGCGGCCTGCGCCACCGCATAGCCCATCTTGCCGGAGCTGCGGTTGGTCAGCCCGCGCACCGGGTCGATCGCCTCGAACGTCGGCCCGGCAGTAATCACGATCCGCTTGCCTGCCAGCGGCCCGGCAGCCAGCACACCAGTCACGGCGGCTGCGATTTCGCCGGCTTCCAGCATGCGCCCCAGCCCGATTTCGCCACATGCCTGCTCGCCCGCAGCCGGGCCCAGCACGGTCACGTCGTCTGCCGCGAGTTGTTCGAGATTGCGCCGGGTGGCTGCCGCCGCCCACATTTCGCGGTTCATTGCCGGTGCAACCGCCAACGGACAGGTGCGCGCCAGACACAGGGTGGAAAGCAGATCGTCTGCGCGGCCGTGGGCGAGTTTGGCCAGAAAATCCGCGGAAGCCGGCGCGACCAGCAGCAGATCGGCCGCACGCGACAAATGAATATGCTCCATCCCGTCGCCACTGGCGGCATCCCACAGCGAAGTCAGCACCGGTTGGCCGGACAGAGCCTGAAAAGTCAGCGGCGCGACGAACTGCTGCGCCGCGGCCGTCATCACCACCCGCACTTCAGCCCCCGCCTTGACCAGCAGCCGGCACAATTCGGCTGCTTTATAGGCAGCGATGCCGCCCGTCACGCCCAATATGATTTTTTTATGTGTCAGTGACACGACTCCGCTTCCCAGCGCACACTTCCATGACAATACCGGCATTCTAACAGGGGTGAATATGGCGATTTGCGACTGGCCGCTGGACACACGTCCGCGCGAGAAACTGCTCAAACAAGGCGCTGCCGCGCTCACCGATGCCGAACTGGTTGCGGTATTCCTGCGCACCGGGGTGGTCGGCAAGAGTGCAGTCGATCTGGGGCGTGAATTGATCGAACGTTTTGGCGGCCTCGGCGGCTTATGCCGCGCCAACAGGCATGCGGCCTGTGCGGCCCCCGGCGTCGGCGAAGCCAAATACGCCTTGCTGCAGGCCGTCATGGAAATGGCACGCCGCACGCTGGCCGAAGAGATGCAGGCAGGCGACGCGCTGAGTTCGCCCCACGCCGTTCGCGATTATCTGCGGCTGATCCTGCGCGGCAAGGAATACGAGGTGTTCTGCTGCGTCTTCCTCGATGCGCAAAATCGGGTGATCGCGGTAGAAGAGCTATTTCGCGGCACGCTGACGCAAACCAGCGTCTACCCGCGCGAAATCGTCAAGCGCGCTTTGGCACATAACGCAGCCGCCCTGATCCTGGCGCACAACCACCCCAGCGGCTTGGCCGAACCCAGCCAAGCCGACCGCGTTCTCACCCGCAAACTGGCGGAAGCCCTGGCGCTGGTGGACATCCGCGTACTCGATCATTTCATCGTCGCAGGCGCGTCTTCATTGTCTTTCATGGAGTCGGGCCAACTTTGAGCCCGACCCGGGCTTGCCTCATCTCGAAAGGCTGTGGTATAAATCGCGGTTCTCGGGTTTGCCTCTACCGGCTCACCCCAACCAGTTAACCCTCAATTTTGGAGCAGTATCATGGCTCGCGTATGTGTCGTAACGGGCAAGAAGCCCATGGTTGGAAACAACGTTTCCCACGCCAACAATAGAACCAAGCGTCGTTTCCTGCCCAACCTGCAATACCGCCGGTTCTGGGTTGAAAGCGAAAACCGCTGGATTCGCCTGCGTCTGTCCACGGCTGCCCTGCGCACCATCGACAAGAATGGCATCGAAACCGTTCTGGCTGACCTGCGCGCCAACGGCGTTGCTGTTTAAGGAGACCCACCATGGCTAAAGGCGGACGCGAAAAGATCAAGCTGGAGTCCACTGCGGGCACCGGTCACTTCTACACCACCACCAAGAACAAGAAAACCATGCCGGAGAAAATGGAGATCAGCAAATTCGATCCCAAGGCCCGCAAGCATGTGATGTACAAGGAAACCAAGCTGAAATAAGCCGGCTTCCGCCCAACAAAAAACCCGCC
>JAGVGD010000133.1 GCA_020057245.1 Thiobacillus sp. | reverse complement strand
CGCAATCCAGTTTGCGCTGGCCAAACAGGCGCGCCACATCGTGCTGGTGCCGTGTTGCCAGGCCGAGGTTGCCACGGTGCTGCGCAAACACAAGAACGCATCCTTCGGCAAAACGCCGCTGTCGGAAATCTGGCGTCACCCAATCCACACCCGCGAGTTCGGCAGCCAGCTCACCAACGTGCTGCGCTGCCTGCAACTGGAATCGCACGGCTATCAGCTCACCGTCACCGAACTGGTGGGCTGGGAACACTCGATGAAGAACGAACTCATCATCGCCACCCAGGCCGGCGCACCGCGCGGCAATGCGCGCGAACGCCTGCAACAGATTTTGCAGGAACTGAATTTGCAGGAACTGGAAGAACGTTTTCTCGCGCCCGCCCAGGATTAACCCCAAGCCTTAACGCGGCACCTGCAGGCGCGTCAGCGTCACCGGCACGCTCTCGGTCTCGCTGTTGAGCCAGATTTCGCCGTCCTGCACCATGCATTGCAGACGCATGCTGCGCGCAGCCAGTGCAGCCAGCGCCTGGCTGGTGGCCGCAGGCAGTTGCAGCACGGTCAGATTGGTAAAGCGCGTGAGCTTGCTGGCAATCTGTTTCCACCACACTTCGCAGCCGCTGCCGTAACACAGCACGATCACCTGATCGGCGCGGCTGCAGGCGCGGCGGATGCGCGCGTCGTCGGGCTGCCCGAGATCAATCCACAGCGTAATCTCGCCGACCAGATTCCTGACCCAGACTTCCGGTTCGTCGACATCGAACAGACCTTTGGTGAACGCGATGCCCTCTTCCGCATACAGTGCGTAAGCCAGCACGCGCGCCATCATGCGCTCGTCGGTTTCGGAAGGGTGCCGCGCAATGGTCAGCGCGTGGTCACCGTAGACATGGCGATCCATGTCGGCAATCTGCAGGTCGGCTTTGTAGATGGTGGCTTTGAGCGCCATGTCGGTTCACTCGTGAGGAAGGCGGCGGATTGTAGTGCGAGGCTGATTCGAGGGGCATATGCACCCGGAGGGCATAAATAAAAAAACCCCGGCGAACCGGGGTTTCTTCACATCAGGTCGGAAGTATTACGACACAACCTGGATGTTCGATGCTTGCTTGCCCTTGGGGCCAGTCGTCACTTCAAAGCTGACTTTCTGGTTTTCCTGCAGGGACTTGAAGCCGCTGGAGTTGATTGCGGAGAAGTGTGCAAAGAGATCTTCGCCGCCGTTGTCCGGGGTAATAAAGCCAAAACCTTTTGCGTCGTTAAACCACTTAACAGTACCCGTTTCCATCTTATTTCCTATCTATCAAAAAAAATTGAGCAACATGCTCTATCCATCGAATTTCAAGGAAAACGCTTACCAGAGGTACCGCAATTTAAAGCTTGAATCCAATTGACAACGTATAAATATCACAAAAAACCGGGATGTCAAAACTCTTTTTCATTGTCCATGGAGCGCAGCACCAGCGTATCTCCGCGTTGGGTGAACTCCAGCTGTTTCAAAACGCTCATGCCCAGCAAAACTTGATCGTCCCGCATACCGGGGTTGATGCTGGCGCGCACATCGCTCAGTTTGAACGGGCCGAAGGCCAGCATGCCAATTTGCGTGGCGCGCGTCAGCACAGTTCCATTCGCGGTAATAGACTGCTGCGGGGCTCCTGCCTCCAGCCCAAGTCCTGCTGCCAGGTGTGCGGGAACGGACACCAGGGTTGCGCCGGTATCCAGTAGAAAACTGACTGGTCGCCCGTTGATCTCGCCGGGAAAAACATAGTGACCATCGCGGCTGCGCTGCAGCACCAACTCGGCGCCGGGGGCAATCTGCAACGCCCGGTTGGGGTTGTTGCGCGCCTGCAGGCTGCTGTCGAAAAACAGGTACAGCACGCCCAGCAAGGCCAGGCTGGCGAGCCACGCCATGCCGCGACCAATTGCGCGATGCGGATTGGATGAAGAATCAGATGAAGTTGAATTCACAGCTGAGTGACCGATTAGACCCATGTTCGTTCGGCACGCCCACGATCAAACACCGCGACGCACCGGACGAGCAAGCCTAATGCAAATCACCCGCGCTTAAAACACCCTGCCTTGACCTCACGGCAGGCGCCCCGTCCTCAGCGCATGCGCGCGTGGCTGAAGCTGCAATGCGGCGCGTCGCCGAAGGCTTCACGCAGGTAGCGGGTTTCGATATGCAGCAGGCGCTCGTGGTCGCCGGCCTCCAGATAAATGTCGGGCTGCGTCATCAGTGCGTCGTCCCACACCATTTCCACCCCCCACGCATTCGGCAAACCGGGCACCACGCCGGGTTCGCATTCAGTGAACAGCCGGCTTACGCTGGCCTCGTCGGCCAGGCTGAATTCCACGCCATGATCCAGCCCCAGCTTGCCCAGGTGGACTTCCTGGTCGGCGGGAATCATCGCCACCATCTGGCAGCCAACGCCATCGAGCAACACGCCCTTGGCCACCCGGCTGGGGGACACGCCGGTCGCGCGGGCGGTCTCGGCACTGGTTTGGGTGTGCGGGTGCGCGACCAGGTCAAACGGAATCATGTGCTGGTCGAGAAAACGTTCCATACGATGCAGTGGATTCATGATCATCTCCTTGCGTTGAATGGCTTTAAATATAGTCCAGCCACCCCGCTCTGCTAGCGTTTCCTGGGCGCATCGCCGTTTCGAAAATGCCGGCGCGGCGGCCGTGGATGCTCCTGCTGCTGGCAGGCGCGGCGAAACGCCTGCAGGGCCTCCTGCGCATGTCCCAGCACGCTGTTATGGGGATAGTGCCCCGCCACGCCGGGCTCGCCCGCTGCGAGGCCGGTCAGCAGCTCGATGCCTTCGCTCACGTGGGCGGCGGTGTGGATGTGGAAGCGCCCCTGTGCGACCGCTTCCAGCAGCGGTGGCGCCAGCATCAGATGACGCCGATTGCGCTGCGGGATCAGTACCCCCTGGCTGCCATCGAGGCCGGCGGCCTCGCAGACGCGAAACCAGCCTTCGATTTTTTCGTTGATGCCGCCCACCGGCAGCACCTCGCCGTGCTGGTTGACCGCGCCGGTGACGGCGATGCCCTGCTTGAGCGGCAAGCCAGACAGCGCCGACAGCAGCGCATACAGTTCGGCGCACGACGCAGAGTCCCCCTCGACGCCGTGGTACTGCTGCTCGAACACGATCGAGGCATTGAGCGAGAGCGGCGCCAGGTGCGCGAACAACGCCGCCAGATAGTTCTGCAGGATGAACACGCCCTTGTCGTGGATCGGGCCGGACAACTCCACTTCGCGCTCGATGTTGAGCAGGCCGTCTTCGCCTGCGTAGGTGTGGGCGGACAGGCGCACCGGCAGGCCAAAGCGGTAATCGCCCAGATCGATCTGGGTGAGCCCGTTGATCTGCCCCACCCGCTCGCCGCGCAGTTCGATCAGCACATCGCCATTCGCGATTTCTTCGCGCAGCCGCTGCTCCGGGTAATCGTGCCGCGCCGTGTGGGCCACCAGCGCCGCCTCGACATCGGCCGCGGTGACCAGACCCGGTCCGCGCGCGCGGCAGACCGCCGCGCTTTCCATCACCCACGCCTCGGTGCGCGCAAAGATCGCGCTTTCGCGCGTCTGGTCACCCGCTTCGCGGTGCGATTCTTCCAGCAGACGCGCCACCGCCGCTGCGGAAAAATGCGGCAGGCCATGCTCGCGGCAGGCGTGCGCGACGAAAATCGACGAAGCGCGATGGCTGTCGGCACTCGCCGCAAAGCTCTCGGCGAAATCCACCTTGGCGCGGAAGTGCCGGGAAATCTCCGGCGCCGCCTCCTGCAGTTCGTAATACTGTTCGCGCGAACCGATCATCACCAGTTTGACCTCGATATCGATCGCTTCCGGCACCAGCGACACCGCCGCAATCGGCGAAAACGACACGCCCGGCTCCTCGATCTGCAAGCGGCCGCTGCGCAGGAAGCGCCGCAGCTTTTCCCACACCAGCGGATCGGCCAGCACGTCGTGCAGATGCAGCATCAGAAAGCCGCCGTGCGCCTGCAGCAGGCTGCCGGCGCGGATGCGCGAAAAATCGGTCATCAGCACGTCGTTTTCGGACTGGTATTCGATGCTGCCGAACAGCGCGCGAAACAGCGGGTTGTCCTCGACGATCACCGGCGCGCCGGCAAGCCCGCTGTTGTCGACCACCAGATTGACGCGATAACGCGCCAGCACGATCTGCAGCGCTTCCTGCTGGCCTTCCACCTCGCCTTGGCGCTGAAACAGCTCCAGGTTGTCGAACACGTCCTGGCCGATCGCATCAAGCCAGGCGTTGAGCTTGGCGGCGTCCTTGATCTGCTTTTTGAGGCCGGCACGGATAGCCTGCTTTTCGCCGTCCAGCAGCGGCTTCACCACCTGCCGGCGCAACGCTGCCAGGGCCTCGTTCATCGCGCGCTCGAGCGGCTGGGTTTTCTCGATGTAACGGGTGATCTCGGCGCGCAGCTCCTGCTCGGCCCGTTCCACTTCGACACGGCGCGTCTTTGGCAGCGCCAGCACTTCGTCCTCGGTCAGCGCCTGGCCCTTCTTGCCCGTGAGGGTGAACACCATGCGCCCCTCGTCGCGATGCAACGAAAAGCTGCGCGCCTCGGCAAACGCCGTCAGCGCAGCGTAGTGCTGGGCCACGTCGTCTTTCCAGGCTTGCTCGATGCGTTCGCTCTCGGCCTTGTAATCCTGGCCTTCCAGCCGCTGCGGGATTTCGGCTTGCAGGGTTTTCACCGCCTGCGCCAGCAACTGGCGCAGCAGCCGGCCCTCGCCCGCCGGCAGGCGAAGCGCCAGCGGGCGCTCCGGTGCGTCGAAGTTGTACAGATAACAGAGATCGGGCGGCACCCGTTTGCCTGCGGCCACTGCCTGCATCGCCTGTTTCAGCAGCGACGAGCGGCCGCTGCCGACCTCGCCCAGCACGAACAGGTTGTAGTCGGGCTGATCCATGCCCAGGCCGAATCGCGCGGCGGCTTCCGCGCGCGCCTGGCCGATCCACGGCAGCGGCTCCTGCTGCAGCTCGGCCGTGTCGGCAAACCCCAGCGAAGCGGGGTCGATGGTCAGGCGGAGTTCGGCAGGCGTGAGCGTGGCTATCGGCATGGTGTGGTTTCAGGCCTGTATGAAGTTCCCTGATTATTGCGCAAGACTGGCTGCCCGAACGCCATTGCTGTGAGGTGTCCGAAGCCCAGTCTACTCACGGACGAATCATGGCCCGTTAACCTGCTTACACATCAGCTCACAGCGGCGGTGATCATATTGATTGACGGACACACCAAAGCCCAAGCCGGTTGTTACACTCCGCTTATTGTTGCTGACGAGCGCCTGGAACACGTATGGACGCGACCATTAACCTCTCCACCTCTTTCCTCACGACTGTGAATACGCCGAGAACACAGCGGCATTCTTGAAGTGCCAGACATGCATAGATTTGATGGCGACAAACAGCATTCAGTAAGCCCAACCAAACTGTTCGGTTTCGTGGCCTTGGCCAGCAGCGCTTGCGGGCTGTTTCTGGCCTCCCTCGCGATACCGCTCAATCCGGCCTATCGCGTGGCGGGCATCCTGCTCAGCGCCGGGATCTGGACCGCACTGATTGGGTATTACCTCTCCAGGCTCAATCAGAGGCTGGCCTCGGAACAGCGGTGTGAATCCATTATCAACGCGGTTGCAGAAAGCATAGTGGTCCTGGATCGCCAAGCGCATATCGTATCCATCAACGACGCTGCAAGCAGACTGTTTGGATATGGAAGCCGCAGCCTCCTGGGCAAGGACATCGGCATGCTTGTGTCCGAGCAGGGCCGCAGCCAGATTGAGGGGTTTTTGCGCAACCATCCTGAAACCTCATCTCCTTCCATCACGCCATTTACTGCACAAATAGATGCCCGCGGGGCAGACGGAACGCATTTTCCGATCCACCTCTCCGCCAGCGAAATCACGCAAGTCAACCGCCATGTTGTCTGTTCGCTGCACGACATCACCCGCCGGGTTCTGGCCGAGTCAAACTTGAGTCAGGCCAGGAACCTTGCCGAACAGACCCTGGCCCAATTGATGCAAAAGGAGCGGGTCATCGAGCTTTCGCTCCTGGGCGCGGGCGCGGGATACTGGCACCTGGATTTTTCAACGGGCACGCTCACCCTGGATGATCATGCCTTGGCCATGCTGGGCCTGAACAGAGAGGCATTTGGCGGTCGATATGCAGACTGGGCGGAACGGATCCACCCCGATGATTTTCCGTGGACCCAGGGCGCATTGATGGAGGCCATGAGTGACGAGCAAACCAGCCACTTCGTCTGGGACTATCGCATCGTCCAACCCGACGACACCCTGCGTCACCTTCACGTGACCGCCAACATCGAGCGAGATCAGGACAGTGCCCCGCTCGCAGCCTACGGACTCAATTTCGATGTGACGGCCGAAAAGGACACCGAGATTGCGCTGCGCAATGCCAAGGAAAGTGCAGAAATTGCCAACCAGGCAAAATCGTCATTCCTCGCCGCCATGAGTCATGAAATCCGCACGCCGATGAATGGCGTGGTCGGCATGATCGATGTGTTATGCCACACCCCGCTGAATGGCGAGCAGCAAGACCTCACCAAAACCATCCGCGACTCCGCTTTCAGCCTGTTGAGCATCATTGACGACATTCTTGATTTCTCGAAGATAGAAGCTGGTCGCCTCGAAATCGAGCATCTGCCAGTCGATCTGAGCGCCGTTCTCGAAGGCGTGGGCGACACCCTGTACCCGCTTGCGGCCAGGAAAAAAATTCAACTGTTCACCTATTGCGACCCCGCACTGCCCCAGGTCTACGGCGACCCCGTTCGCCTGCGCCAGATTTTGTTCAACCTGGGAGGCAACGCGGCCAAGTTCACCGGCAACGCTGCTTCAGTGACCGGGCGCGTCGAGATGCGGATTGAAGCCGTTCCTTCCCCTGTGCCCGGACGCATCCGCGTGGCGATGCATGTTGCAGACAATGGGATCGGCATCAGCCCAGAGGGGCAAGCCAAACTCTTTCGCCCGTTTAGCCAGGCCGAGAGTTCCACCACGCGGCGATATGGCGGCACGGGTCTGGGGCTGACCATTTGCCGGCGCCTGACCGACATGATGGGCGGGCAAATTGAACTCCAGAGCACAGACGGCAAAGGCTCCCTGTTCAGCGTGTTCCTGGACCTTGAAACCGTCCCCCAGGAACACGGACACGCCCGATACGACCTGACGGGACTGTCCGTTCCCTTGTTGTGTCCAGATCAGGCCGTTGCGGGTTTCCTTGAACGTTATCTGACCCATGCAGGTGCAGCGGTCTGGCCCGTTCCGGATTCGGAAGCCTTGTCACTGCTGGCGAAAGAACTGGCCGCCAGCCATGCAGCACTGGTCATCGTCATCGACACGATGGGCGACAGCCGCATTGGGCAACTGCTGAGGGAGTGCGTCGTCGAAGATTTACCCGGGACTCCGGTCCATTTCGTTTTCCTGGAGCGCGGCCAGCGGCGCTATCCGCGTCCCGACGGCGCCGACGACCTGGCAATCGATCTGGATGCGCTGCATCGCGAGAAATTTCTCCTCGCTGTTGCAGCCGCTTCGGGTCGCATTCCCCTCGAAGCTGAACAACCCGCGCAATCGGCTGAAACCCGCCGCGCGCCGATGACGGTAGATGAAGCCGAAGCGCTTGGGCAGCTGATTCTGATCGCTGAAGACAACGAAACGAACCAGCAGGTTTTGCTGCACCAGCTAGGCGTGCTGGGCTACGCAGCCGAGATTGCCGGAGATGGGCGGATTGCCCTGGAGAAATGGCGAAGCGGCCGTTATAGCCTGCTGCTGACTGACTGTCACATGCCAGAAATGGACGGCTATGAACTGTCACACGCCATACGCACCGAGGAAGACGAGGGCCGGCGTCTGCCTATCGTCGCAATCACGGCGGATGCCCTGAAAGGAACCGACAAAAAATGCATTGCCGCCGGGATGGACGATTACCTCACCAAACCCATCCAGCTGGAACTGCTCAGGGACAAAATACTCAAGTGGATGCCCGCGCCCGCCATGACCGAACCGGTCGAGTGGGTTGACCCCACCGAACCGGCAGCGGAATCGGCGCCCGAAACATCGGTTGCAATCGATACGGGCGATGACACGGCAGTCGTGGATGTGCAATCCCTGGTCGAGGTGCTCGGCATGGATGACCCGGCCATGCTTGCCGATTTTTACAGGGACTTTTTGCGCAGCGGAGAAAGCACCGTAATCGAGATGCAGCAGGCCTACCAGGACCACAACTCCGACGAAATCGGACGATTGGCACATCGCCTGAAATCATCGGCCCGCACGGTCGGCGCACACGCCCTGGCGGATTGCTGTCTGGCGCTGGAACAGGCAGGCAAGCAGGCGGACTTGCCGGTCATCGATACCCAAATGGGTGCATTTCCTGCGCTTTTTTGCCAGGTTCGCGCATGGGTCGACCGCTACACCCAGTCAACATCGGCGTGAATGGATAAGTCAGGCGCTACGCCGCATCACCCAACACGTATCGTCCCTGAGCACTTCGCGCATTTCCTGAAGGCGATTGATCGTAATACGCCCGATCGAATGGCCGCTGCCAAGCAGCAAGGTTCCATCCCCCAGATAGACCGCCCGGGCCAGCACCATGCCGGGGCTCAGATCGCGCACCCTTACCTCGTCCGCCTCATTCGAACCGGCATCCGGCTTGGCAACGGGGCGGGTGACACTGGCCACAGGCGGGCTGGGGGCCTGGTTGGTCGCCAGACTGGCAAGCGAAGTATTGACCCCCGCATACGCTTGCGCAGGGCGTACTGGAGCCCGTTCGCCAAGCGCCTGATTGATCTTGGCCTGAACCGTCGCAGGTTTGATCGGCTTCACCAGGAAACCATTCACATCCAGCGCCAGGGTGGCGGTCAACACATCGGTATTGGAAAAAGAGGTCAGGATAATGACGGGAAGATCGGCGGGAGCATCGGTCTGCCCGCAGCGAATCTGGCGCAGCAGCTCGACGCCATTAATCCCCGGCATTTGCACATCGGAGATCAACAGATCGAAAGGAGTCGTTCCCAGCAGCGCCTTGACGCCGTCGCCATCCTCGACTTCCCTGATGTGTTCAAAACCCAGTCCCAGCAACACATGCCGCACCACGCGACGAATGAATTCGTCATCGTCCGCCAGCAGGATACGGGGGTTCTTGAGGCGATCTGGCAGGGGTGACTCCATCGAGCGTCCACTTGAAAATCGTTGATCCAATGTCAAAGCGGCCGTTATTCACGTATCGAAAAGCTGGCCCGATACGCTTGCAGCAGCAGCGCGGACTGTACCTGAGAACGCTTGCCGATGCAGCCATGCCGCCATTGCAGCTGCCCGCCCGACGCTTGCGTTCACACGCCGCACACTTTCACACTACAGTGTGGGGAAAAACCCGACCTCAACGCACCCGACGCCTGCTGCCCGATGAAGCCCGCCCACCCCACTTTTTTCATTCTGATCTCAATCATCGGCGGGCTGGCCATCCTCAGCTCGACCCTGTCGAAAACGCCGGTGCTGCCGTTGTTCGCCCAGTCGCTTCACGCCACGCCCAGCGAGATCGGCTGGATCATCATGGCCTCGACGATCCCCGGCGTCCTGGTCAGTTACCCGGCGGGGGTGCTGTCCGACCGCTTCGGCAAACGGCGGCTGCTGCTGGCGTCGCTGGTCGTATTTGCCACCGCGCCATTTCTGTACCTGCTGATCGACAACGCCTGGCAATTGATGGCGGTGCGCTTCTACCACGGCTTTGCCACCGCCATTTTCGGCACCGTGGCCACCGCGGCCATCGCCGAGCGCTACACTGCCGACCGCGCGGCGCGCATTTCCACCTATTCCTCGGTCACCATCGTCGGCCGCTCCGTCGCGCCTTTTCTCGGCGGCGCGCTGATCTCGCTGGCGAGCTACCAGGCGGTCTATATCGCCTGCGCCATCAGCGGCGTGATCGCCCTTGCGGCGGGCCTGCTGCTGCGCGATGGCGATCACGCCGCAGCCACCCGGCGCGAACGGCCGCACTTCTGGGCCAACCTCACCACCGTGCTGCGCGATCGCGGCATCATGCTGGTGAGCGCCGTCGAAGCCGCGCAATACCTCGTGTTCGGCGCGGTCGAAGCCTTTCTCGCCTTGTACGCCGCCTCGCTCGGTATCCCGGCCTGGCAGATCGGCATCATCCTCGGCGTGCAGCTGGTCAGCATCGTGTTCGCCAAACCCGTCATGGGGCGGATTTCCGACCGCGTCGGCCGCACCGCCGTCATTCTGCCGGGGCTGCTGGTCGGTGCGGCGAGCATCGCGCTGCTGCCGTTCGCCTCCGGCTTCATCAGCCTGACTGTACTGAGTCTGGTGTTCGGCATCGGCTTTGCCACCGTCACCTCGTCCACCACCGCGCTGGTCGCCGACCTCACCCGCGACGGCCGCTTCGGCTCGTCGATGGGCGTGCTCAGAACCGTCATGGACGTCGGCCAGTCCATCGGCCCGGTCCTCACGGGCTTCATGATCGGTTTCGCCGGCTACGGCAGCGCCTTTGGCCTGCTGGCGGCGATTCTGGCGCTCGCCGCGCTGATGCTGGGACTGCTGCTGCGCGACGCCAAGGCCCTACCCGATCAGCTATAGTGAGGCAGCCCGTTTCGCCCAAGGAGACTTCCATGCGCATCCCTACCCTGCTCGCCGTATTGGCTTTTGTTCCAGCCTGTTTCCTGCTCCCCGCCACCGCCGACTCGACGGTGAATACCCCACCTGCTGCTACGCAACTGCAAACGATTTCACCCGAGGCTTGTCTTGCGAACGCGAAAGGCATGAATCTCGCCCAGGTCCAGACAGCATGCTGCAAGGACCACAAAGGCATCTGCGGCTGCCGCGCCGGCAAGATCGTGTGCTGCGACAACTCCACCAGCAAGGAGCCGGGGTGTACTTGTCATGGAGATGAAGGACTGTTGGAATAGAGTACGGATTTTGCTCCATCCATGCGGTTTCTTTGCACGAGCCAAGACTCAAGCCGCGCCCAATGATCAATGATCGCTAAGAGAACCTTCCTACCGATATTCCTGTGCTTTGTTCATGGCTCCAGCAACGCTGCTCTCACTACCGAGCAACATTTCCCTGTTGAGAACTGGATAACGTTTCAGGATGCCTACTACAAAACCGAGTGTGATCGCCAAACAAGAAAAGTAGAGCCAACCGAGCAACGTAAACATGCGATGTCCGGTAATGAGTTTTTTTGCAACTGCGCACCAGCTGGCCTCAAAGCATATGCAGACTCGCTCACTCCGGAGAACCTGCGCAAAACAGTATCACTCAGTCAGTTCGTCAGCCTTGCGAGTCCGTCGGTTGAAGAAAAATGCCTCGCCGCGTATATCCGCTCAACGATTAACGCAAGTTGCTTGTCTTCTAAATTTCAGTTACCTGCTGGTGTAACTGACCGGGAATCCTTCTGCCAATGTGTGCAGACACAAGCCAAAGCTGCAACAGAAACAACTATCAGTAATGCAGCTGCAGCCGCTCAAGCAGAATTGAATAACGCTTCAAAGGCCATTCTCGATGGAAACCCGAACGGGATTTCCCAGAACCGCGAATTGATAACTCAAATCATCGAGAAGTGCGGTACTCAATAAGTAGAAGGTTCTCTCACTTACTCCCCGCCACCCAAACCCCATCCCATCCCGCCTCCGGCGACGCCTGCCGGAACGCAGCAACCCGCTCCACCAT
Source organism: Thiobacillus sp. (assembly GCA_020057245.1). GTDB lineage: Bacteria > Pseudomonadota > Gammaproteobacteria > Burkholderiales > Thiobacillaceae > Thiobacillus. Next base: position 23,868 of record JAGVGD010000133.1, on the reverse strand, counting down.
GACCTGACTGGGCAGATCCTTCGGTTCGATCGCAAGGCATTCACTGAATGCCGCTTCAGCCGCATCCCAATCCTGCGCGCGATAGCGTGCCAATCCCGCTTCATAGACCTGCACCCGCTGCCGGTCGCTTTCGCTCAAATCCGCTGCAAGTCCCAGCAGTTCAAACACCCTCACTGGCTCCAGCTTGCCGGCGACGCGCAGGCTGTCGATTTCGCGGAAGGCCAGGGTGTCGCCCGCCAGATTCCGCGTCGTTTCGCTGACGAGAATCCGCGTGCCGTAGAACTTGTTGGCCTGTTCCAGCCGCGAAGCCAGGTTCACGGTGTCGCCGATGACGGTGTAGCCGCGCGAGGTTTCGGAGCCGATGTTGCCCACCGTCACCTCGCCGCTGGCGATGCCCATGCGCACGTTGACCACGGGCAGGCCATGGGCGACGCCGAACATCTCGGGCAACCAGGCGCGGAAGGCTTCCATGCGGGCCATCTGTTCCAGGGCGGCGAGGCAACACAGGGTGGCGTGGTCGGCGGCATCGGTGAAGGGCGGCCCCCAGAATGCCATCACCGAATCGCCGATGTACTTGTCGACGATGCCCTGCCGGGTCCGGATCACCTCGGACATCAGCGAAAAGTATCGGTTGAGAAAACGCACCGCGGCGTCCGGCGTCAGGCTCTCACACAGGCGGGTGAAGTCCTGCAGGTCGGAGAAGAACACGGTCATCACCTGGCGCTCGCCACGTTCGGCCGGGATGCGGTTTTCCAGCAGGCTCTTCACGATGCGCGGGTCGACGTACTGGCCGAAGGTATCGCGGATGCGCTCCTTTTCGCGCAGCCCGATCACCATGTGGTTGAACGAGGTGGCCAGCGTGGCCAGCTCGTCGTGGGTGCGCACCAGGATTTCCACCTCCAGATCGCCGGCTTCCACCGCCCGCGTACCGGTTAGCAGACGCTTGACCGGGTCGACCAACGACCGCGTGACGAAGCCGGCAAAGATCAGCCCGAGCAGGGTGGCGAGGGCGGTGATGATCCAGTTGAGGGTGGTGGCGCGCGCCTCTTCGGCCTTGGCGCGACTGGCGGTGTCCTGGGTCAGCTTGTTGAGAATATCGATGGTCTTGCCGATTTCGATATCGACGGTGTCCTTCTCGCGCAAAAGTGTTTCGCGGACGATTTTCTGCGAACGCGGGGTGCCCTCCTCCGCCTCGATCTGGAACAGGCGGAAGCTCATGTGAAAGTGCTGGCGTGCGGTCTGGATCGCCGGCAGCTGCTTGCCCAGTATGGCGAGCGTCACGCGGTCGAGCTCGATGCCTTTTTCCGCTTCGGCATCATTCAGCATGCGCAGCGAGGAATCGACGATCTGGTCGGCGTTGATGCCGCGCATGTCGAAGCTGCTGGATTCACTGGCAAGAAACGCCGGATCGGGGTTGGCCACCTCCCTGCCCGCCATCACCCGCTCCATGTGCACCATCTGCTGGCGAATGAGGATTTCCACGCTGGCCACCTGCTGCTGCAGCGGCAGGTAGTAATCGGCCAACGCACGTACCTGGTTGTTGAGCTGGCGGAAATTGAGCACCGACAGCCAGGTAACCACCACCATCAACGCCAGCAGCGCGAGGGTGATGATGAAGATTTTCAGACTAATGGGGAGTCGCATGGCGCCAGACCGGAAAGTGCGCGATACGGCACAGCCTGATCGCACGCAGCGGATTCGTCAATCGTCCCCGGAAAGCAGTGGGTTATACGCCCTCGCGGTTGTCCGTGAGCACGGTCAGCTCTGCCAGCGGATCCTCGATCAGCGGCGGCTTGCCCTGCGCGATCTGGTTACGGTCCATCACGATGCGGAACAGGCGCAGCACATTGGAGACGGGGCACACCTTCTGGAAGGTCAGCAGGATCAGCTGCTGTTTGTTGCTGACGTCGAATTTCTTGAAGATATTGCGGAGGTGCAGTTTGACGCTTTGCTCCGACAGGTTCATTTCGCCCGCGATTTCCTTGGTCGACAAACCGCCCAGCACATGGCGATAAATCTCCGCCTCGCGCCTGGTCAGCACGCTGCGGATCAACTCGATCGCCTGATTGATGATGCCCTCGATTTCAACCACCCGCAGGATCAGCCTTTGCAGGATGCGCCGCTCCACCCACAGCTCGCCTTCCAGCACGGTGCGGACCGCTTTCAGCAAATGATCGCCGCTCATCTTTTCGTTGATGTAGCCGGCCGCGCCTGAACGCACGATCTTCAGCAGAAACTCGTCCGGCATGTCGTGGCCGAAAACGATGATCTTGAGATTGGGCGCGTGCTGCAGAAAGCGGCTGAAGCCATCGGGCGCATCCTGCACCGCCTGCCGGTGAACCAGCAGCACATCGGCAGGCTGCGCAATAAAGGTCTCCCAGCAGCCTTCCCCGGGCTTCACGCATGCCACCACTTCGCTGTCGGCCGAGCGCGCCAGCACGGCCAGCAGACCCTCCAGATAAAAGTCCGGATTGGCCAGGACAAATACCCGGGTCGTCGCGTTGGCCAGCGCGGTCGGCTGTGCCAGTTCAGTGCCGTTATCCATTTTATTTATGCGTCTCCTCCGGGGTTCTTTCTATGCATGCCGCCGGTCGATTATGCCCGTCCCGGAACAGCCACGCCCTGCCAAAAACATCAAATTTTTCAACTCAATCAATAATTTAAATATATACCCTGGCCATTTGGACAGGTTTTCCGGCGAGTCCACCTAACCCTTTGCCAAGGGTGACAGGCTGGTACATCTGTACCAAATGTATGGGTTTTTGCCTGCAAGAAATAGCTACATGTCCAGATTGTTGCGGCACCGCGCGCTCGATACATTGGCTGTCGCAAGCAGTGAGGTTTTGCGTTGCCCCGTTGCTGAGCCCACTACCCCATAACGCTCAAAAAAACAGCAACTTAAGGAGAGACACCGATGAATGACTTTGCCAGCGCCCCCGTTCTCGACACCGTGCAAGCCGCCCTGAATGAAATGGAGCCCGCAATTGACCCGCTTGAGCAAGCCGGATCGATCTCCGGCGCCATGGTCTACGGCGATCTGTTCGCCAAGGCGTTTTTCGCCAAGAAGGGCAGCGCGTTGAACCGGGTCAAGCCTGAGCATATCGCGCTGGGCATGCGCAAAATCGACGCGGTCAGCGAGCGCGAAGTGGTGTTCGACGGCCGCAGGATGCTGATGCTGTCGTCCAACAACTATCTCGGGCTGGCCAGCGATCCGCGCCTGTCCGGCGCCGGCATCCAGGCCATTCAGGCATGGGGCAACAGCACCAGCGGCAGCCGCCTGCTCAACGGCACCAACGAACTCCACGAAGAACTGGAACGCAAGCTGGCGAAGTTCAAGCAGCTGGAATCGGTGGTGGCCTTTCAAAGCGGCTACATGGCCAATCTGGGCGCAATCAGCGCACTGCTGTCGAAGGACGACGTCGCCATTGTCGACAAGCTGGTGCATGCCAGCATCATCGATGGCTGCACCCTGGCCGGGGCGCAGGTGCGCACCTTCAGGCATCAGGACATGAAATCGCTGGAACGGGTGCTGCAGGAAGTCGGCTACAAGGCCTGCAAGCTGATCGTGGTCGACGGCATTTACAGCATGGACGGCGATTTCGCCAAACTGCCGGAAATCATGGCGCTGGCCCGGCGCTACGGCGCGCGTGTGATGGTCGACGACGCCCATGCCACCGGCGTGGCCGGACCGCACGGCCGCGGCACAGCCGACCATTTCGGCATCGACGAACCCGACATCGTCACCGGCACCCTGTCCAAGGCATTCGGTTGCATCGGCGGCTTCGTCGGCGCCAAGAAAGACGTGATGGATTTCATCAAATACAACTCGCGCGCCTTCATCTATTCGACCAGCATGAGCCCCTCCGTGACCTCAGCCCTGATCAAGGCGGTCGACATCATCGAAATCGAACAGGACAAGCGCGTCAACCTGTGGGCCTGCACCCATCACCTGCTGCACGGCCTGAAAGCCGTGGGCTTCAATACCGGCGTCAGCGAAACGCCGATCATTCCCATCATCCTCGGCGATGAAACCACGATGTTCGAACTGGTGGCACGGCTGGATGCCGACGACATTTTTGCCAGCCCGGTGATTTATCCGGCGTGTCCGCGCAACAAGCCGCGCGTGCGCATCAGCCTCAGTTCCGAACACACGATTGCCGACATGGATCGCGTGATCGAGTCGTGTGAGCGGCATGGCCGCGCCATGGGTCTGATCCACTGAGCGGGGCGCGAGATGTCTGAACACGCGGTGATTGAACACATTCCCGACCGCGTCATGGCCGTACATGACCGGCTTGCCCGCGCCGCGCTCGCGTTCAGCCGCAAGCCGGGCGACATCACCCTGCTGGCCGTGAGCAAGACCTACGACCACACCGCAGTGCGAGCGGCCGCGCTGACGGGCCAGCGGGATTTCGGCGAAAACTATCTGCAGGAAGCGCTGGACAAGCAGAAGGCCGTCGCCAACCCCAATCTGGTCTGGCACTTCATCGGCCCGATCCAGAGCAACAAGACGCGCGGCATCGCCGAAAACTTTGCCTGGGCGCACAGCGTCGACCGCCTGAAGATCGCAGAACGCTTGTCGGCGCAGCGCCCGGACGGCATGCCGCCGCTCAATCTGTGCATCGAAGTGAATGTCAGCGGCGAAGCCAGCAAGGGCGGCGCGACGCCCGACAGCGTTCTGTGGCTGGCCGAGCAGATCGCCGATCTTCCGCGCGTACGCCTGCGTGGCCTGATGGCGATCCCCGCGCCCAGCACCGATCTGGTGCAGCAGCGCTCGGCGTTTTATCAGGTGCGTACGCTATTCAACACGCTGAACGCCCACGGGCTCAAACTCGACACGCTGTCGATGGGCATGTCGGGCGACTTTGAAGCCGCCATCGCCGAAGGTTCGACCATGGTACGCATCGGCACCGCCATTTTCGGCGCGCGCACGTATGCATCCCTTTGATCTTGATGCACTCAACAACAAGGAACCCACATGAATACCCTGACTGCCACTGCAAAAAACCGCTACAACCACACGGCATGGTTCTACGAGCCCACGGCCGCCCTGTATTCGTTCGGCAAGATCCGCGCGTCAAAGCTGCATGAACTGCAATACATGCAGCCCGGACAGAACGTGCTGTATGCGGGGGTGGGGGGCGGCGAAGACGCGGTACGCGCGGCGGAGAAAGGCGCGAAGATCACCTGCATTGATCTGGCCTCAGCCATGCTGGCACGCGTTGACCAGAAACTGGAGGATGCCGGGGTCACTGGCGAACTGATTTGCGGCGATCTGCTGCTGCATAACCGCACCGGGCACTACGACGTGATTTGCGCCAATTATTTTCTGAACGTGTTCACCACCGACGTCATGCAAAAAATGCTGGGGCATCTGATCAGTCTGCTCAAACCAGGCGGGCTGCTGCTGGTGGCCGACTTTGCCGTGCCGCAGGGCAACGCACTGCAGCGCGCGACCCATGCATTCTATTACCGGATTGCCAATGTATTGTATTGGGTGATTTCGAACAGCGACCTGCACCCGATTTACGATTATTCAGCGATCCTGTCGCGACATGGACTCAGCGTCAGCGAGGTGGCCCGCCACCGCCTGTTTCCAGGTGGACCGCGCTACTTCCAAACAGTGATCGCGCAAAAGCCTGCGGCCTAGCAGCACTCAGGCAGCGCTACCCACCACCGGCGTCCCGCTCGTCACGCCGCCGCACTGCGCGCGATGGCGCAGCGCATGATCCATCAGCACGATGGCCATCAGCGCCTCGGCGATCGGGGTGGCACGGATGCCGACGCAGGGGTCGTGGCGGCCATGGGTGACGACCTCGATCGGCTGACCGTGCAGGTCGATCGAACGGCCCGGCAGGCGCATCGACGAGGTGGGCTTGATTGCGATGTGGGCGACGATGGACTGACCGGAGGAAATGCCGCCGAGCACGCCGCCGGCGTGATTGCTGAGAAAGCCGTCGGGGGTGATTTCATCGCGGTGCTCGGTGCCCAATTGCCGGGCAGCCTCCATGCCGTCACCGATTTCCACGCCCTTGACTGCGTTGAGCCCCATCAGCGCATGCGCGAGGTCGGCGTCGAGCTTGTCGTACAGCGGTTCGCCCCAGCCCGGCGGCACATTGTCGGCCACCACGCTGATCTTCGCGCCCACCGAGTCACCCGATTTGCGCAACGCGTCCATGTATTCCTCGAGCTTGGGCACCATGGCGGCGTTGGGCGAAAAGAAGGCGTTGTCGTCGATGGCATCCCATGACTCGAACGGGATGTCGAGCGGCCCCAGCGCGCTCATGTAGCCGCGGATCACGATGCCATGGTGTTCGGCCAACCATTTCTTGGCGATGGCGCCGGCGCCGACGATGGGCGCGGTCAGCCGCGCCGAGGAACGTCCGCCGCCGCGCGGGTCGCGAAAGCCGTATTTCTGCGTGTATGTGTAGTCGGCGTGGCCGGGGCGGAAGGTCTCGCCGATGTTGCCGTAGTCCTTGCTGCGCTGGTCTTCGTTGCGGATCAACAGCGCAATCGGCGTGCCGGTGGTTTTGCCTTCGTACAGCCCGGAAAGGATTTCCACGGTGTCGGACTCGCGGCGCTGGGTGACATGGCGCGAGGTACCGGGCTTGCGGCGGTCGAGATCATGCTGGATATCGGTTTCGCACAGCGCCATCCCCGGGGGACAGCCGTCCACCACGCAGCCGATGGCGGGACCGTGAGATTCGCCGAACACGGTGACACAAAAGAGCTTGCCGAGAGTGCTGCCTGACATGGAAATAACCTGAGAAAAATGAAGCCGTCCGGGCCAAAGATTGCCTCGAAGTCTAGCACAGGCGCGGCTTCGGCCTGCCGCGACGGCGGGCACTTCCCGCTGCCTGCGTTGTCGTAACCCGGCATCCGGCTTAACCGCTATGCTTACCCATTCAAGCAATCGAGGAGTCTCCATGAACGCCGCCCAACGCACCGCCGCCCTTGGCCAGAGCCTGTGGCTCGACAACCTTTCGCGCAGCCTGATCCAGGAGGGCACGCTGGCTCGCCACATCGCCGAAAACGGCGTGACCGGGGTGACCTCCAACCCGTCGATCTTCCAGAATGCGCTCGCCAGCAGCCCCTACTACGCCGACGACCTGGCCAGGCTGCGCGGCAGCGAGCCCGACGCCGAACGCCGCTACGAAGCGCTGGCCATCCCCGACATCCAGGCCGCCTGCGATCTGCTGCGGCCCACCTTTGATGCCAGCCACGGCCGCGACGGCTACGTCAGTCTGGAAGTCGCGCCGCGCTGGGCGGACGATGCCGAACGCACGGTCGCGGAAGCGCAGCGCCTGTCGGCAGCCGTCGATCGCCGCAACCTGCTGGTCAAGGTGCCAGGCACGCCGGCGGGCGTCAGCGCCTTCGAAACGCTGACCCGGCTCGGTATCAACGTCAACGTGACCCTGCTGTTTTCGGTGGCACAGACCGAAGCCGTGTTCAAGGCCTATATCCGCGGGCTCGACGCGCGCGCGCAGAGCGGCGCCGACCTGTGCGCCAGCCACGCGGTGGCAAGCCTGTTCCTGTCGCGCGTCGACACCCTGGTCGATACGCAGCTGGCGGCCATCGGCACGCCCGAGGCACTGGCGCTGCGCGGCCAGGCGGCGGTGGCGATGGCCAAACTCGCCTACCAGCGCTATCGGGCGATTTTTCACGGCGAAGCGTTTGCCGCGCTGGCGCAACGCGGCGCCATGCCGCAGTGGCTGCTGTGGGCGAGCACCGGGGTCAAGAACCCGGACTATTCCGACCTGCTGTATGTCGAGCCGCTGATCGGCGCGGAAACCATCAACACCCTGCCCGACAAGACGCTGGCCGCGCTGGCCGATCACGGCAAGCCGGCGCTGCAGGTCGAGCAGGACCTCGCCGAATCCGCGACCCGGCTGGCCGGACTGGCGCGACTGGGCATCGACATGGACCAGGTCGGCCAGACCCTGCAGGACGATGGCGTCAAGCTGTTTGAGGTGTCCTTCCAGAAGCTGCTCCAGCAAACCGCCTGAAGTCTCTCCACATCAGCCCATTTCAAACAAGGACGCCACCATGAAAGCACGCGCCGCCGTAGCCTGGGAACCCAAGAAACCGCTGTCGATCGAAGAGGTCGACGTAGAAGGCCCGCGCGAGGGCGAAGTGCTGTTGCAGGTCGTCGCTAGCGGCGTCTGCCACACCGACGCCTTCACGCTGTCGGGCGACGACCCGGAAGGCGCCTTCCCCTGCATTCTCGGCCACGAAGGCGGCTGCATCGTGGTGGAGTGCGGCCCCGGCGTGACAACGCTGAAGCCGGGCGACCACGTCATCCCGCTCTACATCCCCGAGTGCGGACACTGCGAATACTGCGCCTCGCCCAAGACCAACCTGTGCCAGTCGATCGCATCCACCGTGTGGACCGGCTACATGCCAGACGGCACCCGCCGCTTCTCGAAAAACGGCAAGCCGATTTTTCACTACATGGGCTGCTCGACGTTTGCCGAATACACCGTGGTGCCGGAAATCGCGCTCGCCAAGATCAACCCCGCTGCGCCGCTGGACAAGGTCTGCCTGCTCGGCTGCGGCGTCACCACCGGGATCGGCGCAGTGCTCAACACCGCCAAGGTCGAACCCGGTTCCACCGTCGCGGTGTTCGGCCTCGGCGGCATCGGCCTGTCGTGCATCCAGGGCGCGGTGATGGCCAAGGCGGGACGCATCATCGCCATCGACCTCAACCCGGACAAGTTCGAGATGGCTAAAGCGCTTGGCGCAACGGATTTCCTGAATCCCAAAGACGTCAACGGCTCGGTTTCCGAATACATCCGCGACCTCACCCACGGTGGCGTCGACTACTCGTTCGAATGCATCGGCAATGTCAATGTGATGCGCGACGCGCTCGAATGTACCCACATGGGATGGGGCGTATCGACCGTCATCGGCGTGGCCGGCGCCGGCCAGGAAATCTGCACCCGGCCGTTCAACCTGGTGGTGGGCCGCACCTGGAAAGGCACCGCATTCGGCGGCGTCAAGGGCCGCTCGCAACTGCCGGGCTACGTCGAGAACTACATGAACGGCAAGATCGAACTCGACAGGCTGGTCACCCACACTATGCCGCTGGAAGACATCAATCGCGCCTTCGACCTGATGCACGCGGGCAAGAGCATCCGCTCGGTCATCATTTTCTGAGGCGGCGATGAAACAAGTCGAAAAAATCAAGGAATTCGGCGGCTGGCTCGAACGCTGGCAACACGCATCGGCGACCTGCCAGTGCAACATGACCTTCTCGGTCTACCTGCCGCCGCAGGCCGCCACGCAGGATTGTTCGGTGGTGTACTGGCTGTCCGGCCTCACCTGCACCGACGACAATGTGCGGACGAAGGCCGGCGCGCAACGCTACGCCGCCGAGCTCGGGCTGATTCTGGTGATGCCCGACACCAGTCCGCGCAGCGACGACGTACCCGATGTGCCCGAGCGCTACGACCTCGGCAAGGGCGCGGGCTTCTACGTCAACGCCACGCAGGCTCCGTGGGCGACGCACTACCAGATGTACGACTACGTCACCCGCGAACTGCCCGCGCTGGTCGAGGCCCATTTTCCGGTCATCCCCGGCAAGCGCGCCATCAGCGGGCACTCGATGGGTGGCCACGGCGCGCTGATCTGCGCGCTGAAAAACCCCGGCATGTACGCCTCGGTCTCGGCCTTTGCCCCCATCTGCAACCCGGTGATCAGCCCGTGGGGACAAGGCTGTTTCAGCGCGTATCTCGGCGACGACAAAACGGCGTGGGAAATCTGGGATGCCACTTGTCTGATCCTGGCGGGCGCGACGCTTCCTCCCGCCCTGATCGACCACGGCACGGCCGACGAATTTCTGTCCGAACAGCTGCATCCCCAGAACCTGCAGGCCGCCTGTGCGGCCCGCGGCATCCCTCTCGCATTGAGGATGCAGGACGGCTACGATCACAGCTACCACTTCATCGCCACGTTCATCGGCGAACACCTGGCGTTTCACGCGCGGGCACTGGCGCGTTGACCGATACGCATCATGCTTCGCATATGAATGTTGTCTCTGCAAACAAGTCTTTTTGAACCCAATCAAGGAGTCACCATGAACTTCAACCGTTTAGCCACCAGCCATCTCGATCAATCTGCCGGGCTGCAGCGCCCGACCTGTGTATTGCCCGACCGCGTCACGCTGGCAAATCCCGCACTCGATGTGATGACCGACTTCCGGCGCGTGACGGCTTATATTGCGCTCCCGGGCGACACCATTGAGCAGGTGGAAGCGCGGATGATGCGGCGCAAAGTTCGCCTGCTGTTCGTGATGGATACCGAAGACCGGGTGGTCGGGCTGATCACCAGCACCGACATCCATGGTGAAAAACCCATGCAAGTGGTGCATAGCCGGGGCATCCTGCGCGGGGATGTACTGGTGGCTGACATCATGACGCCGGTCGACCAGCTCGAAGCGGCCGACTTTAACGATCTGTCCCATGCAAACGTTGGACATGTGCTGGAAACGCTCCGCTCAAGCGGCCGCCAGCACGCGCTGGTATTCGAGCAGATCGATGGCAAGAAATCGGTTCGCGGGCTGCTGTCGCTTTCGCAGTTATGCAAGCAGCTCGGCATTACGGTGCAAACCACCGAAGTCGCCCTGACGTTTGCCGCCATCGAGCAACACCTGGCGCACGTCTGAGGCATCGGCAAACAGGCCGGCCAGCTTGCCGGCTCCGACATGCCCGGCGCTTTTCAGCACGTCATCCTTCCAGCCGAATGCCCATGACAGCCCTGCCCATTCTCTACAGCTTCCGACGCTGCCCCTACGCCATCCGCGCCCGGCTGGCATTGAAGCATGCAGGCATCCCCGCCGAGCTGCGCGAGGTGGCGCTCAAGCACAAGCCCGCAGCGATGTTGACGCTGTCGCCCAAAGGCACGGTGCCGGTATTGCAGCTGGCAGACGGCAGCGTGCTGGAAGAAAGCCTCGACATCATGCACTGGGCATCAAGCCAGGCAGTGCCCACTCAGCCGGCCTTGCGCTGGCACACGGATTCTACTGACGAGCAAGCACTGATTGCGCTCAACGACGGGGCGTTCAAACGCCTGCTCGACGGCTATAAATACGCCACCCATCAATCGGCTCGCCCGGCTGAAAGCTATCGCGATGCGGCAGTCGAGCTCTTTGTCGCGCCGCTGGATCAACGCCTGCGCGCTTCGCGCTATCTGCTCGGCGAAACGCCCACCCTGGCTGACCTGGCGATCGTGCCGTTCATCCGCCAGTTCGCCGGCGTCGATGCGGACTGGTTTGCGGCCGCGCCCCTCCCCGCATTGCGCCAGTGGCGGGACACCCTGACGCAGTCAGCGCTGTTTGTCTCGATCATGCCCAAACGCGTCCCCTGGCAGCCGGGCGACCCGGTGACGCTGCTGTGAATGTGCGCAACCGAGGGCCAAGGCAGGTGGCCAAACTGGTTTGACCACACCGCATCAAGGTTCCCCCGCGCGGCGTCTTGTGCTCCAATCCCATGCTTCCGAGCGCGCCACAAGAGCCGCCGGCCTGGAGCGAGTCCACATCGTATGCACATGACCGTCAGCGAATTAATCGTCCGCTATCTGCAACGCCTGGGGATCGACACGATCTTCGGCATGCCGGGCGCACACGTGCTGCCCATCTACGACTGCCTGCATGATTCCGGCATCGCCAGCGTGCTGGTCAAGCACGAACAGGGCGCAGCCTTCATGGCCGGCGGCTATGCGCGGGTATCGCACCAGCCTTCCGCCTGCATCGCCACCGCCGGCCCCGGCGCGACCAACCTGATCACCGGCATCGCCAACGCCTATGCCGAGCGCTTGCCGGTGCTGGCGATCACCGGTGAAACCTCGACCTATATTTTCGGCAAAGGCGGCCTGCAGGAAAGCTCGGGCGAAGGCGGCGCCATCGACCAGGGCGCGCTGTTCGCCAGCATCACGCGCTATCACAAGCTGATCGAGCGCACCGACTATCTCGGCCAGGTGCTGAACCAGGCAACGCAAGCCCTGCTGGGGCGCGAGCCCGGGCCGGTGCTGCTGTCGATCCCGTACAACGTGCAAAAGGAAACGGTCGACGCCAGCGTGCTCGACAGCGTGCATTTCCCGCGTCGTGTATCCGCGCGCCACAGTTCGCCGACAAGCGAGCTCGCCGAACTGCTGCAGGCAGCGCAGTCGCCGGTGATCATCGCCGGTCACGGCTGCATCCAGGCCGGCGCACGCGACATCGTTGCGGCCTTGTCCGACAACTTCAACATCCCGGTGGCCACCAGCCTCAAGGCCAAGGGCGTGGTGGCCGAAGGTACCGCCTTGTCGCTGGGTTGTCTCGGCGTCACCTCCAACGGCGAGGCGTACCGCTATATGGTCGAGCATGCCGACCTGCTGCTGTTTCTCGGCGCGAGCTTCAACGAACGCACCAGCTATCTGTGGGATGCCCAATTGCTGGCCGGCAAGAAAATCGCCCAGGTGGATTGCGACGCCGCACAGCTCGGCCGCGTGTTCCAGCCCGACGTGGCGATTTGCGGCGACATCCGAGCGGTGATGGAAGACGTCTACGCCACGCTCCAGGCCGATGCCACGCCGCCCAAATCGCGCGACCTGCTAGACCGCCATCAGGCCAGCGCGGCAGCGCCCGTCAGCTTGGACAGCACAAACCAGGCGTTTCGCCTGATGCAGGTTTTTTACCGCCAGCTGGCACAGCGCTTTCCGCACAATGCGCTGGTGTTCGACGACAACATCGTATTCGCGCAGAGCTGGTTCGACGTTTCCGACCGCAACCACTATTTCCCCAACTCCGGCATTTCCTCGCTCGGCCACGCCATCCCGGCCGCGATCGGCGCGCGCTGCTTCGCCAAGGACAGCCCCACGTTCGCCATTCTCGGCGACGGCGGCTTCCAGATGTGCTGCATGGAAATCATGACCGCAGTCAATTACGCCATCCCGCTCAATATCGTCGTCATCAACAACGGCACCATGAGCCTGATCCGCAAGAATCAGTTCCAGCTGTACGGCGAACGCTACATCGACTGCGACTTCGTGAACCCCGACTTCGGCCTGCTCGCCCAGTCGTTCGGCATCCGCCACCATCGCATCGAGACCGAAGCCGACCTCGACGCCCTGTTTGCCCATGCCGACCTCGCCGGCAGCATCAACCTCATCGAAATCCTGCTCGACAAGCATGCCTTCCCGCGCTACCTGTCGGCGCGCTAGTGGACTGCTTCCGAAATAGTTGGACGAATGAAACGGATGGATTTTTTCGCAGGGCAAGGCGTGAGGAGGCGACATAGCCGGCTCTATGGCAACGACGAGCAACGCGGCCATGCGGAAAAAGACGCCATTTCATGTTCAAGTATTTCGGAAGCAGACCACTAGCCCGGACCAATAGATGCGCCGAGGTGCTCCTCGACGCCACCGGCTCACTCACGCCAGTAATCAGCGATCCAGGTTGCAGGCCGAATGAACTTGTAAAACTTCTTGTAGGGTTTCTTGACCGGCCATATTCCGCGCACCGCGTCGTGCGGATTGGGGTCGCCCGGAAAGGCGATCACGCGGGCGGTTGCGGGCCGGGTGGGCGTCTTCCACCAGCGCAGCGGCATGGGCGGGACGCAATGCGTCTTGAACAGGACGCACCATGCGTCGGGCCAGAACGCCATTTCGGAAATCGTGCGCGAAATGTAGATCTGCTCGATCTTGTGCTGGGCGAGGATCGTTTTGAACTCCGGAACGAGCCGGTCATAGATATAGGGGTGCTGGCCGACCCTGAAACGGAAGACCGAGGTGTTGCCGATGCCTCGCCCCGGCTGGGTCCAGTTCTGCATGACCACGAACGACTTCTCCGGCGCAAAGCTGAAAAAATCATCCAGGCTGCCGGTGACGATGACATCGAGGTCGAGGAAAAGCCAGTCGCCGTCCATGCCCGGCAGTTCGCTGGCCCACAGCGCGATCTTGCGCCACCCGGTATTGTTGTAGGGCGGCTGTAGCGCAACCGTCGGACAAGGCAGACATTCCACTTCGCTGCGCACGCCCGATGGGTCGTCGGTCAAACAGACGAAGCGCAACGGCCCCTGGATGTTTCTGCGGACCATGCCATACAACTTGTTCACATACCCGGCCGGGTAAAGGGTTCCCCACTTCATGCAAACAATCTGTTTCATCATTTTTTTGAAAATAAATTAAAGTGTCCGCCAGGAAAAACGCGGGTCTGGAAGGCTGCGCCCAACCCCGCAATCAGCGCAGCACTCTATCGCGTTTGCGGCATCGACAGAACCTCGAAGCCTGTTTGCCCGAAGTCATCGCCCCGGCGAAGGTGGGCTGACCGACATTGAATTATTCGCCAACAAGAAAGGTACATGTGCCGAGTGTTCTCTGGTGGGGGCGTTTCGATCCTGCCTATTCACGCAACCGCATCCTGCGCAAGCTGTTCGCGAGCCTGGGCTGGCAGGTCCGGGATTTCCATCCCCGGTTTGCCGGCGTGGCCGACTGGGAAGCAAGACTGACCCGCCTGCCCAGGCCCGATCTGGTCTGGGTGCCGTGCTTCAGGCAGCGCGACCTGGCGGCAGCGGATCGCTGGGCGCAGCGTCATCGCGTTCCCCTGGTTTTCGATCCGCTCATCTCCGCGTACGACAAGCAGGTGGACGAACGGGCAAAACTCAGCCCCGGCAGCGCGCGTGCAAAACGCTTGCTGGGCTGGGAGCGCACGCTGTTTCAACGCGCCAGCCGTGTGATCGCCGACACCCCCGCTCACGCCGATTATTTCGCCGACGTGCTGGGCGTCCCCAGGCAGCAACTCGCTGTGGTCTATGTCGGCGCCGAAGAAGCGCTGTTCAAACCGCAGCCGCAACCCGCCCGGGGACCGGACGATCCGCTGGAGTTGTTGTTTTATGGCAGTTTCATCCCGCTTCAGGGCCCCCAGGTCGTCGTCGAGGCGGCCCGTCTCTATCGGGGACCGCCGGTCAATTGGGTGCTGCTGGGGCAAGGCCCCCTGCGCGCCGGATGCGAAACGCAGGCGCACGGGCTGGCGAACGTGCGCTTTGAAAACTGGCTGCCTTACGAAATCCTTCCCGCACGCATTCACCGGGCCGATATCCTGCTGGGCGTATTCGGCGCCACACCCAAGGCGGGCCGGGTCATACCCAACAAGGTATTCCAGTCGCTGGCCTGCGGCCGGCCGGTGATCACGCGTTCGGCCGATGCCTACCCTGCAGTCCTGAGCGCGGCCGGACATAGCGGGCTCGTCTGGACTCCGGCGGGGGATGCCCAATCCCTGGCCGATCGTGTGGCCGCCCTGGCGACAAACCCGGGCGAACTGCCCCTGCTGGGCGACGCGGCGGCCATGACCAGCCAGCACTATTTCTCCGAGTCGGTGGTGCGTCAGCAATTACAGGCCGCGCTTGCCGGTCTGCCAACCTGAGCCTCGTATGTTGGCGGATTTAATCCGGCATAATGCTGCGGCCTGGCGCAGCTGCCGGGCACCCGAATCCTTGCTGCAACCCGAATGAGCGACTGCCCGGCCACCGATCCGGCACGGCCCACCCTGCCTATGACACGATCCCTTCAAGCGCAGCACTACACCTGGCTGGTTTTTTCCTGCTTCCTGCTGTTTCCGTTTAGCCGATCAGTCGAGTTGCCGCTCCTGTTCATGACTATAGGCGGCGGCGTGCTGGCCTACCGCTCCGGCCGGGCATTTTTTCAGGAACCGGGCATCCGGTTTTTCACCCTGCTGTTTGCCTGCATCTGGATTCCCATCCTGATTTCCTTTCCGGACAGCTACGACCTGAAGAAGTCCGGGGGCACCAGCCTGTCGTTCATCCGGCTCTATCTCGCCGGGCTGTTCGTGATCTGGGCATTGAGCAAGCCGAACCAGGTGGCGCTACTCTTCAAGCTCATGGCCGGACTGGCCGCGTTTTGGGTGGTGGACGCACTGTTCCAGGCCGCGGCCGGACATGATTTCCTCGGTTTTGCGCTATCGCCCACCCGCCTCAACGGCGTATTTGGCGAGGGCCAACCCAAGCTGGGCAACGCCATGCCCGTGCTTGCGCCCTTCATCATGCTCGCACTGCGCAGCAAACCGGTGTTGATGCTGCTGGCGACAGCCATGGCCGGTGCGGTTGTCGTCCTTGCGGGCAGCCGGGGCGGCTGGGTCAGCTTCGGCCTGGTCTGTGTGTGGTTGCTGTTTTCGGAAACCCGGCGACGCGGCGTGCCGCTGTGGAAAATGGGCGCAGTCGCCGCCGTGGTCGGCATCGTCGGCACATTTGCCGCATTCGAGAACCCGGCTGCGAAACAGCGGCTGGACCAGACCCTGCTGCTGTTTTCCGGCGACGAGGCCAAAATCGACCAGGCGCTTTCGCTCCGCTGGACGCTCTGGAAAGACGCTTTCGCCATGATCGAGGCGCACCCGGTCAACGGCGTGGGGGCGCGGGCGTTCCGCTACGCCTATCCCGAGTTTGCCCAGCCGGGCGATATTTTTGTATCCACCGACGAAAAATCGGGCCGGCTGACTGGCGCTTTCTATGCCCATCAGATGGTCGTGGAAGTCACCTCGGAAACCGGCCTGATCGGCCTGCTCGGACTGGGCCTGTTCTACGCCCTCCTGGTCAGATACTGGCGCGCGGCGGACGCGGAACGAAGGCTGCTTGCGCTGCCGTTTGCCATGGCGGTCATGGCCTGGATATTTCCACTCAACACCCATCCTTCCTTTTACACCGCCCAGTGGTCCGTCATGATCTGGCTGCTGCTTGCCATGTTGTGCGCGGCGCTGCTGCCGCTGCAAAAAACGCCCGACGCCTTCAGAATGGCACCCCGGACGTAAAGCGCATCGCCTCACCCGTCAGCGGATGCGCAAATCCCAGCGCGGCCGAGTGCAACAACAAACGGCCTGCCTTTGCCTGCACTTCCGGCGGCGCGTACAAAGCGTCGCCGAGTATCGGGTAGCCCAGTGCACGCAGGTGGACCCGCAACTGGTGCGAGCGGCCGGTGACGGGTTCGAGTTCGATGCGCGTCGCGGCGCCGTCTGCTTCATATCCCAGCACACGCCAGCGCGTGAGACTCGGCTTGCCATGCTGATGATCGACGATGCGCAGGGGCCGGTTCGGCCAGTCGACAATGATAGGCAGGTCGATCACGCCCCACTCTCCGGGCGGCGCCTCCAGCCGTCCAGCGACCACGGCGATGTAACGCTTGTTCACCGTGCGCGCTGCAAACGCCTGGCTCAATGCGCGCTGGGCCGCCGCACCGCGCGCCATCACCATCAGCCCGGAAGTGGCCATGTCGAGGCGGTGCACGATCAGGGCGTCGGGGTAACGCGCCTGCACCCGCGCGCTCAGGCAATCCTGCTTGTCGGCGCCGCGTCCCGGCACCGCCAGCAGGCCGCCGGGTTTGTCGAATATCAACAGGGTATCGTCGACGTAAAGCGGCTCGATGGCCTGACCCGACACAACAGCAGCCATCGGCATCTGCACCGCTGTTGATGGCCGGACTTTAAGACTGCAATCCATCCAGCAGCGCGATCCCCCATGCCACGCCAAAGCCGTTGGCGTCGCTCATCACCGCGCCCAGCCCGCCTTTGCAGTTGTGACCCGACAGGTCCATGTGCAGCCACGGCGTGTCGCCGACAAAGCGCGACAGGAAACGCGTGGCGAGGATGTGGTCGGCCTCGCCCTCCATGCTGCATTGCTTGACGTCGGCCACGGTCGAATCGAGGTGGCTGTCGTAATCCTCGGGATAAGGGAACACGACGATGCGTTCGCCGCTGGCGATGGCAGCGCGCGAGGCCTGGTGCGCCAGCGCGCTGGAGGTGGCGAACACGCCCGACATGCGGCTGCCGAGGGCGTAATGCATCGAGCCGGTCAGGGTCGCGAAATCGGCGATCAGGCGCGGCTTGGCGCGCGCAGCCAGGGTCAGCGTATCGGCCAGCACCATGCGGCCTTCGGCATCAGTGTGGACAATTTCGATGGTGGTGCCGTTGAGCGCTTTGACCACTTCGTTCTGGCGATAGGCCTCGGGGCTGATGTGGTTCTCGGCAAGCGCAACCCAGCCGTCCAGCGCGACCGGCAGTTTCAGCTTCGATGCCGCCGCCAGGATGCCAAGCACCACCGCCGAGCCGTTCATGTCCTCGTGCATGCCCTGCATGTACTTGGCGGGCTTGAGGTTGTGGCCGCCGGTGTCGAAGCAGATGCCCTTGCCCACAAATGCAACCGGCTGGTTCTTGCCGGACTTGCCCGCTTTACCCCGATAGCTGACGCGCACGATGGCAGCATCTTTGGCGGGCGAGCCTTGCGCCACGGCGCAGAACGCACCGGCGCCCATTTTCTTCAGCTTGTCGAAACCGTATTCCTCGACCGTCCAGCCATATTCCTTGGCCAGCGCCTTGATGCGCTTGCGGTAAACCCCCGGAGTCAGCTCATCCGGACCCTGTACGGTGAGGCTGCGGGTGAGGCTGTTGCCTTCGGCCAGCGCTTTGACGCGGGCGAAGCCGTCGGCAGCGTGTTCGCCGAACACCTGCACGGATTTCAGCGTGGCGTCGGACTTGGACTTTCTCGACGGCAGCTGCACCGCGTTGACCAATGCCGCATAGACCGCAGCATCGGCCGCGCGCGCCCTGAATTCGGCCTCGCCGAACACGGCCAGCGTCAGCGCTTTGGGGTGTTCGCCCAGCAGCAGTGCCAGACCCTTGCGCACCAATTCGTGCGCCTCGAAGGTACTCGCATCCGGTTTCAGCATGGCATAGACCGCCAGCGTGCCGCCGGGCAGCTGCACCGCCACCGGCGATTTGGCCAGAGCATCCAGTTTCAGGTCACGCCGCTTCAACGCCGCCTTGAGTTCAATCCAGCCTGGCACCTCGGGGAAGGTTTTCGACACCGGCAGCAGCAGCAAGGCATGGCCCGCTACATGCAGCGATTTCTCGGTGATTTCCTGTTTGTTAACAGCCAGTTTGGGCAGCATGAGTCTTCCTTGTGGGTGGCATTTTCTTGATGGCAGGCGGGCTTTACGGGATAATTCAAGAGTTTGCTGTTTTTCCAGCGCATTTTCCGCCCCAATCCTCCAAGGGTAACCGAATGAAGATCGAAGACAAGAAACGCGTCTTACGCGAAATGGTATTGCATCGCCGTTTTGAAGAGCGCTGCTACCAGGCCTATATCGAACGCAAGATTGGCGGTTTTCTCCACCTCTATCCCGGCCAGGAAGCGTGCTGCAACGGCGTGATGGAAGCCGCCCGTCCCGGCCACGATTACGTGATCACCGGCTACCGCGATCACGTCCACGCGATCAAATGCGGCTCCGACCCGAAAGCAGTGATGGCCGAGCTGTACGGCAAGGAAACCGGTTCCTCCAAGGGCCGCGGCGGTTCGATGCACATCTTCGATGCGGCGCACCGTTTCATGGGCGGCTATGCACTGGTCGGCGGCCCCTTCCCGCTGGCCGCCGGCATCGCCAAAGCGATCCAGCTGAAGGGCGGCGACGAAATCGCCATCTGCTTCCTCGGTGATGCGGCCAACAACCAGGGCGTGTTCCACGAAACGCTCAACATGGCTGCGCTGTGGAACCTGCCAGTGCTGTTCGTCTGCGAAAACAACCGCTACGGCATCGGCACTTCGATCGAGCGCTCCACCGCCGTGGTCCACCAGCACAAGCGCGTGGCGGCCTACAACATCGAGGCATCCGAGTGCGACGGCCAGGATGTGGAAGTCGTCTACGAACACGCCCGCAAGGCGGTCGACCACGTCCGCTCGGGCAAGGGCCCCTACTTCCTCGAACTCATGACCTACCGCTATCGCGGCCACTCGATGTCGGATTCGCGCGGCTACCGTACGCGCGAGGAAGAAGAACTGTGGAAGCAGCGCGACCCCATCTTCATCCTGCGCGACCGCCTGATTGCGGCCGGCGAGCTGACCATGGAAGCCTACGAGGCGCTGGAAAAAGAAACCGACGCCTACATCGAAAACGAAGTCATCAAGTTCTCCGAAGAGTCGCCTGAACCGCGCGTCGAAGACCTCGAAAAATACGTTCTCGCCGACCGCGCAAGCCAGCAGCAATGGCTTACCGGCCAAGCCGCCTGAGTGCGGACTGTTTAATCCCGGCGCTGACGCGACACTCGAATTAAAGGAAACAAAATGGCTCAAATCATGCTGTGGGAAGCGATCCAGCGCGCTCACGACGAAGAAATGGCACGCGACCCGATGGTCATCTGTATGGGCGAAGACATCGGCGTGGCCGGTGGCACCTACAAGGCGACCAAAGGTCTGTTCGAAAAATACGGCCCCTTGCGGGTGATGGATACGCCGATTTCCGAAGGCGGCTTCACCGGACTGGCCATCGGCGCCTCTTTCCTCGGCGTGCGTCCGATCGTCGAAATCATGTCGGTCAACTTCGCCTGGCTGGCAATGGACCAGATGTTCAACTCCGCCGCCAAGATCCGCTACATGTCGGGCGGCCAGCTCGAAGCGCCGTGCGTGTTCCGCTCGGCCGGCGGTGCGGCGCACCAGCTCGGCGCGCAGCACTCGGCCCGGATGGAAAAAGTGTTCATGGGCATCGCCGGCTTGCGCGTGGTCACGCCGTCCAACCCCAAGCAGGCCTACGGTCTGCTGAAATCGGCCATCCGCAGCAACGACCCGGTGTTCATCAACGAACACGAGCTGATGTACAACATGAAGGGCGAAGTGCCTGACAGCGAATATTTCCACCCGCTGGAAGGCTCCGACATCGCACGCTCCGGCACCGATGTCACCCTGTTCGGCTACAACATCTCGGTGCACTGGTGTCTGAAGGCCGCCGAAATCCTCGACAAGCAGTACGGCATCTCGGCTGAAGTCATCGATCTCTATTCGCTGTCGCCGCTGGATCGCGCCGGCATCAAGCAGTCGGTCAGCAAAACCCACCGTGCCGTCATCGCCGAAGAAGACGAAGCGCCGGTGGGCGTCGGCGCCGAAATCATCGCCATCATCAACGAAGAATGCTTCTTCGAACTGGACGCCGCCCCGGTGCGCGTGCACTCGGCGCTGGTGCCGCAGCCGTACAACCACACGCTGGAAAAAGCAGCCATTCCCGACCACGAAGATGTGGTCAAGGCCGTTCTGAAACTGTTCGGAAAAGCGTAAAACCTTTTTGTCCGCGAAGGACGCGAAGGATCGCGAAGATATCTTCTATAAGGTTTTCTTCGCGTCCCTTCGCGTCCTTCGCGGATAAACAAAGACTTAGGATCCAAGCATGTCCCAACACTACGCAATTACGATGCCCCAACTCTCGGACACCATGACCGAGGGCGTGGTCGTCACCTGGGAAAAACAAGCCGGCGATCGCGTCGAGCGCGGCGATATCGTCGCCACGGTGGAAACCGACAAGGCCATCATGGATGTCGAGGTGTTCAAGGCCGGTTATCTGGCCGGCCCGCTGGCGGATATCGGCGCGACCATTGCCGTCGGCGCGGCGCTCGGCTACATCACCGACACGGCGGGCGACATGGCGATTGCTGCCGGCGAAGTGGTGGCCGAACTCGCGCAGACCGAGATGATTCCGCACCATGCCGGCACGCCCATCGTGATGCCGCAGCTGTCCGACACCATGACCGAAGGCGTGGTCGTCACCTGGGAAAAACAGCCGGGCGATGTCATCAAGCGCGGCGACATCGTCGCCACGGTGGAGACTGACAAGGCCATCATGGACGTCGAGGTCTTCCAGGACGGTTTCCTCTCCGGCCCCATCGCCGACATCGGCAGCGTGGTCGAGGTCGGCCATCCGATGGGCTTCATCGTCGACGACGCGTCCAAGGCCAACGATACCGGCGTCACCATCGGCGCCGACCACAAGGTCAAGGAATCGCATCAGGTCGCCCCGCACGCAGCCGACAAGCCGGCGCATATCCCCACGCCCAAAACCACCCCGGCGCAAATCGCCGCCAGCGGCAACGCCGCGCCGGTGGCGCGCCCGCAAGGCCGTCAGGCCAGTCCCTATGCACGCAAGGTGGCGGCACAACTGAATGTCGACCTCAGCGGCTTGGCCGGCAGTGGCCCGGCCGGCGTGATCATCGCCGCCGACGTCGCCCGCGCACGGCCGTCGATGCAGGCCGTCGCCCATTCGCTACCGCAGGTGGATGTACCCGGCCAGGGCCGCGCCATGACCTCGATGGAAAAAGCCGTCAGCCACGCGATGACCACCTCGCTGACGCTGCCGACCTTCCACGCCACAATGAATATCAGCACCGCCGCGCTGACCGCAGCCGCCAAGGCCAACAAAGTGTCGGTCACGGTGGCGATCGCCAAAGCCTGCTCGGTGGCGATGGCGAAATTCCCCCGCATGAACTGGGCATACCAGCCGATCGACAAACTGGTCGAGCGCAGCAACCACGACTTCGGCGTCGCCGTCACCTCGAACGACGGCGGCCTGGTGGTACCCATCCTTCACGGTATCGAAAAGAAATCCCTGGCCGCGCTGCAAGGCGACTGGGCCGGACTGGTGGAACGCGCCCGCGTGCGCAAGCTCGCGCCGGCCGAATACGCCAACCCCACCTTCACCATTTCCAATATGGGCATGATGGGCGTGTCGCACTTCACCGCCATCCCCACGCCCGGCATCGCCGCGATTCTGGCGATTGCTGCGAATGGCCCGCAGGGCACCCCGTTCACCCTGACCTGCGACCACCGCGTGCTGAACGGCGCCGAAGTGGCGCTGTATCTCAATGCGCTGAAACAAACCATCGAAGCGCCCGACACCTGGCTCAGCGCGGGCGGCGCAGTGGCGGAATCCGTGGCCGCCCCCGCCACCCACAGCGCACCGGTGTCGCCCATCCCCGAGGGTAATTGGGACTTCCCGGTCGTCGTTGTTGGCGGCGGTCCCGGCGGCGAGGATTGCGCGCGCGATCTGGCCGACCACGGCATCAAGGTCATGATGGTCAACAACGAGCCCTTCCCCGGCGGCGAATGCCTGTGGCGCGGCTGTATTCCTTCCAAGGCCTGGCGCGCGGCGGCCGACGTCATCCGCAACCGCAGCCACGATGCTGAAATCGGCGTCGACGGCACCCAGACCCCGGCACTCAACTGGGCGCAGGTGGAAAAGCACCGCCGCTGGGTGCAAACCAGCCGCGGCGAAATGGCGCTCAAGGCCGACAAGGGCATGAAGATCGACGTGCGTGAAGGCTTCGGCGAATTCGTCGACGCCCACACCCTGAAGATCACCCCGGTTGAAGGCGAGCCCTACACGGTCAGCTTCGGCGCAGCCGTCATCGCCACCGGCGCACCCGCTTTCGTGCCGCCGATCCCAGGCGCGCGCGAGAACCTGGCGACGGGTGGCGTCGTCACCTCCGACACCATCTGGAACCTGGCCCAACCGCCGAAGAAAATGGCGATCATCGGCGGCGGCGTCATCGGCGTCGAAATGGCGCAGATCTTCCGCGACTTCGGCACCGAAATCCTGATGCTGGAACGCAACGAGCGCATCCTCGCCGAAATCGAGGACGAGATCGGCAAGACCCTGATCGGCCTGCTGGAAAAGGAAATCACCGTCGTCACCAACGCGTCGATCGATGGCGCGACAGGTACGCCGGGCAGCATGAGCGTCGCCTACAAAAACGCCGCCGGAGAAGCGCACACCTTTGCCTGCGACATCGTGCTGATGGCCACCGGCAAGCGTCCCGACACCAGCAAGCTCGGCATCGACAAGGCTGGCGTCGAACTCGACGGCGCCGCGATCAAGGTCAATACGCGCGGCCAGACCAGCGTGCCGCACATCTACGCGGTGGGCGACGTGGTCGGCGGCTACATGCTCGCCCACACCGCCGCCACGCAGGGCCGCGTCGCCGCCAACAACCTGCTGGGCCACGCGTCCGAATACGACCAGGACAAGGACTGCGGCGTCACCTTCTCGCGCCCGCAGGCCGGTTTCGTCGGCTTG